>CAZOLZ010000015.1:0-39547 GCA_964580965.1 uncultured Flavobacteriales bacterium | reverse complement strand
TGACACCTTCTAAAAACATTTGCTTTAACGTTTCCTTGTCACTTGAGGAAGGACCTAATGTTGCGACAATTTTGGTACTTTTCATTCGTTTTATGTTTTTGAAGGACTTCCTTCAGTTTTTAAATTAAAAGTTAATATTATCAGTAGATTTAATTTCAGAGGTATCCAATTCTGAAGCTGTTAAAACACTACTAACATTCTTTAATTTGTTTATTATGTTTTTTTGTAAATCATAATGATCATCACAGATAAAAAACAAATAATCAAACTCAACCTTTTCAGGAATCAAATAATGATTGCTACTCTTATTTTTGATTAAATAATAATTAATTTCATTTTCATCATCAAAAAAAGTGTAATAAGAATGTTCTGATACGACCACACCTTTTTTACCGAAAATTTGAAATAAGTTTTCAGCCTTTATGAAGTTTGAATTCAATTCATTATTAATCCCCCATACTAACCTGTAATCAATATGATGAGAGCAAATCCCAATCATTCTGTATGTCTCTTCAACATCTAAAGTGAGGGTGTATTTTTTACTCTTTTTAGTCATGCTACAGTTTTGTATTTAATGTTAGATTTTATTCTTAAAAAAAGAAGATTGAAATCTTGTGCAAATTTAGTAATAATTTAGGGATTTATAAATTATATTTTTGACTCAAATTTTATACTTTTTAATCAATATTTACGTTTTGTTTGACGACTATTTACAGAAAGAAATAGAAATGTGAACAAGAATTAAATTATTTTGTTAAATTTGCTTTTGATTTAATATTAAAACTCAAAAAAAATGAGCATTTTTGGAATTGTATTGTTTTTAGTAATTGGTGGAATGGCTTTTTGGTTATTATTTTTCCTATTAGGTTTTGCGGTTCCATTTTGGATTTCTTTAGGTTTATTTGCAAAATTGAGACCGAAAAGAGTATTTGAAACAGAAGAAACAGAAGAATAATTTTAATTATTTATGTTAATACATTTAGGCCGGTTTGAAATCGGCCTTTTTTTATGCCTTTTTTAAACATTTTCTTTTTGAAAGTCTTGCAGATTTAATCTTGTATACTGAACTCAATTTCGTATTTTTACAACATATTTATAAAAATTAATAGTTATGGGTTGTTCTAGTTGTGGCTCAGGAGGTGGTTCTCCAAAGGGTTGTAAGAATAATGGTAACTGTAGTTCTGGTGGATGTAACAAGTTAGAAGTGTTTGATTGGTTAGCAAATATGAACTTACCAACAAATCAAGCACCATATGATATAGTTGAAGTTCGATTTAAGAATAGTCGAAAGAGTTTTTACAGGAATAGCAAAGGATTTAGCCTTCAAGGAGGCGACCTTGTTGTAGTAGAAGAAGCATCAGGATATGATGTTGGAATTGTATCAATTGTTGGAGAATTAGCTAGAATACAGGTTAAAAAGAAAGAGCCAAATTTAAAACCATTAGAAACGAGAAAGATACATCGAATTGCCAATCAAGAAGATGTAGAAAAATGGAAAGAAGCAAGAGCAAAAGAAACAGGTTTTCAAGAACGCTCTCGAAAAATGGCTATTGAGTTGAATCTTGAAATGAAGATTTCTGATGTTGAATCTCAAGGTGACGGATCTAAAGCTACATTTTACTATACTGCTGAGGGAAGAGTTGATTTTCGTCAGTTGATCAAAAAAATGGCAGAGGAATTTAGGGTTCGTATTGAAATGCGTCAAATTGGTTCTCGTCAGGAAGCTTCAAGATTAGGAGGAATTGGTTCTTGTGGTCGAGAATTGTGTTGTTCAACATGGTTAACAGATTTTAGATCTGTATCCACATCAGCAGCTCGATACCAACAACTTTCCCTAAATCCTCAAAAGTTAGCCGGTCAATGTGGAAAACTGAAATGTTGTTTAAACTATGAGTTAGACATGTATGTTGACGCTTTAAAATCATTCCCTAAGGCAGAAATTAAACTCAAGACAGAAAAAGGCACTGCACATCATGTTAAAACAGATGTATTTAAAAATCAAATGTGGTATGTCTACGATGGAGGAGTTGGTGGCGGTTTAATTGCTTTGACACATGAAAGAGTCAAAGAAGTTATCGAATTAAACCGTAATGGTAAATTTCCTGCAGATTTGAATGATTTCATAGAGACAGAAATTGAAATTGCTGAACCCGATTATTCGAATGTAGTTGGTCAAGACAGTCTAAGCCGATTTGAACATTCTTTCAAAAAGAAGAAAAAGAAGAAGTCTAGAAATAAACCAAAAGGCGAGTCTGGAAATAATGTAAATACTCAAAAAACAGAGCAAAACAATCCGGTAGAAAAAAATATTTCGAAATCGAATAATGGTAAAAAACCATTTAAGAAAAGGAAGAGCAATAACAAGCCAAGAAATCCTAAAGTAGAAAATAATGAAAAGATATAAGTTATTATATGTTTTGTTGGGTCTGGTTCTTTTTGCCTCATGTTCGGATCAAGCGTTCTATGAAAAGATATATTCATTTGAGTCAAAGGAATGGAATCAAAAAGTGAAACCTTCATTTCAAGTAGAGATTGAAGATACATCTGCAAATTATATCTTTATTATCACATTAAGAACAACGACGGATTATGATTACAGTAATCTTTGGATTTTTCTTAGTTCCACTTCTCCAGGTGGTGAAAATGGAAGAGAGCCTTTTGAGTTTAAAATCACTCATTCCGATGGTTCTTGGATGGGTAAAAAAACCGGAACTATTGTTGAGCATGAATTAAGATTTAGTCAAAGAAAATTACCCCAAAAAGGAACTTATACATTTACTTTGGAACAAGCAATTACGGCATCCAAAATTGACGAAGTATTGGATATCGGATTAAGGGTTGAACAAAATGTATCACAATAAATAAATAAATATGATGAAAAAGAGATTACTAATTTTTACTGTGCTTCTAGGGCTTGGTTTTAATAGTTATTGTCAAGTACTTTCAACAGCAACCACGGAAGGTGTTTATGGAGGAACTGTCAAAAACATGGCAACATGGCAATTTGATACAGATTCTGCTTACATAGTTGTTTCTACAGAAAGTCCTAATTCAATTTTTTATGCAAAGGCATATCGAGGAACAGGTTCAATTGAAAACTTTGATTGGCAAGTTTTACCAAGTGCTGGTGCTGATGATGGTTTTGGTGATCAAGTTAATACTTTAGATGTTCATGGAAATTCAAACAGCATTTTCTTCTTACATCAAGGGGATTTATACAAAACAAACACAACTGCAACAACGGCAACAAAGGTTGACTCATTAGTTAAGAATTTTATTGTGAAAGGTGATACAATGATTTTGTTAAAAAACAACTTGTTACCTTCTGGCAATGATACATTGGTTTTTGGATCATTGAATAGTTTAGGGAATTTTACTGATTTAGGAGGAATAGATCTGTTGAAGACCTATAATGACCCACCCCAATTAGAGATCAATCCGTTTAATAAGCAGTTATATATTCTAGATAGAGGTGCTTCACCACATTTATATTCAATTATGGATCCATATGACGCTTTATCTTCATCAAGCCCATTAAGTTCTGTAATGAATCCGTCTCCTACAATTTCAGGTATTGAGTGGATGACAATAGGTTTTGCAGATGATGGAACATGGTATTTAGCTGGACAACCAGATCTTGCTAATCCAACTTCACAAGATCGTAAAATTGCATGGACAAATGATAATGGTTTCAGTTGGAATTATTTAGATATGGATGTACCAGGACCCCAAGGAGGTGTGGTTGGATCAAATTTTGTAATCAATGATACATTGAATTTTAGATCAATCATGATTGGAAATGCTCTATTAAAAGATACAACAAGTATGGGGGTTTGGAATAATATAGGTGTTGAATATATCGGCAATTTAAATCGTGCTGATGATGGTAAAACCATCGAGGATCTGTTTTTTGAAGACATGAAATACCATTCTACCAATATCGGATTTGGTTATTCAAGAGAGTATGGAGATTCAATTTTTGGATGGAACACAGGTTTAGAAGCTGTACAGGTTAATGATATTGAAATGACAGATGATTATTTAATCGGTTGGGTTGCGTCAAAATCAGGAATTCGTAAAGTTGAAAATTACAACACTTCTTCTGAAGTTTGGGCGAACCCTATTTTTCCAAATTTTGATGGTGCCCCATATGAAGCAGTAGCTATAGATAAAAATGATGCAGACACTGTATTTCTTGGGAATCAACGTGTTTATAGAACAATTAATGGAGGTGTACCAACAGGGATGACTGATGGATGGGAACAAGTTTTTTCACCAGAACATGCACCTTATAACTTTAATTCTATTAATTCAGTTTGTTCTTCAATTGATATTTGCCGAACAAACTCTGAAATTATAGCTGCATCTTTTGTTGGCACATATGGTCAAAAAGGAGGTGTGTTTTACAGTATGGACGGTGGAGATACTTGGCAACAAATGTATATTTTAACATCAACAGATGGACAGGATGTTAATGTTTTAGATGTTCAATTCACTTATGAGAATAGTAAAATTGTGTTGTATATGGCGATTGAATCTGATGTATTAACATCAGGGGCATATGGATTGTATAGAACTGAATTTGACGGAACATCTTGGTCAACACCTGTACAAGATGGTTCATATGGCGCTACTGATAGTGTTGTTGATTTAGAATTATCTAAATCTCATGATTCGTTAGTTGTATTGAATGTTGATCCAGGACTATTACCAGTAAATAATGTGCAAGTTAAAGATTTAGCATCAGGAATATGGAATTCAACTTTTGGACCTTATGGTATTGGAGGAAGCGCTTCAGCAATTACAATTGGTGATGGAGTGATTTTTATTGCAATAAATGAAGAAATTCATGCTATTTCTGCTGATTTTACCAGTGGTTGGTCTCCTGCTTATTCTTACCCAGTTGGAACAGAGATTAATGTATTATTTTACGATGAGTTGTTGGTAGGTACTGGTACCGGTTTATATGCTCATGATTTAGATAAAAGTACATTGGTGAGAAAAGAAATCGAAATGAATAAATCGAATTTCATTGTTTATCCAAACCCAGTTGAAGATGTTTTACATTTAACTAAGAAATCAAACTTCGAAATTTATGATTTAAATGGGGTAAAAGTATTAGACGCTTCTTCTAAGAAAACAAATAAAGCAAATGTTGAAAATTTATCAAGTGGAATTTACATCTTAAAATCACAAGATGGTCAAGTGATTAAATTCAATAAAAGATAATTTTAAGAGGTACTTTACTTCAAGAGCTATCCATTTTGGATAGCTCTTTTTTTTTAAATTTAAAATTATTTTATTATCATTGTGATATTATTTTAATATCACAATATGGAAACCAAAATTACACCAAAAAACGGTTATGTTTATTTAACCTTAATGATTTTAATGTTAGGAATTATTACCGCATTAGTTGTATTAACTAAAAACCCAATTTTTTTAGTCTTTTTAATCTTAGTTATACTTCTTGCCAAAGGGTTTTTTACTGTATCTCCAAATAGTTCTAAAGTAATGGTCCTTTTTGGTGAATATAAAGGAACTGTTAAAGCAAATGGGTTCTTTTGGTTGAATCCTTTTTATCAATACATAAAAATTTCTTTAAGAGCGAGAAACTTTGATAGTGAGCGCGTTAAAGTTAATGATAAGTTAGGTAATCCTATTTTGATTAATGTCATATTAGTTTGGCAAGTTGAGGATACGTTTAAAGCTGCTTTTGAAGTTGATAATTACACTGAATTTGTTAGAGTACAGACAGATGCAGCAGTCCGAAAATTAGCAGGGTCTTATCCATACGATAATTTTGATGATGCTAATCAAATAACTTTACGTTCTGGGATGGATGAGGTTAATGATGCATTAGAAAAAGAGATCACAGAACGTTTAATGATTGCAGGGATTAAAGTAATAGAAGCGCGAATTGGTTATTTAGCTTATGCTCCCGAAATTGCAAGTGCTATGTTAAAAAGACAACAAGCAGAAGCGATAGTAGCAGCACGTAAAAAGATTGTCGAAGGTGCAGTTGGAATGGTTCAAGACGCTCTATTTAAAATATCGGAAGATCAAATAGCAGAATTTGATGATGATAAAAAAGCATCAATGGTTAGTAATTTGATGGTTGTTTTATGTGGGGATAAGGAGGTAATTCCAGTAGTAAATACAGGAACATTGAATGGATAAAATGGCAAAGAAATCGTTTATATTGAGAATTAATCCAGAAACCTATAAGGCAATAGAAAAATGGGCAGAGGATGAATTTCGAAGTGTTAATGGTCAAATTGAATGGGTTTTAGATAAAGCTTTAAAAGATGCCAAAAGAAAAGTGAGAAAAGGAAATGTGAAAGATTGACTCTTCCTTTTCTTTTACCTCATTAATAGTACATGACCAATTTCAACATGTTCTTTATTTGTAACTCGTTCTACAAAAGAAATTTTCCATGCATAAACTCCACTTTGTGCTTTCCGATCATTAGTACCATAAGTTCCTTTCCAACCAATCTCTTTATTATGCGATTCGAAAATCAATTCTCCCCAACGATTAAAAATAAGCAGAGTGTATTGTAAAGGATCAATTCCACTTGTAAATATTGGTTGAAAAACTTGATTGTGTTCATCCCCATCAGGAGTGAATGAATTTGGCACAAAATAAATTAAGACATCTCTTAAACTATCTTCATCTTCACAATCACCAACGTTATTAACGATAAAATCAGCGTAGGAAGTATTACAAGCGTTACTTACAGTCCACCTCAATATATTTTCACCTAAAGCTAAATTATTGACAACGGATGTAGAGTCACTAGGGGTATTGATATTTCCACTTCCAGTTACAAATGTCCACTCACCATATCCAGCACCAGGATCGTTTCCTTGTAAAATAATTGATCCGCCACAAATCGTTTCTTCTTCACCAGCATTAGCTTGTGATGGTGGAGTGTCAACCGTAATCGTAACAGTATCAGTATTTATTCCACAGGCATTACTAACCTCCCATTGTAAAATATTTTTTCCAATACTTAAATTACTCACACTCGATGTTGGATTAGTAGGATCAGAAAATGTACCACTTCCCTGATAAACAGACCATAACCCATCTCCAAATAGAGGAGAGACAGCCTCTAATGTAATATTATCTGAACAAATAGCTGTTGTAATTCCCGCATCAGCTACTGATGGAATTTCAAAACGAGTAATTGTTACTTGTAAGGAATCAGAAGCACATGAGTTATATACTTTCCATTGTAAAATATTGTCTCCAAGACCTATATCAGTAAATGGAGAACGGTTGTTATTCACATCCGTGATATTTCCTTGTCCTGATAATAGAGACCATTCTCCAATACCTACATTAACCTCTGTAGCATTTAAGGTTGTGAAGTTTTGACATATTATTGTATCCAATCCAATAATTGGAGCGTCTGGTTGTGTTTCTAAATTAATAATAACTGTATCCCTGGTTGTACCACATAATGACGAAATTTCCCATTCAAATTCATTAACGCCAACTGACAAGTTAGTTACTGTTGATAATGAATCTGTTGGATCAGTTATTGTTGCTCCTCCACTTAACACTGTCCAGTTTCCAATTCCGATTACAGCTTCATTACCATAAAGTTGAGCATTGTTTACACAGACCCCCATATCAATCCCAGCATTTGCTGTTGTTGCAAATGTTACTCGTTCAATAATTACAGTGTCTCTTAAAGTATCACAAGTATTAGCTATTGTCCAAATTAAAACTGTAGAATCTACACTTTTATTTGAAATAGTTGCAGTAGGTGAAGTACTATCATTTAAAACACCACTTCCAGATATAATTGACCAATTACCATTACCATGAATAGGTACATTTCCTTCTAGCTGTGTGTTATCACCACAAATTTGTTTGTCAGGGCCTGCATTAGGTGTTGTTGGAGTAGTTTCTAAAACAATATTTACTGTATCAGAAACAGAAGAACAGAAGTTTGAAATTGTCCAAATCAACTCATTAGTTCCTACAGCTAAGTTTGTAATTTGAGTCAATGAATCTGTTGGGTCAATTATAGTTGCACCCCCATTTCCTAATGACCAATTGCCAACACCTAAAATGGCTTCGTTTGCACTTAGATTAGTATTATTAAAACAAAGGTATTGATCTGGTCCAGCATTAGGAAAACTAGCTTGATCAGTGTAGGTGATATGAACAGTGTCACGAACAGTTTCACAGGCATTACTAACTGTCCATTCATAAGTATGTAACCCAAAATTTAAATTGATAAGGGGAGAATTTATACTGTCAGGAATCATTATATTCCCACCTCCCGATATTGTGGTCCAGTTTCCAGTTCCATATTGAATCGCTGATGCATTAAAACTAGTAGAATCGATACAGATTTCTTGATCTGGTCCAGCATCTGCTATCAGAACGATAGGGTTTGCGTTGATTGTATCCAGAGGATAGGTGACTTCACAACCTAAAGAATCAATTAATTTACATGTTGGGTAATATGTTCCGAAAGCATAGGTATGTTGAATAATAGTATTGTTATAATAGATTGTACCATCACCCATATCCCAAACAATGGAATCAACATAAATCATATTTGTTACTGTAAATTCATAGATTAGTAAGCAAGGGTCTCCAAACTCTGTTGATGTTAAATCTCCTTGGGGACCTAAAATTGTAAGGTAGTCAACTAGAACAGTATCATCAGAACATCCAAATTCATCAGTGACTTGCATTGAAAGTGTATAAGTACCAGGAAAAACATAAGTATTACTTGGGTTTTGAAAGGTTGATGATTTACCATCTCCAAAATCCCAATTCCAGTTTGACAAGTTCCTATAGCTAGTAGATAAATCATTAAAATCCTCAAATACAGGTGGACAAGTATATTCTCCCAGGCTATTTGCCGTTGCACCTGAAGCGATATAAGCAAAATTAGCATGTGGGAGAGAGATATGTAAGTTTTTAGAAATACTATCAACACAACCATTTTCATCAGTTGCGACTAATCCAATTGTATGCATTAATTCATTGTAACTTGGACTTTCAACTTCTGAAAATGATAAAGGTTGATTAATGTTATTGGATGTATGAGTTCCGTCAACATACCAATCATAAGTCATATTTCCATAACCAGTTGAATTATTCCAAGAAACAATAGAATCACTATTACAAATTACAGTATCCATAATATTACTAGCAACTGGCTGAGTGATTAACATGTCTAGTGAAGCTGGTTCAGATACACACCCATAAATATCAGTAGTAACTAATGTTGTTGTCAATATTCCTAAAGAATTGAAGTCATATGTTGTCTGATCGGTTATTGAATTTGTTGTTTGTGTACTATTATCTGGAAAAGTCCAAAAGAAACTTTGTAAGGCAAGACCATTACCTTGAGTATTAGATAAATTCGTATAATCAACGCTTGTAGGAATACACCCAGCGCTATCAGTAGAAGCTAATGCTGCTATAGGTGGAGATAAAACAACGAAATTATTGAAAATACTTGTATCACTACAACCTACAGAGTTTGTTACGACTAATTGAATATCATAACTTCCAGAATTAGCATATGAATAGGTAGCTATTTCATCTGTTAACACGTCGCCATTTCCCATATCATATTCAAATGTAGCCATAGGGTGAGAGTATACAGATGTACTTGTTAAATCTAAAAACCCATCTCTACAAATTGTATCTGTTGAAAGTGTGAAACTTGCATCAACATTCGTTATAAATATCTGGTTTTCTACACTGTCGCTACAGCCTGTGGTATTGTTGATTACAACTTGTTTGATTGTATACGTTCCAAAATTATTAAAGGTGTGTGATGTATCTCCTTGATTTAAGTCAAAAATATCTGAAGGATTTAGTATATCATCTGGATCATCTGGAATACCCCACCTCCAAATCATAGTTACATCATCAGAAGGTCTTCCTGCAATTGCATCATCTGTTACATTAACAGTTAAAGGAAACATACTTGGATCTGGGTTGCATAGAACATTTGATGTGCTAAACCTTGCAATAGGAGCATTTATATATACTTCATTTGATTTTGTCATTGATAATTCACACCCTCTGAAAGTAACAGTCAGCGACACGTCAAATGATCCCGTATCAATAGGGTAATTATAAATAGGGTTTGCATCCTGTGAAGTACCACCATCATAGAAATCCCAAGTGTAGCTTATTTCATTCGGGTCATGTGGAACAGAGATTTGAGTTAAGTTTGTAAAAGAGACATCATTTTTTGCACAAATAGTATCAAGGTCTTTTGTAAAATCAACTAAATCAATAGCTCCTACCTCAATGTAATTATTATTTACTAGTGAATGTGTACAACCATTTAAAGTAGTAACTTGAAGACTAACCGAATATGTTCCTACAGTAAAAGTTTGGGGTGGAGGGTTTTGTCCATTGAATGTGTTCCCATTTCCAAAATTCCATTGCCAATCAATAATAGGATCACTTGGATCTTGAGAAATTGATAAGTCAGAAAATTGTACAACTAGAGGATCACAACCACTTACGGTATCAGAGGTGAAGTTTGCTGTGGGTGGACCAACAGTTATCATACTATCAATTGTTGTTGTTCCTACACAACCATTATTGTCCATGCTTAAACTTACACTATAGACTCCATCATCAGTATAAATTTCGACAGGAGGGTTTTGTCCTGAATATGAGTTTCCATTTCCAAAGTCCCAAGTGTAAGTGGCGTTTACATCATTAGTTGTATTGGAAAAAGTTACGTTTAATGGTCCACATCCACCTGGAGTTGAAGAGGTAAATGAGGGGATAGGTACTTCTGATACATCAACTGAAACAGAAGTGGAACTTGCACATCCAGAATTTGTATTTTGGGAGGTTAAATTTACATCATAGCTACCTGCTGAATTGAAAGTAAATGTTGGGTTTTGTTCTGTTGAGCTTTGACCATCACTTGTTGTCCAACTCCAATTATTAGCTCCAACTGTTGAAATATCGTTTGCTTGAAAAACAATATTAACACATCCATTTGAGATATCAATACCTGCATTAAAATCTGATATTACTATAGAATCTATGTATGTTGTTGTACAACCTGTTGTTGAATTAGTAACTTCTAATGAGGTAGGATAGGACCCATTTGCGTTGTAGGTTTGAGCTCCAGGTTGATATTCGGTAGAAGTATTTCCGTTTCCAAAGTCCCAAGCATATGAAAATTCAGGACCACTCGAGGATGAATTGACAAAAGTAACGTCGAAAGGTACAATACAACCATTTCCTGAAGGAGTAAAATTAACGTCTGGATTAGGGGTTACAGTGATGTAATCCAATTTGATTTCAAAGTCAGTACCACCGGCAGAAATAGCAGTTAATAAAACTTGGTATGTACCTGGATTTAGATATGTATAGGTAGGATTTTGATCAGAAGATTGACCTCCTTCCCCAAAGTCCCAACTGGTACTTATGATATTAGCGCCACCATAATTAGTTAAATCTGTAAATGTGATTGGAGAACCAGCACAAGTTGTTGTTTGGGTTACTGTAAAATCAACAATTGGTGTTTGAGCATTTAATTTAAATAATCCACTTATTAGTATTAAAAGGAATATTGTAGATTGATATTTTAATTGTTTAAAAATCAAATAGTTTATTTTTGTACAAAAATATAAATTGAATTAATTAAGAGACGTGTTTTTTAGTCTGAAGTTGCCTTATTTACAACAAGCTGACTGTTAATAAATAGATAATTTTTTACTGATAAATTAGTCATTGTAATGACTGATTTTACGGATATACTTTGTTTGATTAGTAATCACTTCTATGAGGTAATATCCTGCAGCAATTTTGTTAAAATCAATTTCTTTGAAAAGTGCATTAACCTGTTCAGATTGAATTAAATGTCCAGTTAAATCATAAATTGAATAACTTTTAATAGTGTCATTGTAAACTGAAATTGAAAGAATAGATTGAACAGGGTTGGGATAGAATTTGAAATAATCTAAAACAGTACTTTTATAGAGAGAAGCACAAAAACCACTTGAAAATAAACTTCCAAAATTTGCTTGATCTTGATTTAAGGCTAGTAATATTTCACCATTTTTATTAGTAAGTTTTAGACTACCATTGGCACAACCACTTGATACAATCCCGTCACCATATGAATCGTTTAGATTAAAAGTGTAGCATTGTGGAGTTAAACAAAATGAATCTAAAATTGGAAGGGATAGATTATCTGCATAAGGTCCACCTTTTGCTATTATTCCTTCGCCATCGAGAGTTATAGACCATGTGTTTTCACTAGCATAACAAGGAATAGATAACTCCATAAATACAGCTGAACCAATTGAATTTATCGCGAAATTTACAGAAGAAGTATCATTAGTCGTATTTTCATCGAGATGATTTGGTAACGTAATAGCAGCATTAAATAAATGAGATCCATCTGAAAGTGAAGTGTCTGGTAGAGTAATAGTATAAGTTTCAAATGTGATTAATGTATCAGAATATTGATAAACAGAAGAGTAATCGCCATCAAATCCGTAGTGAATTTCAATTTGAAATAAGGTGTCTAATCCATTATTTAATATTGTGACTTGTGGTGAAATTGAATCGCCACAAACTGTTGAAAATAAGACTTCATCTGTTGAAATACTTGCGTCAATATTGTTCTTGGGTTGAAGCGGGTCATAGCCATCTATAAATAATGGAGCTATATTGTTTGGATCTAACCAATTACTTAATCTAGAATCATCCGTACCTCCACCAGTCCATGATCTAGAGAACTTACCATAATCATCATTCATTTCATAACTTGGAGCTCCACAATGAGAATTACCACCTTGTAATTGTCCAACAATTCTTTGATTTTGATCAAAGAGGGGAGAGCCTGAAGAACCACCTTCAGTTGCTCCATTGTCCCATGAAGGAACCTTCCAATGACTGTCAGCTTCAATATTATTAAATGAAGAAGATATAGCTTCATCTTTATCTTGAGATATCTTTTTAACATCTCCACTTGGGTGATGAATACCGGTACATAAAATTGGAGCAATATTTCTTCTATCCCAACCACTATAATAGATTCCCCAATTTGGATCCGGAGTGAAATTTAAAAGTGACAACATAAAATCAGAACCAACAAATGAAGCACATAATGAAGCACCATTTATACTCATGTTAGTTGGCCCATCGACAGAAGGAGAACTCGTCCCACAATCGGCTTGTCCTTGAGGTGATTCATAACGAAAACGAAAAACCCAGGTTGTGGGGTCTGTACCACAATGTCTGGCAGAAAGAAAATAAGGTATTTCATTACCGCTTGTGTTATGTACAAGTGTTCCCGTACAAAACCCACCACCATTAACCATCATTGCTACACTATTTCGTTGATTTTCCCAACCTTGACCCAAAGGGCAGTTGACATCAATTTGGCAAGAACCTGAATTATTAAGAGCTTTGGCTATTTTGTCAATATCATTATAACCATGAATAATTTTAGAGATACGTAAGGTCGATTTATTAATGTAGTCTTTAGAGACAAAAACTTCTAAAATAATTTTATCACTTTTTATTATTTCAGTTCCTAAAGCATTTGCTCTATTGTTATTTAGATTAGAATATGCACCAATATATTTTTTGCTTTTTGGGTCAACAAGGTATAGGTACGTTCCATTAGCTAAAAAAAAATCATCAAAAATTAAATTCAGAGAGATTGCTTTTTTAGATTCAATTCCTAATTGATAAATAATATTTCCTGAAGGTAAATAGGTAGCTTCAGCTTCATTGAAAAAATCTATTGAAACAATTTTTTCTAAACCAAAACGATATATTTTTTCACTGGAAGATGCATCTAATTTTGTTAATTCTTCAATCTCATATTGATTATTAGTTGTTGGTAGAGAGATATATTTTGATGTAGATTGAATTTTACCTGAAACGATGTAAGGTATTCCATTTGAAATAGTTTGACCACTAGTCCCAAAAACTAATGTAATTGATAAAATGAATAAAAAACACCTCATATTAACGTTGTTGCATCAGTAAATATAGTGATTTGAAGATAATTTATTGTAAAAGGAATAATTTTTTGATTAATTGGTATTAGTTATTGTGTTAGAATAATTTAATTTTAGGTAATATTCATAGTTTAGAATTATCAAGTCATCTGCTTAATGAAAAGAAAATCAAACATTTATTTAAAATTTAGTATTGCAATTGTATTACCAATATTGTTTGTTTTATACTATTTGAACGTCTTTTCAACGCAGTATACTTCAGAAATAGAAGATTTTCAAGAAAGGTTTACAAGACAGGAATTACTTAGAGATAAATTGCTATTTGAAATTTCACATTCATTAGACTCACTATCAAAAAGAGACATTTGGAAAAAAGTTAAGCAGGAAAAAGACTTTTTTATCCATATTTATAAAGATGACTCATTGATTTATTGGAATTCCAATAAATTGCCCATTCTTAGATTTGCCGATATTCATTATCCAGCAGAAGGAGTTATTCATCTTCAAAATGGTTGGTATTATTCAAGAATTCAAAAAAAAGGGACGTATCAAATTTGCACCTCTTTTTTAATCAAAAAAGATTATGCCATAGAGAATGCAGATTTAAGGAATGAGTTCGCTAAGTCTTTAAAACTTCCTTTTTCGGCTTACGTTACTTTTGAACAAGAAGATGGATATCCGATATATACAAAAAACAAAATATACTTATTTTCAATTTCTCCGAATACTTATCAACCCGCCAATGAGTTTGAATCAATCATACTTTACTTATTACTGATAGGATCTTTATTAATTTGGATTCAATTATTTTTTGAATGGACCAATACATTTAAATTAAAAAAAGTAAAGTGGGTTTTTCCGTTATTTTTAATTGTGACAAGGTTTCTTTCAATTGAATTTGTTTTGTTTGGCTTCATGCATACAACAGAGACCTTTAACCCAAGTCTTTATGGATCTAATAAATATTTTGCAAGTTTTTTTGATTACAGTTTAAACATTATTATTTTGATTTATCTGTCGTTTTTTATTCGAAAGTTTATCAAACAAAGAATTAACAAAATTCAACTTAAATCAACGAATCCATATTTGTTATTATTCATTGGGTTCATAATTTATTTTCTTATTTGGATTGGAATTTTGTTTTTAAATAAAGGCTTAGTTGATAATAGTTCAATTTCATTGGTAATTGAAAAACTATTTTCATTAAACTTTTATTCAATTATCGCAGTTGGATCGATAGGTGTTATCTTTTTTACTTTTTATTTGCTTGGAAATTTATTTATTGAATATATAATCAAATTCAATTTTAAATTGAATATCAGTTTAGTAGCTGTACTAACCTTTTCAAGTTTAATTTATTTGATTATTCAACGAACTTTTTTTGAAAATATTTGGTTAACTGATTTATTTCCAGTCCTATTAATGGGAATTTTATTTTTAAATCATTTTATTTTCAAACACACTTCTCGTTTAACATTTTATTTATTCCTCCTACTGTTGTTTGCTATTGTTGAAACCTTGACATTAAATAAATATAATAGAGGCAAGGAAAAACAAGAACGTATTTTTTATGCTAATCAATTGGCTACAGAAAAAGATATATTGACTGAAGTTGAATATTCTAAAGTTGCTCCAAAAATAACTAAAGACAATGCGATTCAAAGATTGATTCATTCTCCAAGAAAAATGAATCTATCAGATTTTGGTGATATTTTAGAACGTAAACTTTTCAATGGCTTCTGGGAACGATATGAGATGAGTTTCAATTTGTTTTCATCAAATCATAAATCGATTATTAATCCTTTAGAGGACGATTCTAAATCTGATTTTGAAGAGTTAAACCAAATTGTAGAAAGGAATGGCTCACCATCTGAAATTGATCCTAATATTTATTTTATCAATGACTATATAGGACATTACAGTTACATTATTAGACAGCCAATTTATGATGTTGACTCGAATCAATTTACATTGTTTTGTGCATTAAAATCTAAAAAAATACCTGAGGAAATAGGGTTTCCTCGTCTTCTTATCTCAACAAATGCGAATGTGTTTGAATCACTTAAAAATTATTCCATAGCAAAATATTTTAAAAATCATTTAGTAACTAAATATGGTAATTTTAATTACCCTACCTCACATTTAGCAATAATAAATTGGAAAGAAGTGAAAAGTGGGTTTTATGAATATGAAGACTATAATCATTATTTATTAAAGAAATCAGATCAAAACATAACTGTTGTTTCTTCGAAAAAAGTCAGTTGGATAGAACGTGTAACATCTGTAGCTTATCTTTTTTGTTTATATGGATTGATTTTATTACCATTTATTCTGTTTGTTGAAGGGAAAAGCGGCTCATCTTACAGTATGATTTCATTATCATCTAAAATTCAAGTTGTCTTGATTGGTATGGTATTCTTATCTCTTTTTGCATTTGGGTGGGGAAGTGGATTATTCGTTAAAAATCAATACGATGATTACACAGAAGATTTAATTCACGAGAAATTAAATTCGGTTGATTTACAAATGCAGGATAATATTGGTAAATCAAAGAAGTTGACAATTGAGGAAGATGGAAATAGTATTGAGTTACTATTAAAAAATTTAGCGAAAGTGTTTATTACAGACATTAATTTGTATGATAAAGAAGGCTTTTTATTAGGCACGTCTCGTTCAAAATTATATAACATCGGTCTTTTAAGTGAACAAATGAATACTTCAGCTTTTTATCAAATGGATGTCAGAAATAAAAGTGAATATATCCATAAAGAAAGTATAGGGAATCTTGAATTTTCATCTGCATATGCTCCTATTTATAATGATAAGGGAAAATTTTTAGCATACTTAAATTTACAACATTTTGGGCAACAAAAAGAATTTGAAATTAAGATCCAGCAGTTTTTAATTGCGATTATTAATGTTTTTATGTTGCTTTTAACGTTTTCAATTGTTGTTGCAATCATAATTTCAAATTGGGTAACAACTCCTTTGAGGTTGATCCAAGAAAGTTTTTCAAACATTCAATTTGGTAGGCATAATAAGCCAATTATTTACGAAAAAAAAGATGAAATAGGAGCGTTGGTTTTAAACTATAATCAAAAGTTGGAAGAATTAGAAATAACAGCATCACAACTAGCTCAAAGCGAGAGAGAATCAGCTTGGAGAGAAATGGCTAAACAAGTTGCTCACGAGATTAAAAATCCATTAACACCAATGAAATTGAGTATCCAACACTTATTGAGGACTTTTGATTCTAATGATCCAGATTGTAAACAAAAGCTGGATAGAGTTTCAACTTCTTTAGTAGAACAAATTGATGGATTAGCAAAAATTGCAAATGAGTTTTCATCTTTTGCGAAGTTACCTCAACCAATTGATGGACACATTGATTTGTTGCCTTATATAAGAGGTGTAGTAGACATTTTTTCTAAAGAGAATTTAGTTTTATTGGAAACAAATCTAAATTCTGTAAATGTTTTTGCTGATAAAGATTTGATGATTCGTGTATTCAATAATTTAATTAAAAATGCAATTCAAGCTATTCAATCTATTGAAAGTGGAAGAGTGATTGTTAGAGTTTCAAAATTTAATACGAATTATTGGTTTGAAATTATTGATAACGGAACCGGTATTGATTCTGAAATTAAGGATAAGATATTTGTACCTTACTTTACAACAAAAGGTAAAGGAACAGGTCTTGGTTTAGCAATGGTTAAACAAATTATTAATAATCAACGTGGTGATATTAAATTTACTTCAGAGGATGGTGAGACAATCTTTAAGTTTTATTTACCTGTAAGTTTGATCTAGAAAAAGTTATTTAGTTTCATGTTATAACTATTTGTTTACAAACAAAAAAAGGATACCAATTGGTATCCTTAAATATTAAAACAATTAGAATTTTATTTCTCAGATGAAACCATCCCTTTTAAATATTCTCTATTCATTCTAGCAATATTGTCTAAAGAAATTTCTTTTGGACATTCGACAGCACAAGCACCTGTGTTTGTACAATTACCAAATCCTTCTTCATCCATTGTTCTGACCATATTTAAAACTCGCTCTTTAGCTTCAACTTTACCTTGTGGTAATAAAGCTAATTGAGAAACTTTTGCAGAAACAAACAACATTGCAGATGCATTTACACATGATGCAACGCAAGCTCCACAACCAATACATGTAGCAGCTTCAAAAGCTTTGTCAGCATTTTCTTTTGGTATTGGTAATGCATTTGCATCTTGTGTGTTACCTGATGTATTTACTGATACAAACCCCCCAGACGCCATTACACGATCAAAAGCTCCTCTGTCTACAACTAAATCTTTAATTACAGGGAATGCTTTTGCTCTCCATGGCTCGATATAGATAGTATCACCATCTTTGAATTTTCGCATGTGTAACTGGCAGGTTGTAACTGCTCTGTCTGGTCCGTGAGCTTCACCGTTTATGAATAAAGAACACATTCCACAAATACCCTCACGGCAATCATGATCAAATGCAACAGGTACTTCACCCTTAGCGATCAATTCTTCATTCAAAATATCCATCATCTCAAGGAAAGACATATCTCCATCAATATTATCAATTGGGTAAGTTACCATTTTCCCTTTATCGTTAGGACCGTTTTGTCTCCAAATCTTTAATGTTAATTTCATAACTAATTCTTTTTGTATTTAACTTTTTTCTTTTAGAAAAGTTAATTGTTAATTACAGGTTATTTATTTAAGTTAATAACTCTAATAACCAATTATTTATAGTTTCTTTCTACTAATTTAATTTCTTCGAATTTAAGTTCTTCTTTGTGTAAGATTGCTTCAGAAGGCTTGCCAGTATATTCCCAAGCTGCAACGTAAGTAAAATCATTATCATTACGTTTTGCCTCACCTTCTTCTGTTTGGTGTTCTTCTCGGAAGTGACCTCCACAAGATTCTTCTCTTACTAGAGCATCTTTAGCCATTAATTCTCCTAATTCTAAGAAGTCAGAAACTCTATTAGCTTTATCTAACTCGGGATTAAAAGACTCAATAGTTCCAGGGATTCTTAAATCTTTGTAGAATTCATCTCTTAAACTTTGAACTTCTGAAATAGCTTGTTTTAAACCTTCTTCGTTTCTTGCCATTCCAACCTTATTCCATATTATTTTCCCTAAACGTCTGTGAAAATAATCAACCGATTTCGTACCCTTTATATTCATTAGACGTTCGATACTTTCTCTAACTTCATTTTCGGCTTGTTCAAATTCAGGTAGATCCGTAGATATTTTTCCAGTTCTAATATCATCCGCTAAATAATCAGCGATTGTATATGGTAAAACAAAATATCCATCGGCTAATCCCTGCATCAAAGCAGAAGCCCCTAAACGATTTGCTCCGTGATCAGAAAAGTTTGCTTCACCAGCAGCATAACATCCAGGAATAGTTGTCATCAGGTTGTAGTCTACCCAAATACCCCCCATAGTGTAGTGAACAGCAGGGTAAATCATCATAGGTGTAAAATATGGATCCTGATCTGTAATTTTATAATACATTTGGAATAAATTACCATATTTAGCTTTGATAACTTCTCTACCCAATTCTAGTATTTTATCTTTTGAAGCATTTTCCAAGTTTAACACAGTAGCTTTTTCTTTACCATATCTTTCAATAGCAGATGCGAAATCTAAATATACTGCCTCACCAGTTGTGTTTACACCATAACCAGCATCACATCTTTCTTTAGCTGCTCTGGAAGCTACATCACGTGGCACCAAGTTTCCAAAAGCTGGATATCTTCTTTCTAAATAATAATCTCTTTGTTCTTCTGTTAATTCAGTAGGTTTTAATCTTCCCTCTCTAATAGCAACTGAATCTTCGATATTTTTTGGAACCCAAATCCTACCATCATTTCTTAATGACTCAGACATCAAGGTTAACTTTGACTGGTGATCACCAGAAACAGGAATACAAGTTGGGTGAATTTGTGTAAAACAAGGGTTAGCAAAGAAAGCACCTTTTTTATGAATTCTCCATCCAGCTGTTACGTTAGATCCCATCGCATTTGTAGACAAGAAGAAAACATTACCGTAACCTCCTGAAGCAATAACTACAGCATGAGCAGAAAAACGCTCTAATTTACCTGTAGTTAAGTCTCTTGCGATAATACCTCTGGCTTTTCCGTCTACGATTACTAAATCTAGCATCTCGTGACGTTTATGCATTTTGATTTTACCTTTACCAATTTGACGAGACATTGCAGAATAAGCACCTAATAATAATTGCTGACCTGTTTGACCTTTAGCATAAAATGTTCGTGATACTTGAGCTCCACCAAAAGAACGGTTATCTAACAATCCTCCATATTCACGAGCAAAAGGAACACCTTGAGCAACACATTGATCGATAATTGATGCCGAAACCTCAGCTAAACGATAAACGTTTGCTTCTCTTGAGCGATAATCTCCACCTTTAATTGTATCGTAAAATAATCTGAAAACTGAATCACCATCACCTTGGTAGTTTTTTGCTGCATTGATACCACCTTGAGCTGCAATGGAGTGAGCTCTTCTTGGAGAATCTTGAAAGCAAAAAGCTTGTACGTTGTAACCTAATTCAGCTAAAGAAGCAGAAGCTGAACCACCAGCTAAACCTGTTCCTACAACGATAACATCAATTTTTCTCTTATTCGCAGGGTTTACTAAACGAATATTGTTTTTATAATCTGACCATTTAGTGCTTAATGGACCTGTTGGTATTTTTGAATCTAATACTGACATATTCTAAATATTTTTAATTCTTATGAGAAGAAAATGTAAATTGGTATGATAGCAAATAATGCAGGTACTAATATTGAAAATGCTGTACCAATATTTTTGATTATTGGAGTATATTTAGGATGACGTAAACCTAACGTTTGAAACGCTGCAGCAAAACCATGTGTTAAATGAAAAGCTAATACAGCCATAGAAACTGTATATAGTAAAACAGCTAACCATGCCATATCGTTACCTTTAACTCCATGAATATCTTTCCCACTAAAAAAAGCAATTACATTAGAATGTAAATCTTTATATCCTTCACCTAATTTTAAACCAAATTGTTTGTCATAAAAATGACTTTCATGTTTAATTTCTACTTGCTCAGGAGAAACAAAGCTACCTGCAGTTGTAACAAATAATTCTTGTTTTTGTTCTGATTCAGGAATTGAAAGTTCAATTTTGTGTAATCCCAATCCTCCGAAATGCATCTTAGCCCAAAAGTTCACCATGTGTGTAGCGATGAAGATTAAAATGATAGATCCTAATAAAGCCATTTTTCTAGAAGCAGTTGAAGAATTTGCTTTTGCATTACTCATGGCATAAGCAACCGGTCTAGCTTTTTTGTTTTGTACTGCTAACATAATTCCATCTATTGCGTGAAATAAAATTGAAAAGTATGTTAAATATGACATTACTTTAATAAACGGATTAGTTTGCATAAAGTGTGCATACTCGTTAAATGCCCTTCTTCCTTCCTCACCAGCAGCAAATAACTGAAGGTTTCCTAAAAGGTGACCAACCAAAAATAAACATAGAAATAACCCTGTGAATGCCATCCAATATTTTTTGGCAATTGAGGATTTTAAAAGAACTGAATTACTCATAGACTTATTAGTTTTTAGATATATATTACAAATTTAATAGATAGATTGCACAAATCACGTTTTACAACCTTATTTAGATTGAATTTAATTAACGATTTAATTTTGTTTGTTTTTTATTGAAAAAAATGTCTGAAGATTAGACGAAGTTTTAACCAAAACCTATAAATAATTTATTTTTACTTGGCTTTTTTGAACATCAAATTTAATCTGATTTCCCAGGATTAGTGCTCTATTATCATCAATATGACCAGAAGGGAAATCAAAACAAACAGGAATTTTTTCATATTTCAAATAAGAAAGAATAATTTCTTCATAAGTCATTCCAAATGGTTTGGAAGTGTCTTTTAAATCAGTCATTCCCCCTATAATCAAGCCTTTTATTCTTGATAATATTCCTGCCTTTCTTAATGCATTAAACATTCTATCAATGTGATAGAGCTGTTCACATAAATCTTCAATAAATAATATACAACCATCGTAAGAAGGTTTATCATCAGTACCTATGTTAGCATAGATAATTGATAGATTCCCTCCTATTAATTTCCCTTGAGTTTCACCTAATTTATTTAATGGATTACTTTTAATGGTGAATTCAGGTAAATCTCCCTTTAATGAACCTATTAAAGTATCTAAAGCAAGAGATGAATTTTCTTTAAAATTCAAAGGCATGGTTCCGTGAATACTTTTTATTCCATATTTGGCAATTTTTTGATGGAAATAAGTAATGTCGCTAAAACCAACAATCCATTTTGGCTCTTTAAGAAATGCCGCCCATTGTAAATGATCAATTATTTGTACCGAACCATACCCACCTCTTGCACAAACAATAGCTTTTACTTCTGAATCATTGATTCCATCTTGAAAGTCTGAAGTTCTTTGCGCAAGTGATCCTGAAAAGTAATTGTATTGATCGCAGCAATGTTTCGCAATTTTAACACGAAAACCCTTCCTTTCAAAGTAATTTGTTGCATTTTCAATTAAATCATAATCAATAGCTTTTGCTGGTGCTGTGATAAAAATTAAATCTCCTTCTTTTAAATAAGGTATATCTTGTTGCATTATAACTTTTATTTATTTTAAAATTAATTATTTTTGGTTTATGATAAGTCCATACAACGATGAATATTTTATGCGACAAGCGTACTTAGAAGCAGAAAAGGCTTTTTCTGAGGGGGAAGTTCCAGTTGGAGCAGTTATTGTAGCTAACAATCAGGTAATAGCTAGAGCACATAACCTTACAGAAAAACTTAGGGATGTTACAGCTCACGCTGAAACTCAAGCAATTACTGCTGCTTCTGAATATTTGGGAGGAAAATATTTATCAGGCTGTACACTTTATGTAACTTTAGAACCTTGTGTCATGTGTGCGGGGGCACTTTATTGGTCGCAAATTGATAAAATTGTTTTTGGGGCAAGAGATGATAAAAGAGGTGCAGGTAGACATAGTAGTTCTTTATATCATCCTAAAACATTGTTAGTTAATGGAGTTATGGAAAAAGAATGTAAGGAGTTATTACAACTTTTTTTCTCAACAAAACGTAATTAATATTTTTCTTGACACAATTCAACTAAGATACTATCAGTAGATTTTGGGTGTAAAAATGCTATGATTTTATTATCTGCACCATTTTTTGGAGTTTGATGAATTAACTCAAAACCTTCTTTCTTGAGACGCTCAATTTCTCCTTCAATGTTATCTGTATCAAAGGCAATATGATGAATACCTTTCCCTTTTTTTGATAAAAACTTAGCTATTGCTGAGTTTTCATTAGTTGCTTCTAAAAGTTCAATTTTAGTTTCTCCAATTTGAAAAAATGCCGTTTTTACACCTTCAGATTCCACTTCCTCAAGTTTGTAACATTCAGTCCCTAGAAGCTTTTCGTATATTTTAGTTGATGCGGCAATATTTTCTACAGCAATTCCAAGGTGTTCAATTTTTTTTATCATAAAATAGGGCATAAAAAAACCCTGAATAACATTCAGGGTTTAAGTAAATATTAAAATAAATTAACTTTTGATGAATTTCTCATTCGTATTATCATAGTTAATATAATAAATTCCTTTGATAAGGTTCTCGCAGTTAACAAAACTTCCAACACCTTTTTTAACGATACTTCCGTAAGCATCGAAAATTTCATACCTTGTTTCAACAGGTTTTCCGTCAGTAGAGAAATTAATAATGTTTTTAACTTTTGTAGGACTTTTAGTGACTTCGCCAATACTTGAGTCAAAAGTTACTTCATCAGAAGTTCTTTTAGCTCCTGAATGATCAATTTGAACCGCTCTAACTTTATTTATACCAGAATGAGGTACTATTTGAAACTCATACACGTTAGAAGCGATATTACCTTTACCTTGAACCTCTCCAATGTTTACCCACTTATTCCATCTGTATTGTTCAATAATGTATGGTAATTTACCTCTCTCGTCGGTAGTTTGCCAAGTTAACATTCCGTTGTTGTTAACACTAATCGAAGTGACCTTAAAAGTACTTCTTGGTAAGAGAACCTCAGGATTTAATATTTTAGGTTTACAAGCATCGTTGTGTTCGATAACTATAAATACAGGTTCACCAATAGCTATATTAAATAAAGAAAAATCAATTTCAAATGCTCCCATGTTAGTTCCCCCAGGCATAATATCTCCGTTCACAGTGACTTTAGTAGCGCAGTAACCGAATCCATCATCATCCATTGGGTTTTGGACATACAAGTTTTTACCTTGATAACTACCTTCAATAGATAAAGCTGCATGTGAAAATGTGCTTATCAGACTAAAAATCAGTATAGTAAGTGTATATCTCATTTAATTCCTTTGTGTTAATTGCAATTAAAAACTTATGTCAAACAAATTTTGTTAGCAAATATAACATTTTTTTTAATTAATCAATAGTTGACTAAATAATGTTGATTTTTTGAATCAAAGATTCAAGTTAACAAAACTCGTTATATGCTTCATTAAGATTTTCAGCAATCATTAAAGCAGAACCTCCCTCAATATGATGTCTTTCCAAAAAGTGAACGAGTTTACCACCTTTGAATAAAGCTATTGAAGGTGATGATGGAGGATAAGGTAAGAAATATTTTCTAGCTTGATCAACCGCATCTTTATCAACACCTGCAAAAACTGTAGTAAGCTCATTTGGTTTTTTATCATTATTTAGCGATAGTTTTACGCCTGGCCTCATATTTCCTGCCGCACATCCACAAACAGAATTAACTACAATTAACAATGTTCCTTCCGAATTTTTAATTGTTTCGTCAACATCATTAGCTGATAGTAACTCTTTAAACCCAACACTTGTTAAGTCTTCTTTCATTGGTTTTACTAAATGTTCTGGATACATATCTCTTGAATTCTTTTAATTTATATTTGATAAAATTAATAAATGTTATTGTTTAGAACCATTGTGATCAAGAAAAATTATAAATTATTTTTCACTAAGTAGTAATTCAATGTCTGTAATTAATTGGCTAACTTCTTTTTCTGAAGTTCCATCATAGTAACCTCTAATTCTTTTTTCACGATCAATAAGTACAAAATTATTTGTGTGAATGAAATCACTCCCAGCATCGCCTAAATTTTGCGCTTCAGCTGGTTTTAAGATAAAAAATGATGTTCTCGCTAAATGATATAAGTCTTTTTTTGGTCCAGTTAAAAAATACCATTGATTATCATCTGCTTCATGGCTTAAAGCGTACTGCTTCAATTGTTCAACGTTGTCAACTTCAGGATCAACGGTGAAACTTAAAATTTTAAAATCATCATTCCCTTGAAAAGCTTTTTGAACACGTTGCATTTGGATATTCATTTTTGGACATATAGTAGGACAAGTTGTAAAAAAATACTCTACAACATAAATTTTATTTTCAACATCTTTTTGAGAAATTTTGATTTTGTTTTGGTTTTCAAAACTGAAGTCACCGATTGTATGTCCGTAACCTATTCGAAGCATTGAAGAGTCTACCATTTCTTCAACAACATCTATTGGATTGATAATTGGTAAAGGTTTAGTTTTGTTTACAGATATCAAATATCCAATGATAGATCCTATAAAAGCAATTGAAATTAAAATAATTATTCTTTTCATCTTATATTTACTTAATCTCTTTCTTTATTTACTTCTTCATTAACGATTTCTAATTCGTTAAAAAATGCTTCTCCAAAAGCTCTGGTTAAGGGTTCTTTTAAGAATTTATATACTGGTACATTTAGCTTTTCTCCACAATCACATGCTGATTCACAAATGTCCCATTGATTGTAATTTAAAGCAGTAAAGTTATCGAAATGTTTTACTCGTATAGGGTACAAGTGGCAAGATATAGGCTTTTTAAAAGTAGTCTTTTTAGCTTTGTTTGCAGCTTCAATAGCACATTTTGTAATGCCTTTTTCGTCAAAAAAAACAAATGCACACTCCTTTTTGTTTACTAATGTTGTAGCTGTTTCATTTTCTTGATCAATATAAAACACACCACTTTCTTCTACTGCTTTTATGCCTACTTCTCGCATAAAAGGTTTGATATGATCTAATTCCTCTTCTAAAATATTGATTTCTAAATCTGTTAAAGGTGCTCCGGCATCACCTTCAATGCAGCAAGCTCCTTTACAAGTATTTAAGTCGCAAACAAATTTTCTTTCAAACAATTGTGTTGAGACAATTTTATTTCCAATTTCTACTAGCATTTTCTTAGCTTTCTACTCATTAAAATACAAAGGTCTTATAATAAATTCAATAATAACATATTATTATTAAAAAAAAAGTATTACTTTTGTCAAAGTTTATTAAATATACTAAGTACTGAGGGGGCGTAAGTCCCCTCTTTTTATACATATGATTAGTAAAGATAAAGTATTAGCATTAATTGAAGAACGTTTTCAGGAATTAGACAAAGGTCTATTCTTGGTAGAAATATCTATTTCAAAAAATAATTTAATTAAAGTTGAAATAGATAGAACTGAAGGAGGGGTCTCAATCAGCGATTGCATGTCAGTTTCTAGAAATGTAGAACATAACTTAGATCGTGAGGAAGAAGATTTTGCAATTGAAGTCTCTTCAGCAGGTTTAGATAAGCCGTTAAGGGTGCTTCCACAATTCTTGAAAAATATAGGTCGTGATGTAGAAGTTACGCTTAAAGGAGGCGGAAAAATTGAAGGTAAATTACTTGAGGTAAGTGAGACTGAATTGAAGGTTGAACTTACAAAAAAAGTTAAGGAAGGAAAGAAAAAGGTTACTGTAATCGAAGTTCTTGATTTAAAGAAAGAAGATATTAGTGAAACAAAAATAGTTATTAAGTTTTAAAAGAATAGCAAATGAATAGTTCAGAATTAGTTGAATCATTTTTAGAGTTTAAAGAGTTAAAGAATATTGATCGTAATACGATGCAACATGTATTGGAAGATGTTTTTCGTGCGATGTTGAAAAAGAAATTTAACACAGATGAGCATATTGATGTTATTGTAAATATTGATAAAGGAGATGTTCAAATATTTGTAAATAAGGAGATTGTAGCTGATGGAGAAGTGGAAGACTCTAATACGGAGATTGCATACTCAGAGGCTATTAAAATTGAACCCGACTTTGAAGTTGGCGAAGAATTAACAGAAGAATTTAAATTCAATGATTTTGGAAGAAGAAATATTTTGTCATTACGTCAAAATTTAATTTCCAGAATTATGGAATTAGAAAAAGATAATCTTTATAAAGTTTACAAAGAAAAAATTGGAGAGATTGTTACTGGTGAAGTATACCAAGTTTGGAAGAAAGAAATTATGGTGTTGGATGATGAAGGAAATGAGTTGCTTTTGCCTAAATCTGAACAAATACCTTCTGATTATTTCAAAAAAGGAGAGCCTGTTAGAGCTGTTGTAGCAAAAGTTGATATGAGAAATAGTAACCCTGTTATTATTTTATCAAGAACTGCTCCTGAATTTTTAGAAAGGTTATTTGAATTAGAAGTTCCTGAGGTATTTGATGGCTTAATTACAATCAAACGTATTGTAAGAGAACCGGGAGAAAGAGCAAAAGTAGCTGTTGAGTCTTATGACGACAGAGTGGATCCAGTTGGTGCATGTGTTGGGATGAAAGGTTCAAGAATTCATGGTATTGTAAGAGAATTAAAGAATGAAAACATTGACGTTATAAATTTCTCTAATAATCCACAGTTATTTATTACAAGAGCATTGTCTCCAGCTAAAATTACTTCAGTTGAAATTTCAGAAGAAGAAAAAAGAGCAAAAGTCTACTTAAAACCAGATCAAGTTTCATTAGCTATAGGTAAAGGGGGGCATAATATTAAATTAGCTGGTAGATTATCAGGTTATGAATTAGATGTTTATCGTGAAGGTGAAGTAGATGTAGAGGATGTTGATTTAGAAGAGTTTGCAGATGAAATAGAAGGTTGGATCATCGATGAATTGAAAGCAATCGGATGTGATACAGCTAAATCAGTACTTGAAATAGGTGTCGAAGATTTAGTAAGAAGAACAGATCTAGAAGAAGTTACAGTTGACGAGGTATTCAAAATTTTAAAAGCTGAATTTGAGAATTAATTGAGTTTTTTTAAGAAGTTTGTAATATATTTAGAAAATAAATAAAAGGACGCATAATTTTATGGCCGAAAAATCAATAAGACTAGGAAAAGCAGCAGGAGAGTTAAATGTTGGGATATCAACCTTAATTGAGTTTTTAGATTCAAAAGGTATCGATATTGACAGTAACCCAAATGCAAAACTGAATAGTGAGCACTATCAATTGCTTCAGAACGAGTTTGCTGCTGATCAAACAATAAAAGAACAGTCAAAAATGACTAGTGTTAAACGTGAAAAAAGGGAAACAATTTCAATTCGTGACACTAGGCAAGAAGACACAAAAGTTGAACTAGACGAGGATGAAGTAGACCATTCTGTTTTGGAACAGATTAAAAATACTGCTCCAGATATTCCTGCTTCTAAAGAGGTGACTCCGGAAAAAAAGGAAGAAAAAACTGAAGAATCAAAAGAAGAAGCTTCAACATCTAAAACAATTGGTGAGGGCGAAGTTCAAGTTCAGGTTGTAGGAAAAATTGACTTAGATAAAATTAATTCTAAAACAAGACCAGACAAAAAGAAGGTTGAAAAACCTAAAAAGGAAGAACCAAAAGCAAAAAAGGCAAGTAAACCAAAAGCAGAGCCTAAGGTTGAAAAGCCAGAAAAAGAAATTAAAAAAGAGGTTACAGAAACTCCTAAAAAAGAGGAGGAGCCAACTCAAGAATCTCCTGAAAAAGTTGAAACTATTAGAGTTGAGCGAAAAGTACTTTCAGGCCCGACGGTATTAGGGAAAATAGATTTACCTGTTGATAAAGCAAAATCTAAACCAGAAAATAATCAACAAGGAGAAAGAAAGAAACGTAAAAGAATTAAGAAGATTGACCCTGTAAAAGCGGCAAATCAACAGTCATCAAATAACAATGATAAAAAATCAGGAAATAAAAACTTCAACAAAAACCAAGGAGGCAAAGGGAAGTTTGTTAAACCTGAAATCGATGAAAAAGATATTCAAAAAGAAATAAAAGATACTTTAGCTAGATTATCTAATAAAGGAGGGAAATCAAAATCATCTAAAAACAGAAGGTTAAAAAGAGAGGCTAATACTCAAAAGAGAATAGATGAACAAGAGTTAGAACAACAACAATTAAGCGTATTAAAGTTAACAGAATTCGTTACGGTTTCTGAATTAGCTACAATGATGAATGTTCAATCGACTCAGGTTATTTCTGCTTGTATGTCATTAGGTATTTTCGCTTCTATTAATCAACGTTTAGATGCAGAGACAATTCAAATTGTTGCTGAAGAGTTTGGTTTCGAAACGGAGTTTGTTAGTGCTGAATTACAAGACGCAATAACAGTTGAAGAAGATCAAGAAGGAGATTTAGTTGCAAGACCACCTATTATTACTGTAATGGGTCATGTTGATCATGGTAAAACATCTTTATTAGATAGAATCAGAAATGCCAATGTTACTGCTGGAGAGGCTGGAGGTATTACCCAACATATTGGTGCATATTCTCTTCAACTGAAAGATGGTCGTAAATTAACATTTTTAGATACTCCTGGTCACGAGGCCTTTACGGCCATGCGTGCCAGAGGTGCTCAAGTAACTGATGTTGCAATTATTATTGTTGCAGCGGATGATGATGTTATGCCTCAAACGAAAGAAGCGATTTCACATGCTCAAGCAGCAGGTGTACCAATGGTATTTGCTATCAATAAAATTGATAAACCAGGAGCAAACACTGATAAAATAAAAGAGCAATTATCTCAAATGAATATCTTAGTTGAAGATTGGGGAGGTAAATATCAGTGTCAAGAAATCTCTGCTAAACAAAACCTGAATATTGATGCTTTGATAGATAAAGTATTGTTAGAAGCTGAACTATTAGATTTAAGGGCTAATCCTAAAAAGCGTGCCGTTGGTACTGTTATTGAATCTTCATTAGATAAAGGGAAAGGTTATGTCACTAACATGTTAGTTGAAGCGGGTACGATGCGAGTAGGAGATATTATACTAGTTGGAAGATACTATGGACGTGTTCGAGCTATGCACGATGAGCATGGAAAAGCAGTTAAAGAGGCTGAGCCATCTCGTCCAGTATCAGTTCTTGGTATAAATGGCGCCCCAAGTGCTGGTGATAAGTTTAATGTTCTTACAGATGAAAAAGAAGCTAAAAACGTTGCGACTAAACGTGAACAACTTCATAGAGAACAAGGGTTAAGGACGACTAAACATATTACACTTGATGAAATTGGTCGACGTCTAGCAATTGGAGACTTTAAGGAGTTAAATATTATTGTTAAAGGAGACGTTGATGGATCTATTGAAGCATTATCTGATTCATTACAAAACTTATCTACAGATGAAATTGCAGTAAGAATTGTACATAAAGGAGTTGGAGCAATTTCAGAAGCTGATGTCAATTTAGCTGTTGCTTCAGATGCTATTATTCTTGGCTTCCAAGTAAGACCTTCTCAAGCTGCAAGAAGATTAGCAGATCAAGAACAAATAGACATCAGATTATATTCTGTAATTTACAAAGCTATTGAAGAAATCAAAGCTGCAATGGAGGGGATGTTATCTCCAGACATTGAAGAGCAAATTATAGGTGTTGCTGAGATTAGAGAAACATTTAACATAACCAAGGTTGGTACTATTGCAGGATGTTTTGTTACTCAAGGGTTATTCAAGCGTAGTTCTAAAGTTAGAATTATTAGAGATGGAATTGTAATACATACAGGTGTATTAGGTTCTCTAAAGCGTTTTAAAGATGATGTTAAAGAGGTGAAACACGGATACGAATGTGGTTTGAATATAGATAAATTTGATGGAATTCAAGTTGGAGATAATATTGAAGCTTTCGAAGAAGTAGAAGTAGCTAGAAAGTTATAACAGCATTCTTTTATTATAAAAACTAAATGCCGAATCAATTGAATCGGCATTTTTTTTTGATAAATTATTTTTTTTCCTTATTTTAATTACAATATCATTTAGTCAATTGTTGAATTGTAAAAACGAGGAATCATGGAAGCAGAAAGTTTAGGAGTTTATAAAGATCAAAAAGAACCTGTTATTTTAATGTTACCTGGTATGAAACGTCAGTGGGTATTTTCCAAAGGTCAAGGTTGGGTAGAATACATTGTGCCAAAAATCCTACCAAAAAATATTGATGAAAATGAAATTCAATATCAAGATGACGAGACAACCAAAAAAAAGAAATGGTGGCAATTTTGGAAAAAGAGTTAAATTTTATTCTTTAACTGTAATGAACGATAAATTAAAATTCCAGTTATAATTGTTAACAGGTAAAAAAGTTCACCAAAATCAGTATACTTATTTATTATCGTTAGTATAATTGTTGAGAAAACAATTACTGAAGTTGTAGTGATGTGTTTTTTCCATAAAGTTTTATAATTGACAATCAAATATTGCTTTGGCCTAATGAATTCCATTTTAAATTGAACGTTACCTCCAAGAAAAAGGAGAGGAATTAAAATAAGGTATTGAGGTATTCCTAATTCTTTATACATAACAAATTTATACAGTTCTTCTGTGACTTTAAATTCTTTTATAAATTCGTAAAAAAACAAATGTGAAAATAGAATAGCAATACATAAAATTACAATTGAAGTTAATATTAGTACTCTATTTTTTATTTTTGGATTTTGTTGATTGAAATGTTGTGAACGAATTATTAAAGTTGATTTTTTTATTACATATATTTCCTTAGTGATTAAGTCAATAATTAAGAAAACTACAATAAAATATAAGCTCCAATTCCAATAAAAGTAACCAATCAGTGGAATTATCAAATCACCAATTAATTGAATGAATTTAGGGTTTATTTTTTGCATCATTGAGCTTTTAAAGCCATGTCCTTAGATAATTCAAATTCAGGGTCAAACTCCAAAGCTTTTCGAAATGATTGAAGTGCTTTTGGTTTATCTCCTTTATCTAAATAGCAAATACCCATATTGTGCCATGCCTCAACATAATCAGGTTTGATTTGTATAGCATTGCCGTAAAAATACATAGCACTATCTAAGTCATTTTCTAACCACTGTTTGATATAACCAAGTTGAAAATTTGATTCAACATAATTTGAATCTAGCTTTATCATTTTACGATAAATTTCTTTCGCTTGATTGACTTGATTGTAGTTTTGTAATGCATAAGCATAAGCATACAAAACATCTAAATTGTTGGGTCTTAATTTTGCCGCTGTAGTATAATATTCAATACAAACAGGATTATTTTCTGATTGATATAAAGCACCTAACATTAGATATGCCTCATAAAATTCGACATCTTGTTGAATTGCAGTTTCATATGAAGATTTAGCTAGTTTCATATTACTAAGCTTTAGATAATTAGAACCTTTTAAAATATATGCATCTCTATATTTTTGATCGATTTTTAAAGCTTTATTAATATAAGTAAAAGAATTGTCGAAATCCATTTGTTGGGCATAAGTAGAAGCTAAACTTACAAAAGCGTGTGTGTTTTTTTTATCTTTAGTTATGATCCATTCAAAATGTTTTTGGGCAGAAACTATATCATTTACTGACCTTCCAGGTAAATTATTGATAACATCTGCATATAGTAATCTTGTGTCGATAGAATTACTATCAAGCCTAAAAGCTTTAGCCGCATCATTAAGTGCTTTTTCCATTTGATATTCTTCAAAATATAACCGACCTCTTTTTACTAGCAAAGGAATACTATCAGGATATTTTAAGATTAAACTATCAAGTGAATTAGGTTCACTTTCAACTTTATTTTGAGTAGAAGAGCAATTTACATTCATTAATAAAATGATGATTATTGATGAAATAAATAAAATTATTCGAGACATGTTATATTTACTGTATGATGAATATCATTGACAAATTTAGATTATTTATCTTTATTTGCTTTATATTTGTATATAATACTTACTAAACAGTTTGGATTTATGAATACAAAGAGGGTTTTTATATTTTTATCTGTGTTTTTCATTTTAATTTTGATTCAGTCAAATTTATTTGCTCAAGGTTGCTCCCAATGTAAAATGCTTTCCGACCAAGCTTCAGAGGTTGGTGAAGATTCATTTGGAACAAATATTAATTGGGGTATTTTATATTTGATGATTATACCTTACATTCTTTTAATGTTTTTATTCAGAAACAAGATTAAAGGTTTGTTTAAACAATTAGGTAATCTTAAAAAGAAATAATTTATTCGGAAAGATATACCCGATGAACTCTTTTCGAGAAGTTAGTCATTATTTCATATGGAATTGTATCCATTAACTTCGAAAAATCATTTATTGATTGATTAAATCCTATAATTTCAACAGACTCTCCAGTTTTTACCTTAATATTCTTTAGATCGACCATAATCATATCCATACATACCTTACCAAGTGTGCGACAAAATATATTTTGAATAAAAACTCCTCCAATACCATCACTTAAGCATCTTCTGAATCCATCAGCATATCCAACAGGGACGATTCCAATTTGCATATCTTCTTCAGCAATAAAACTTCTTCCATAGCCTATACTTTCACCAACTTTTATATGTCTAATTTGAGAAATACTACTTTTCCAAAAAATTGAAGGGCGAAGATTTGTACTGAAGTTTGCTGAGTTGCTATATCCATAAACTCCAATTCCCAACCTCACCATTTCGAATTGTTTTTCAGGAAACTTTTGAGTTGCTTCAGAATTGAGAACATGTCTCATAAAAGGATATGAAATATTTTTAATAAAAATATCTGAGACATATTCAAATTTTGATATTTGATTAACTGTAAAAGTTTTAGATTTTTCATTGTCTGCATCTGATAGATGAGAATAAATAGATGCAAGTTTGACTTCTGGTTGAGAATTAATAATAGCAATAATTTTTTGAGATTCTTCGATTTCAAAGCCAAGTCTATTCATACCTGTGTTTATTTTGATATGAATAGGGAAGTTTGAAATATTATAGTTGATGAGTTCTTTTATAAAATTGTCTAATTGTTCAAAGGAAAAAATTGCAGGTTCTAATTGATAGTTTATACAATCATCAAAACTTTCCTCCTCTGCATTCATCACTAAAATTGGTAAATGAACTCCATTTTTTCTAAGCTCAACACCTTCATCAGCATAAGCAACACCGATATAATCAACCCCTAATTCTTGAAAGAATTTACCCATTACTTCAACTCCAGTTCCATATGCATTTGATTTTAGCATCATTAAAACTTTTGTTTTATAATTTAGGTTTGATTTATAGACTGCAAGATTGTATTTGATTGCACTTAAGTCAATTTCTAAAATTGTTTTATGTGATTTTAATCTGAATAAATGAGCAATACGTTGCATATCTGCTTTTCTTGTTCCTTTTATTAAAATTGAACAATTATTAAAATCATCTCGATTTATTTCTTCTGGAGATATAGCATAAATGATTTGATCAAGATTAAATGTTGAAATAATTTTATCAATTTTAGGTTTTTCTTTAAGGTTACTTTTGTCAATACCAATAATTAGAATTCTTTTTTGATGATTAGAAGTCGAAAGTTGATAATTTAAAGAATGAATTAAAGCATCATGATCAAGATTATACGAGTCATTAATTATTGTATTCTGATTAACACCAGTAAACTCTTCCATCCTTAAAGCGAGGACAGGGAGTTCATTTATTTTTATTTGAATTTCTGATTTTGTTAGTTTGAAATAATTTGCTAGTTGAATAACGATGGATAAATTAGTACTTTTTGAATATTCATTTGAATTAATAAAATAATCGTTTAAAATTTCATCTTTTTTTGTGAAAATAATTTCTGAATTTTTAAAAAGTAGATCAGTATTAACTGATTTTCTAGAACTTTTTAAATGACTGATTATACCGATATTTGGTTGAATAATCTTTTCTATTGTTCTAAAATTCGCAACTTGATGGGGACTAACCTCAATAATACCAATTTCTGCATCATCAGTTAGTTCTAGAATTGAAATACAGATTCCAATTGTTGAATTATAGCTTTTAGGACTTCTAGATACTTTATATTTATTAGATAAAAAATGGAATAACCATTCTTTGATAGTTGTCTTCCCTAAATCTCCAGTTATTGCAATAATGGGGTATTTCAAAAGCGTTCGTTTATATTCAGCTAGTGAAAGAAGTGCATTCAAGGTGTTATCTACTTGAATAAAAGTTACATTTTCAAAACCTTTACAATTGAATTTAGATGAAACTATGAAACAATTAATCCCTTTACTTAAAGCATGATTAATAAAGGAGTGACCATCGTAGAAATTTCCGCCAAGGGCACAAAAAATAGCATTGTTTGGAAATGTGATTTTTCGGGTATCAGTAAAAATTGAATGGATTAGAGTAGGATGATCAGTATTGTTTGATAATACTACTCCACTTACAATAGATGCAATTTCTTCAATTTTTAGTTTTAATTTCAAAAGATACCGTTTAGTTTTAACTTCTAAGTTAACTTTTTCTAGATAATTATGAAGTTAAAATTCAAAGAAGGTTATTAACATTGGTTAGAAGAGAAAAAATATGTTTTTTTTAAGTTAACATTTATTTCAATTGTAACTTTACATAGTCAAAATAATATTCAATGGAAAAGTTTATATCAAAAGAAGATTTGTTGTTAGAAATCGGAAGTGTTTTTGCTAAAATGGAGAATGCTGAAATTAGCCTAGATGATTTAAATAAACTTGTTGAGTATACTACTGATTTGCATGAAAGATCTATAATTCTAAGATATAAGGCAATTGAAGCAAGTGTATTTGGTAAGAAAGACTTGGTGGAAATGACAGATGTTGCTCCTGTTATTCATGATGATGAGAAAGAAAATGCTGAAATTACAAACAATATTGATGAAGATTTAGATTTTGATCAAGATGAATCCGAGCAAATAGTTTCAGATGAAATGATTGATAGTGCTGAAAAACAATTTTTTGAAGAAAAAGAGGTTGATGTTAAAGAAGAACCTCAATCGTTTGGGTTTAATCTTTTTGATTTTGAAGAAGAAAATAGTCCAGCAATAAATGAAAACAATAACATTATTGAGAATCAACTTGACATTGAACAACAGATTGGAGAAGAGTTGAATCAAGAAACATCTGGTTTTAATGAAGATTCAGTAGTAAATGAACATAAGAATTTGGATGAAGAAACATCAAATGAAGTTCAAATTGATGAAGTTTCAACTAAAAATAAAGAAGATGAGATTGGAGAGCCAACTGCATTCTCCTATGGTGAATTAGCAACATTTTTATCTAAATTTAATCAGATAGAAACAATGACATCATCTCAATTTGGTTTAGTGAAAATTGATTCTTTGATTGGTTCTTTTGGATTGAATGAAAGACTTCAATATATCAATGAGTTGTTTGATGGTTCTAGCGAAAATTTTTCTGATGCTATTAAGGTCCTGGATAATCAATCTTCAGTAGACAGTGCAAAAACAAAAGTAGCAGAATTAGCTTTAATTAATAATTGGGATGTTGAAAGTGAAACAATTGTGGAATTTATGCAAAAAGTTTTAAGGCGTTATGCTTAAACAAATTGTTTTATTTTCTATTTTCTTCTCTTTAACTACTCATTTATTCTCACAAAATTTCGATGCTTATTATAAGTCTATTGTAAAAACATTATGTTCAGAATATTTTTCGGGAAGAGGTTATGTAGATGGAGGGGATTCAATTGCTGCAGATTTTATTGCTGAAGAATTTAGGAAAAACGGACTAAAGCCGATTACGAAAACATATTTTCAAAGATTTAAATTTCAAGTCAACTCATTTCCAAGTGAAGTGGTTCTTTCGAATGAAAATAAAGTATTAAAGCCAGGAATACATTACTTAATTGATGCTTCTTGTCCATCTTTTTACTCTATTGTGAAACCAAAATTGCTTCAACTTGATGATATGTTAAATGGGGGGAATTTACTTCATGAACTTGAAACTATTTCATTTGATACAACATACAATAGCGTTGCTATTTCTTTAGTTGGCTTAAAAGGAGATACACTCGAACAGATTCAAAATTTAGCATATGGCTTAGTTGAAAGCCTCCCTGTGTTTATTATTAAAGATTCAAAATTAATGTGGTCGGTAGGAAGAGGACAGTACCGTTTTCCATTAATAGAGTTACAAGATTCTGTTTTTAAAGCTAATAGTTCTTGGAACTTAAGAATAGATGCAAAATTTAAAGATCATTATACTCAAAATGTAATAGGGTGGTTACCAGCAAAAAAAAGTAAAAATAAACCGACTGTCTTTATAACAGCTCATTATGATCATCTTGGCCGTATGGGTGAAAACACTTTGTTTCCAGGTGCAAATGACAACGCGAGTGGGACAGCTATGCTTTTAGCACTTAGTATGATGTTAGAAGCAAAACCTTTGGATGTTAATATTGTATTTGTAGCTTTTGCAGGAGAGGAAGCAGGATTATTAGGGTCTAAATTTTTTACTGAGAATCCTACAGTAAAATTAAATCAGATTGATTTTTTACTTAATCTTGATATTATGGGTAGCGGTGATATTGGAATTAGAGTTGTAAATGGTGTAGAATTGTCTGATTATTTTCAACGGTTATTAACTATTAATGATACTAAAAAATATCTTAATCGCATTCAACCAAGAAATTTAACGCGTAATTCTGATCATTATTGGTTTACTATGAAGGAGGTCCCTTCCTTCTTTATATATACGGAAGGTGACAATAAAAATTATCACGATATATTTGATACTGCTGAAGGTATTAAATATGAACAGACATCTTCTTTACGAAATCTATTCTATGATTTCATAAAAACATTCGAAAAAAAAGGTCAAGATTAAAATTTATTTAATTACTATTCAAGGATGTTTTTTTTGAATAATTGTTCATAATAGCTGAACTCAGTAAGTGATTTTTTATAAGGTATTGGAAACAAAATTAAGGGTTCTTTATAGTATTTATAGGAGTTTTTTAGCCTTGTTATATCCATTGGTATAGAACCAATATATTCATTTATTTTTTCATTAAATAATGGATTCGTTAGATATTCTGTAAAAATTAATGCGTTGTTGAAGTTTTTAGCTTGTTTGAGAATACTAATTGTATACAAGTTGTAATAACATGTCTCATGAGAAGGAAAAAATTGTACTACTTGTTTGTTATTATCTTTAATATAATTGGTGTAGGTTTTAAGCTCTAAATTTGAATGAGTTGAATCTTCTTGATTATTAATTAAAAGTCTATTAGCTAAATAATCTTCACTCTTACTTAAATTAAATTCAGTTTTTTTAAATTGAGAAAATAGAGGGATCATATTACTGAAAGAAAGATTTTTATTTCTTTTTAGTTTTAGCAATACGTTTAAGTTTTGATTTTCGAATATTTTATTTGAATTTGAAGTAAATAAATAAGGGTTTATTCCAAACGCAACCCAAGAATTATCATCAGATCTAAAGTCCGAATGAATATTTTCTTCTATCTCTTTAGATTGAAAAGCTTGAAATTTATTTTTAGATAATAATTTATTGGTGTGAAATATTGATTTAAAAAGAATTACATCAGCGTTACAGTTATATCCCTCATCTAATATTTTTTTTATGACTTGCTTACTTTTGAAATGATGTATATGTACTTTAATATTGTTTTCGCGTTCAAAGGCTCTAAATATTTTATGATCTTTTGAACTAAAAAAGTCAGAGTAAATATTGATATGCTGCTGATTATTTGACTTTACATCTTTGACATTACAAGATGAGATTGAAATACATATACTTATTGAAATAAGTATAATAGATAACTTTCCTTTTTTAATTTTCATAATATTACAAAAATATTCTTTTTCTTCTTACCAAGTAACAATCAATGTTTATTCTTAGCTTTGCAAATAAAAAAAGTGGAAAAGAAAGATAGTAACAAATTGAAAACTTTAATAAAGGATTTATCGAGTGGTAATGAAAAAAAGATTCTTACTGCCCTAAATGCCTTAAAAGTTAATGGAGATGTTTCAGTTATTACACCAATTTTAGAAGTTTTAAAATCTAAAGTTTCAGAAAAAGTTGATAAACAAGTTGTAGCTTTTTTAGGAGATCTTAAAGACACATCAGTTAAAGTACCAATTATTGAAGCTTTAAAGGATGATTCAAACATAGCTATAAGACAAGTTCTTTTGACAACGATATGGAATTCTAAAATTGATTATTCCGAATTTATTTCTGACTTTGTTGAGATTGCTTGTGATGGTAATTTTATGGAAGCTTTCGAATGTCTTACCATTTTAGAAAATTTAGAAGGTCCATTTGAAGAAAGGCATGTATTAGAATGCCAATTACTACTTAAAGATTATTTTGAAGACTCTACTATTGCTAAAGATCAGCAAAAGCTTCACCTTATCAGCGATATCGCAACTTTACT
>CAZOLZ010000014.1:0-41269 GCA_964580965.1 uncultured Flavobacteriales bacterium | reverse complement strand
TATCTCATGAAAAAAACACTCGTCATAGGAGCATCAACTAACCCCGATCGTTATGCTTACAAAGCAATTCAAAGTTTGCTCTCTAAAGGTCATGAAGTTGTAGCAGAAGGACTTCGCTCAGGAAATGTTGACGGGGTAGAAATAAGCACTACAAAAATTCAATATGCGAATGTTGATACGGTTACATTGTACGTTGGACCTCAAAATCAATCTGCTTGGTGCGAATATATTTTAGCATTAAAGCCCAACAGGGTTATATTCAATCCGGGAACAGAAAGTTCAGAGTTTGAAAGCTTATTAGAACAAAATGGGGTGGAAGTAGTTGAAGCTTGTACCCTAGTAATGTTATCTATTGGAAATTATTAAAAGTATAACTAAAAGTTTCAAATGAATTAACCAAAGTATCTCCTAATTGATTTTCCTTTTGATGCATAACCTTTACAGGTATCTTGTCTAGATTATATTGAATGGTAGATACAGTTCTAGAGACATAAAACTGATCACTAAAAATTGAATCAATATATTGATTAACAAACCCATTATCGGAATAAATAAAATCTCTTTTTGATAAAAAAGGATATTTTTTTCTGGTAATAGTTAAAATTTGTTTCGGATTGTCTTTTGAATACTCGTATGTATGACTTTCTATTTCCTTTAATAGGTTTTTAACTTTATATTTCTTTAAAGGATAAAAAGTATTACCTAAAATAATTGCATCATGTGGGTTTGGCTTAACTAATGAGTCAACTTTTAAAGCTCCATGTAAAAGCGGATTATCTATAATGTAAATGTGTTTATTTTCATTTTGAATTTTGTAAGCGTAAAATGTGTTTGAAGATTCGATTCGATCATATAATTTATATGCATACTCATCCTCATTCATTTCATTCATATTTAGTAAATGAGGGGTTAATCTTGCAAATTGATATCCGAATTGATCTCTTTTATTTTCATATTGAACATTATACGAACTGATTTTTTGAAGATCATAGTAGTTATTAATAGTTAATCGTGCTAATAAGCCATCTTCAAAAAAGGAGTATATTTTTTCTTCATTAAGTATTGAATCAGTTGATTTGTTAATGTTTTTAACATCAAACGTTTTTCGATGAATAACGGATATGTTATTGGCCTTAACGATTGAATCATTAAACCAGATTGGAAAAGAAAGTGTCTTTTCATCTTCTGAAAATAGGTTGTTTAAATTAAATAGAGGGGTATGGTACTTTGGATTTGTAGTTGCAACATTAAATGTTACCCTAGGATTATCAGAGCAACTCAGAAGAGTTAATAAAATTAAGATATAGGAAATAAAAAACTTCATTCTTGTTTTTTTAATTGGTATGTTAAAGCTACAAAAAAGCTTCCAATCATAACACCTAATTGAGTTTCAAACGTGTCTTCAAATAATGCTGTTATAATAATCACAGTTAAAGCTACTGAAATAAAAAAAGGAGCTTTTCTTCTACTAGTCTTGATAAGTGACCTAAAGAATAAAATAAAAGGAATTAAACCAATGATTCCTAAAGAGATTCCAATTGTCAAAAATTGATTGTGAGCTCTTAATCGATTTTCTTTAAGCAAAACAGATTGTGAAATTTCATATTGATTGTCAAAAGCGATTTGATTATCGCCTGCTCCTACACCAAATAATAAATTAGCTTTAAAAAGGGCGAAACCATTTTTCCAATATTCAATACGTTGCAGAATAGAACCTCCATTTGGATCAAACGAATGTGAAAGTTGATACTTTATGCGGTATAATCTAGAAATTAATCCAGGGTTAAGTTCATGTACATTAGCAATCCCATTTTCAATACTTATGATTTCTTTTTTTGAGAGCTTTTTTAAACCTAAAGCATCTAGGGTTAAGTTTTTAGATTCTAAAAAACGTATCAGTGTATATCTTAAAAATTGTCCTTTTTTATCTTTTCCATTGTATGGGATTTCTGAAACTTTTTCCCAATCTCTTTTTAACTCAATATCACAAATGGCAATATAAGTTGACTTCTTTTGATCAGATTGAGAAACGACTTCATTGTAGTATAAATTTCCTTCTGAAGTATATTTAGGAGATTTTGTAATGGCTTTAGGTTGAGTTCTGAGAAATGAAAAGAGGTATAAACTGATTGATATGAGCAGAATACTAATCGACGCAATAGAAACCTTATAAAACTTTGGATGATTTAATTTAAGCTGATGTAAAAAAGTAAAGGTTAATACAATTATTACCGAAATTATACCAGATAATACTTGACTATAATACGTGTAAAAAATGAACCAAATGATTAAGGGTATAAACAACAGGTAGTATTTCTTTTCTTTCATAAAGTAAAAAGAAAGAAGAAGACCTAATCCAATTAAAATTCCATATCGGATGTGTGAACCAAATAAAGATAATTGCCTGATGTCATAATACGTTTTATTCATCCACCATCCTTGATGGGCTCCAATATTTATAATCGATGATGAAAGTAGCGAAGCAAGTAATAGTCCTAATGAAATTTTGGTTGACTTTTGATTCATAGGAGAACAAACTGCAATAATAGGTAGTAGAAGAAGTGGTAGTTTAATTTTTAAATCCTTTAATGCATAATTTATATCCGTTGACCAAGTAAAACTCAAAATGAATAACAAGAAAAAGAGAAGTAACCATTGAATAGATTTTTCATCTTTTAATAATTTATATTTTAAGGAGAAATTACCTTCAAGAATGGTGTTAAGGGCTAAAATAATTACACCGATTGACATGAAAGCTTTACTGTAAACCATTCCAACAGAAAGAAAGATATAGCCTACTAATGATGTTTTCTCATGAATATCAGCTTTATTGATTCCCATAAATCACTAAAAGAGTTCTTTATTATAACTCTTTACTAAGTATATTATTGTACTCCTTTGAATTGCTTAGAATACGGGTTGCTTCTTTTAACTCTAAATCATTTTTAAATGATTGAACAGCTCTCCCTTTTTGAAAATAATAACGTGAAATGATTTCATTCTCTAAGAATGGAATGATCTCATTTTTAAATTGTTCAAGGTCTCTTTCAATTGAAGGAGTTAATTTCGCAAGTAACGCTTCGTATTCTTCTGAAGAGTGCTCAAAATAACCTTCTTTTTCAGCAACCTCTTTCACTTTTTCTAACATTTCTTCTGAAGTAGTGGTGTAGGTAAAATCCTCCTTTAAGACATAATTCTTAAATTCATCAAAGTCTTTGTCTGTAAATTTAAAATCTTCTGGAGAATCAGCAGTTTTGTTTTTTAAATAATACTCAGTAGCATAATTAAAGATGAGGTTACCTCTGTAAAGCATAGTTGTAAGCCTACTGTATTTTTTATTATTGATTTTGATATCTGGTTCAATTCCCCTTCCATCAATTACTGTTCTTCCATTTTTTGTTTGAAATTTTTTCAATAGCGAATCAGCAATTTCTTGAGGTTGTTCTCCTTCTTCATGATCATAGTATTCCAATCGTTGTACACACCTTCCTGACGGGGTATAGTATTTAGCGATTGTTAATTTCATTTTTGAGCCATATTTTAAATCATATGTTCGTTGCACAAGTCCTTTTCCAAAAGATGTTTGACCAATAATTACGGCTCGATCTAAATCTTGTAAACTTCCCGATACAATCTCACTTGCAGAAGCTGAACCCTCATCAATTAAAACAACCAACGGAATGTTTAAGTCTATTGGTTCTTCACTAGTCGTATATGTTCTATTTTCTGCTATAACCCTTCCTTTTGTATTTACAACGATTTGACCTTTAGGAATAAATAGATTAACGATTCTAACAGCTTCCATAAGTAATCCGCCTCCATTCCCTCTTAAATCTAAAACGAGTTGTTTCATTCCCTCTGATTTTAGAGCAGTAAACGATTTCTTTACATTTTCGGAAGCAGTTTGAGTAAAGCTATTTAATTTGATGTAGCCTATAGATTTATCTAACATTCCTGAATATGGAACATCTGGTATTTGTATTTCATCTCTTGTTACATTTATTTTTTTTACACCTTCTCCAGGTCTATCTAATTCAATTGTGATAGTAGAACCTTTAGGACCTTTTAGTGAACCTGAAACTTCATTTGTTGGAAGGTTATACATATCTTTATCATCAATAGAAAGAATTTTATCACCTGCTTTTAATCCAGCATTTAAAGCTGGACTTCCTTCATAAGGTTCAGCGATATGAACATAACCATCGATTTGACGAATGACTGCACCAATTCCTCCATATTGACCAGTTGTCATCAAACGATAATCTTCCATATTAGCTTCATGATAATAAACAGTGTATGGATCTAGTTCTTTTAACATGGCATCAATACCAACTTTAGAAAGGTGACCAAATTGTGGTTCATCAACAAAATATTTTTCCAAATGTTGATTAATCAAATCTGTAATTTCCATGTTTTTAATCAACTCAAAACCATTTTCATTTTGAGCGCTTAATGAAAAATGGAAGAAGATATTCATCAATAATATTATGCAAATGCTTTTAATGAGTTTCATTTTCTTTAATTTGTTTTATAACTAGTTCAATGAGTTGTTTCGTTTTCTTCATTAAGATTTTGTAATCAAGCTCCTCATTAGATGTATATACGAGGAACAAATAAACTTTCTTTTGTTCTTGATTAAGAAACCTTTCTAAAGTTAATTTATTTTTTCGAAAAGTTTCTTTCATTAAACGTTTTATTCGGTTCCGTTCATGTGCTTTTCTAAATATTTTTTTAGGAGCAGAAATTACAATTTGAAATGGTTTTTCAATGTTATCTTCTGTAATTAAATAGTGTATTGTTAAAGGGTACTTTTTGATCGTTTTTTTTTGCTCAAAAAGTTGTTCAATTTTAACTTGGCTACAAAGTTTGTATGCTTTACCGAATCTTTCATCCATATTCATTAGGAGTTAACGAAGATTAATTTTTTAAGGCTTATTGTATTCGGAAAATAAGTTACTAATAGATTTGAAATTAACAATTTAAACAAGCTAATGGACGATATTTTTTTTTTCAGTATTTGTGATTTTTCACCTTTTATTAAAGCAAAAATCACATTTAACCAACTTTTTGGATTATAATTAATCATATAAAATTGACTAATTATTTGTAGTATGGAGAAATCATTAAATAGACAATAACACCTGTAACAGCTACATAAAACCAGATAGGCCAAGAAATTTTTGTCCATTTTTTATGTTTTTCAAAATTACCTTGCCATGCAAATAAATAGGTAAATAAAACTAATGGAACTACAACTAAACTTAAACCGATGTGAGAAATCAATATAAAATAATATAATCCTTCGATAGATCCACCGTATATAGTAGGATCAGAAGTCATGTGATAGGCAACATAACAAACTAAGAATATTAACGAAAGCATTAATGAAATACGAATAAGTTTTCTGTGCATATTCATATTTTTTTTCTTAATCATTATTAATGCAGCAACTAATGTAACTGCAGTAATTCCATTTATAGTAGCGTAAAATGGAGGTAAAAAGCTTAAATCAACATTTGGTATTCTTACTTTAAATAAGATTGCTACCGCCAAAGGGATAACGATTGAAACTAATGTGATTAAATTTCTAGTTTTTTTAATTTGAGTTTGATCCATTGTATTCATATTGAATTAATTTTCTTAAATCTTTTTCTAATTGTTTTACTTGTTCCAATTCAGTACCAAGATAAACACCTCTCACATATCCTTCTTTGTCAACTAATGTAAAGGCACCAGAATGAGCATAACCACCTGCCGCACTTTCATCTTCTCCTGCAAAAATCTGAAAATGATTAATTCCTAATTGATGTGTAAAGTTTTCCTCGCCTGTTAAGAAATCCCAATTAGTTGATTCTATTTGGTGATGTTTTTTATAATTCCTTAACTGTGTGGGTGTATCCCTTTTTGGGTTTATAGTAAATGATAAAAATTGAATATGATTGGTTAAATCTTTTGTTTGTTCATTTAACCACTTCATATTTTTTGTCATTATAGGACAAATTGTTGGGCATGTTGTAAAGAAAAAATCTGCAATCCAAATTTTACCTTCTAATTCATTTTTAGTTTTAACTAATGAATCTTGATTTAAAAATGTAAAATCAATCATTTTAGGGTAGACTGTATCAGCTACTTCTTTACCATCTACAGTTTTATACTCAATATCGTAATTTCCTATAATTGGTAAAACACGCTTTTGGTACTTCTCGTCATTTTTTGAAGAGCAAGCTATTAAACTAATAACTATAATAGTTAGCACAAAAATTGACTTATTTTTCATTTTCCAAGTTTTGTGTTTTTCTAACTTTATCATATTGCTTCATCAGTAGTGCAACATGTTGAAACATTCTTCTGATTTCACCTTCAGACTTTCCTCTACCAACCATTCTTAAATGATTAGACTTATCGATCAATAACATTAATTCTAAATATGCCTTGCCTCCGTAGAACTCTTCGCCTTCTTCAAGGAGTGTTTGCTCATTATTTTTGAAGTCATATAATTTTTCAGGATTTCCTTTTGCCAGAATCCAAATAGATGGGTCATATTCAATCACATTATCTTCTAGTGCTTTCTTAATTTTTGATAAATCTTTTACTGGTTTCCCATTATTATCTGTCACAAAAGAAATTAACTTGATTTGTTTAAGTTTTTTGGTCTTATTTTTTCGAATATGTTGGTAGACCAATTGATCTAAATGCCATAACGATATAGCACAACTATCTGGACAAGTTATTTGGAGTGTATTTATTAACACAACTTGATCATCAAAGTCAGAAGAAGTATATTTTTTCCCATCAACTCCTTCAAATGAATAGGCTATTGCTTTACCATAATCAGGTAGTTTTTTAAATTTATGTTCACAACCTCTTGTTGAGATAAATATCAATAAAAAAGCCGGTAAAACTAAAACGAGTATTGCTACTATTTTGTTTATACCGGCAATATTTTTGTTCGCCATAATGACAACTATTTAATAGATACCATACTTATCTAAAGCATTTCCTACTGCAGTTCCTTCTGTCAGCATTATAAAGATTAAGTAACATATAAAGATTAAATATGGAGCTAAAATCACATATTTAAGTGATTTTCTTTCATCCCCCAAGTGCATAAAAACAAGAACAATATATGCAGCTTTAACTAATGTCATAACAATAAATGACCATTTTACCACTGGCCAAATAGTGCTATGTTGCTTTATCATTGACCCTAAAATCACCTCAATAATTGTTATAGCTGTAAGTATAGCTGTAACTTTCCATATTTTTTTACGGATTAAGGCACCTTGCTCTTCGCTGTGGTGTCCGTCTAATGAATATTCAATAATATCGTCTCTTTCCATGATCTAATTTATTTTTTTGCTTATACTAAGTAGAAGAATGTGAATACGAATACCCAAACTAAGTCAACGAAGTGCCAGTATAACCCCGTTTTTTCTACCATTTCGTAGTGACCTCTTCTGTGGTACAATCCTCTTAAAACCCCAATTAAAATAATGATATTGATAACAACTCCAGAGAATACGTGAAATCCGTGGAAACCAGTAATGAAGAAAAAGAATTGAGCATATTGTTGAGGGCCATATTCGTTTTCACGTAAATTAGCTCCATAAACAACTCTTTTTGCTTCTCCTGAATTAATTATGTCATCATACATTTTAGAAGCTTCCTCTCCTTTAATAACAGCACCTTTTTTGTATTCGATTCCTTCTTTCTTAACGTGAAGCTCAACATCGTGATTGTGTTCTTTATTGATTGTTGCCTTAGAACCATCATGCAATGTGATTGTATTGTCAATAATCTGACCTCTCTCAACAGCGTGTTGGTATTGATGCATTAAATCATCTTCTACTACGTCACCAACCTTTAAATGATGACCAGCTTCAGTAACCGTAAAGCTTTCAATTTCTCCAAAGTGTCCTTTAACGATAGCCTGAGATCCATCTGCTAATTCTACTTTTCCAAACTCAGAACCATGAATGAAGTGACTCCATTCCCAAGCTTGAGAACCAACGAAAAAGAAACCACCAATTATCGTAGCAATCATCCATTTGATAACACCTTTTTTATCCATTCTATGTCCTGCTTCAACAGCTAATACCATAGTAACTGAGGAAACAATCAATATGAATGTCATTAATGCTACATATAATAACGGATAACCGTGACCTAGAAATGGTAATGAATTAAATGTCTCTTCACCAATTGGCCATGCATCCTCAGCATTATATCTTGTAAATCCATAAGAAACTAATAGTCCTCCAAATGTCAAAGCATCTGATACCAAAAAGAACCACATCATTAATTTCCCATAACTCGTACTGAAAGGAGAAATTTTACCTCCCCATAACGTTTTCTTTTCAATTTGTTCTGTAGCGTGTCCTGCCATTGTTTAAAATTTTATGCAAGTTTAATGAATAAATAGCAAAAATAGCAATAAATATAGCCATAAAAGTCCTAGAAAGTGCCAAAAAATTGAACCCAACTTTATGCTTAACTTACGTTCAAACGTGTAATTGCTTGAAAAAGAAATTCTTACTACTTTGATTAAGAATAATAACGTTCCCATGATGTGAAGTAAATGTAAGAATGTAATTACATATAAATATGAAGATGCAGTGTCAGGAGATTCTAATGGTTTTGTCTGTAAATAATCATCAAGTTTCTGACCTTTATATTTCCATTCTCTATTTTCATACTCTAGTTCTTTGCCTTTATAGTATATGTGGAAATCAGTTCCAAGTTTACCCGTGATAAAGAAATCACCTCTTCCATCACCTACATTAATTGCTAAACTTTTTAAACGCATTAAATCTACATATTGTAAATTCTTTCCATTAGGTAACGTAAAAATTCCCTTTTTATACGTCAAAGGTTGTTGTTTGTAGAATAATTCAAATTCTTTCCCATAATTTTCGATTTGAATTGATTCTTTGATATTCATATCTTCAAAGGGTAACATGAAATTTTGAAAAGCTTTGAATTCTTCACTTGACATTTTTCTTCCGCTAACCATGTAATCATTTCCATCTATAGAAATGTATTGACCTTTGTACTTCAATTCGTAATAACCGTAATAGCGTCCATCTTCACCAACACTACCATACCTTCCTTCAACGGTCATGATATTCCCTACCAAATGACTCCCTTTTTCAATAAGTTTACCGTAACCTTTGAATTGAAAGTAAACAAAAGTTAAACCAAGGATGAGTGTAACAATTGAAAAAAATCTTGTTTTACTGAAGTCATCTTTTTTTGATGATTTAACAGCTAGAAAATAGGTTAAACTACTAGTTACAATAACAGCTGTACTAATCCAGAATGCAGTTGGTAAAGGGAATTTAACCCAAATTGAATCACCCATTGAAACGATGTAACCAGATGTTAAACCAGCAAAAACCATCGCTACACTAAAAATACTTACATAAACTAGATTTTTTTTCATTTTCTCCTTTACTTTAGGAGTAATGTCTCGGAATGTGTTTTTTTCTCTTTTCATAATCTGAAAAAATTAATTATCAAATTTTATCAAATACGTATAAAAATTGAATAATTGGTAAATAAATAAAAGAAGCAAACATTAATTTTTTTGCATCTTTATCTGAACAAGTTTGAAGCAACTTGTATGATTGTAAAAAGAATAACAACCCTAAAATTGAAGCAACTATAAGTGATGCTGTTCCTGTCCAACCTAATAACCAAGGTAGTAAGCTAAAAGGGATTAGTAAAAATGAATAGAAAGCAATTTGAAATGCTGAACTTTTAGATTTTCCATTTTTAGAAGGTAATAAGGCAAAACCTCCGGCTTTATAATCGTCAAAAACAACCCATGCTATGGCCCAGAAATGTGGAAACTGCCATATGAATTGGATCAAAAATAAAACACCAGCGACAAAATCAAATTTCCCTGAATAAGCTATTGCTCCTAACATTGGTGGAATTGCTCCAGGAAATGCACCTACAAAAACTGCCCAAGGTGTTATTCGCTTCATAGGTGTGTAGATAAACACATAACTTATGAAGGCAAACAAACTTAATGTAGCTGAAATTAGGTTTATTTTATACAATAAAAATAAACCGGTTAAAAGGCAAAATACAACAACTAATAAACCTTCCTTGACAGTCATATTTCCTGTTGGTAAAGGCCTATTTTCTGTTCTTCGCATCAATTTGTCTAATTCGATTTCCCAGATTTGATTGGCGCCATTTGAAGCCGCTGTTACTAAGAACCCACCTAATAATAAATAGGTGATAGTGATTCCATCATTTCCTCCTGCAAATAAATAACCTGTTAAAGCTGATATGATTACTAAAGAAGCTAAACGAAACTTAGTAAATGCGATATATGATTTTATTTTTGATTTTTTTGACATATTTAAGTTGTCTAAACAAAAACTTATTTACAAAGATAAGCATTAAACTTTTGAAAGAGTGTATGAATTAAGTTAAAATTTGAGCAAAAAAAAGGCCGATATATCATCGGCCTTAATTATGAATAATTTGTGTTTACAAGATTAACATCGCATCTCCATATGAATAGAAGCGATATTTTTGCTTAACTGCTTGTTTGTATGCTTCAACCATTAGTTCGTGACCACAAAACGCAGAGATCATCATAAGTAATGTCGATAAAGGAGTATGGAAATTTGTAATCATGCAATTTGCAATACTGAAATCGTAAGGAGGATAAATAAATTTATTCGTCCATCCATTGTAAGTGTTTAAGGTTCCTTCTGTTGAAACAGCCGATTCAATTGTTCTCATACATGTTGTCCCAACTGCACAAATCCTTTTTTTATTTTTGATTCCGTTATTTACAATATCAGCAGCTTTAGCAGTGATAATTGCTTGTTCGGAATCCATTTTATGTTTTGTTAAATCTTCAACTTCAACAGGTCTAAATGTTCCTAATCCAATATGTAAGGTTACTTCAGAAAAGTTTACCCCTTTTAATTCTAATCTTTTTAAAAGTTGCTTAGAAAAATGTAAACCAGCTGTCGGTGCAGCCACAGCCCCTTCCTCTTTAGCAAAGATTGTTTGATATCTTTCTTCGTCAGATTCTTCAACTTCTCTTTTAATGTACTTTGGAATTGGTGTCTCTCCTAATTCTGTGATTTTAGCTTTAAATTCTTCATATGGTCCGTCAAATAAGAATCTAAGTGTTCTTCCCCTTGATGTAGTATTATCAATCACTTCAGCTACAAGAGAGTCATCCTCACCAAAGTATAATTTATTTCCAATACGAATTTTTCTTGCAGGATCAACCAATACATCCCATAAAAGGCTTTCTCTATTTAATTCTCTCAATAAGAAAACTTCAATCTTAGCACCAGTCTTTTCTTTATTTCCATACATTCTTGCAGGAAAAACCTTTGTGTTATTCATAATCATAACATCACCGTCATCAAAATAATTGATAACATCTTTGAATAACTTATGCTCTATTTTTCCTGTATCTCTGTGAACAACCATTAATCTAGATTCGTCACGGTTTTCAACTGGATATTCAGCGATTAAGTCTTCTGGTAAGTCAAAATTAAACTCGGAAAGTTTCATTTGTATATATATTTCTTAACGTTAATATTTATTTCGGACAAAAGATTGCAAATTTATTAAAAAATATGACATGCTATTATTATCTAATCAAATTGATATGGCCATTTACTTCAAAGTCTCTTCCTGAATTTGTCATATATTTTATTTTATAAATATAAGTTCCTGTTTTACAATTGTTCCCATTAAACGTCCCATCCCATTCAAAATCTGGGTCATTAGAACTAAAAATTTCTTCTCCCCATCTATTAAAGATCTCAATGCTTAAATCTTTAATTCCTTCAGTTGATGCTTGAAAGAGATTGTTTACCCTGTTTTCATTTGGAGTAAATGTATTTGGAACATATAAGTAATATGCCTCTTCAATAAAAATGGTTTTAACAAGAGTATCTTTACATCCAATTGAATCTATAGCAATTAAATTGACATCAAAGTAGCCATGAGTATTGTAAATAGTTGTTGGATTAGTTAATTGTGATGTTTCACCATTACCCAAATCCCATTGATAGGTTTCTCCTCCTTGAGTAAGGTTTTGAAAAGTTATCGGTAAACCATCAAAGACTAATGAACTAACTATTTTAAAATCGGGTATTGGTTTTGTAACACTAACAGTTACTTGTCCATGTAAACTAAATGTTTGACAAGAGTCTGAAGCTGAGACGGTGTATACTGAAGTTGAGTCCGGTTTAACCCAAACGTTCATTGTCGTGTCTCTTGTTTCATTCCATAAGAATACATAATCTGGAACACCTCCAGAAGCTGATACAGAAACAAGCGCAGAATCTCCAGGACAAATTAATGTATCATTTGATATTGTAATTTGCATTGGAGGACTAGTTACAGTATAAAGAATATTTGTAGAATCTGCAATTCCACATTGATCTGTAACTTTTATTTTAAAGTTAGTGGTAGTACTTGGAAGCACATCTAAAGAAGATGAATTCCCAATGATATCAGATTGTGTATTACTTTCCCATTGAAATGTATAATTACCTGCACCACCATTAGGGAATACCTCGAGCGTATGTGGAACATATGGACAGGTCTCTGTAATATCTCCTGAAGTATTTAAAGAAATTGGTTGATATACTGGAACATTCACAGTTCCAGATGCTGTCGTGTTTGTTTGCAAACAGTTATCGTAAACATTAACGGTATATACTGATGTGGTTGAAGGTGTAACAAAGATACTTGAGGTTGTCTCATTCGTATTCCATAAATAACTAAATGGACCAACTCCACCTGTAATTGATGCAATTACTTCTAAATCATCTCCAGGACATAAAACGCCTCCACTCTCTACTGTTACTTGAATAGGTTCTGGGTCTTTAATAATAAAATCAACGTCAAGAATAACATCATTGTTACAAGCATCTTTTGTCACAAAACTTAACAAAATAGTTTCGTCTGGTTCTTGATTACCATCGCTTATCGCGTCAAAATTTAAAGTGACAGATGTTTGATTTTGATTAAATGAAATAGAACTTGGTATTGTTGTATAATCAACTCCATTTGTTGCAGTTCCAGAGATTGTAATTGGTATAGTTAATGCTGGTAAATTATTCCCACTTCTTTCAAATGTTACACTACCGCTAACACATCCTTCAGCTAAGGTTTTGCTATCTCCATACGCTTGATAAGAGATTGAACTTGAAACATTAAAGTCTCCTTCAGAGGATAAACTGTTCGCTTCAAGAAAAATTCCAGAATCATACATAGAATCCCCTGCATCAGCTAAAGTTATAATTAAGTGATAAGTTTCCCCACATTCAACCTTGGATACGGCTTCAAGAACTTTTGTAAATCCATCGTATTGAATGTATTGAGGAGAACTGTCATAAGGAGGTGTTGAACCATCACCATTATCTACATAAAAAAGATTATTAGATCCACTATTTACATTATTAATTGTAACAGCTTGTCCATTTGCTAGTTTTGCAATATTTTGCTGACCGGCAATACCGGGTCCACTTATGAAAAAAGCAAATACATCATTAAATGTGGAACCAACAAATTCAGGGTACTCTTCAGAACCAAAAACGTATTTAAATCTTACAGTGTCCGAGTAGGGTACAAAATCAAATTCAAGTATTGAAGCATTATAAGTTGTGGTTCCACCAACAAGATTACTTAACAAACTTAATCCTGGTGTTTTGTTGTCGAATCCAGATGAAGCTTGGTTATTTGGTCCATGAGGCCCATTTCCATTATTTAAAACGGTACCTGTAGTCATAACAATACCTGAAGCTATGCCTAAGTTAGTATTTGGTGCTGTAAAAGAACCAATTGCTGTGTTTGCTCCATTGTACTGAATGTTAGATACAGTAACACCAGGCCCTAAAAGAATGTTTTGAACAAGGGCAGTAGGACCTTGAGCAGTACTTGTTGTTAACTGACTAAACAATTCTAAAGGTCCAAGAACAATTAATATGAAAAAAAATAGATTTTTCATTATTTAAATTAGAACGTATATTTTTTAAAAAAGTTGCCCAAAATACGTTATAAATCAGAAGTCTATTTAGTACAAGAAATTATTGTATGGGTAACGAACTTTAAAAATGCGTTTAACTTCCTCGTATACAATAGTTTTAAGTTCATCTATGTTCTCCTTATTTTGTGCAGAAATGAACACACATAATCGTCCGTTTAGTTTAGACATCCATGTCTTTTTTAAATCTTCTAGAGAGTAGTTTTCAAGTTTCATTGGGCTGGGGTCGTCAGGGTCTTTTTCGACGTGTTGATATGCGTCAATTTTATTAAACACCAAGATGGTTGGTTTTTCACTTTTATCAATTTCAGCTAATGTTTCATTAACCACATTGTAATGGTCTTCAAAATTAGGATGAGAAATATCTAAAATATGAATCAATAAGTCTGCTTCTCGAACTTCATCCAATGTTGACTTAAAAGATTCTACTAATTGATGAGGTAGTTTTCTAATGAATCCAACAGTGTCAGTTAGTAAAAAAGGTAAATTATCCACAACAACTTTTCGGACGGTTGTGTCAAGCGTTGCAAACAACTTATTTTCAGCAAAAACTTCTGTTTTACTTAATAAATTCATCAAAGTACTTTTTCCAACGTTTGTGTAACCAACTAATGCGGCGCGAACTAGTTGACCTCTATTTCCTCGTTGAACAGAAGTTTGCTTTTCAATTTGACGTAATTTATCCTTTAATAGAGCAATTTTCGAGTTAATAATTCGTCTATCTGTCTCAATTTGTGTTTCCCCAGGACCTCTCATACCAATCCCCCCTTTTTGACGCTCAAGGTGAGTCCATAAGTTTGTTAAACGAGGGAGTAAATATTGTAATTGAGCTAATTCAACTTGAGTTTTGGCACTTGAGGTTCTTGCTCTATTTGCGAAAATATCTAAAATTAAGTTGTTTCTATCGAGTACTTTTATTTGAAGAATACGCTCAATATTTCTCAATTGTGATGGAGAAAGTTCATCATCAAAAATAGCAATGTCAATATCATTCGACTTGATATACTCTTTAATTTCTTCAATTTTACCAGTTCCAACAAACGTTTTAGGGTTTTCAGCAGTCATTTTTTGAAGAAAAACTTTCTCAGTAAATGCGCCAGCAGTTTCTGCTAAAAAACGTAATTCTTCAATATATTCTTTAGCAATTTCTTCTGTGATTTTTTGAGTGATAATTCCTACTAAAATGCACTTTTCTTCTTTGGCATCTACTAAAACGTGTTCTCCTGTTTTGTTCATTGAAGTCTCTAGAAGTTATTTATGTATTGAATGATAGAATCTATATCTTCAATTTCCAAACGATTTTCAAAAGAAGGCATTCCATTTTGTCCCTCTAAAATGATGTTTTTCTTTTCATTATCAGATAATGAAGTTTGACTCAAATCTTTTGCTCCAGCAACGCCAAGTCTTCCGTCTTTTCCATGACAAGAAGCACAATTAAGGGTGTAAAGTTGTTTGGAGTAACTATCAGATATAGTGTTGGAATTATTTTCTTGTGCTTTACGTTCAGTACAAGAAAATAATCCAACTAAAATTATAAATAATATGTAATGTTTTTTTAGAACCATTGTCCTCCAAGTGCAGTTCTAAATGGCCAAGGAATTGCAGCGAAAACTAATATTAATGCAATTACATACCATGTAATAATTGTTTTGTGCTTTTTGATGGCATCTGTTGCTTTTTCTGCTTTTTTTCTTCCGATAGTCAACAAAACAATAGCAATAATCATCATTAATAAATGTTCCATTCCATAAAAGCGAGAGCTTGGATCTTTCATCCATCCAGATGCAAAATTTACACGAGGTGAAATGAAATAAAGAACTAAACCTATTAATAATTGAGTGTGCATTGAAACCATTGTAAATAAGTTAATTAACTTATCTTTCTTTTCATATGAGTTTCTTTTTTTACCTCCAATGGCATTGAAAATTGCTGTGATTATTAAGATTAAAACGACCCACCTTAATCCTGAGTGAATGTGTAAAAAAGCTTGATACATTGTGTATATTTTTAAATGTTTTAAAAGTTTTGTGCTAAGAATTTTCTCATCACAAACAACAAAAATAGGTATAAAAGAACAGTTAACAAATAAGGTTTTTATCTTTGTGGCAATAAATTTAATTTATGAGCGAAAAACGAACAGAGTTAAGCGATTTGGGTGAGTTTGGTTTAATTGACCATTTGACAAAGAAGTTTGAAAATAAAAACAAATCCACTTTAAAAGGAATTGGTGATGACGCTGCTGTAATTTACCACAATGAGGAAGAATCTTTATTGATTTCAACAGATACATTAATTGAGGGGGTCCATTTTAATTTGATGTACATGCCTTTGAAACATCTAGGTTATAAAGCAATAGCAGTGAATGTTTCTGATATCTGTGCTATGAATGGAGTAGCTGAGCAAGTTACAGTTTCTATTGCTGTATCTAACCGTTTCCCAATTGAAGCATTGGAGGAATTGTATGAAGGAATCCATGCAGCTTGTCAAGCTTATAATGTTGACCTAATTGGTGGGGACACAACATCATCGATATCCGGATTAACACTTTCTGTAACAGCAGTTGGAAAAGCAAAAAATAAGGAAATTTCATACAGAAGTGGAGCAAATGAATTTGATTTAGTTGTTGTTTCAGGTGATTTGGGAGGAGCTTTCGTTGGACTTCAATTGTTAGAGAGAGAAAAAGAAGTTTTCAAGACAAATCCAGATATCCAACCTGATTTAGATGGTCATGATTACATTTTAAAACGTCAATTAAAACCAGAAGCAAGGCTTGATATTGTTAAGTACTTAAAAGAATTGGATGTTGTTCCAACATCTATGATTGATATATCAGATGGTTTAGCCTCTGAAATATTACACATTTGTAAAGCAAGCAATGTGGGTTGTCATATTTATGATGAAAAATTACCAATTGATGGTCAAACATCAATGACAGCCATTGACTTTAATTTAGATCCAAACACTTGTGCGTTGAATGGTGGTGAGGATTACGAATTATTATTTACGGTAAAACAAAGTGATTTTGATAAAATAAAAGGAAATCCAAACATGACTGTTATCGGTCATATAACAGCGCCTCAAGATGGTACTTATTATGTCGATAAAAATGGGTCGGCCGTCGAGTTAACAGCTCAAGGATGGAACCATTTTAAAGAAAATTAAAGAATAGAATTTAGCAAGGTATAGTATATAAATTATAAATTTGCCAAATTCTTCATTAAGAAGAGTGATTTAGAAATAAAAAACAAAAAAATATGAATACTTACGATATCGTTGTAATAGGTTCAGGACCTGGTGGATATGTTTCTGCTATCCGTTGTGCTCAATTAGGATTCAAAACAGCTTTGATTGAAAAGTATGATACTTTAGGAGGAACATGTTTAAATGTAGGTTGTATTCCATCTAAAACATTGCTGGATTCTTCTGAACATTTTCACAATGCAAAACATAATTTTCAGGAACATGGCATCGAGATTTCGGGTTTAACTGCAAACCTCGAACAAATGATTAATCGTAAGGCTGAAGTTGTTTCTCAAACGTGTAATGGAATCAAATATTTGATGGATAAAAATAAAATTGATGTTCATTATGGTTTAGGTTCTTTTGTCGATAAAAACACGATTAAAGTTACTGATAAAGATGGTAAAGAAACACAATTATCTACTAAGTATGCAATCATAGCAACTGGTTCGAAACCGAATTATTTTCCTGGAATGGAGCCAGATAAAAAACGAATCATTACTTCTACTGAAGCACTAAAAATGAAAGAAATCCCAAAAAAATTATTAGTAATTGGAGGGGGTGTTATCGGATTAGAATTGGGTTCGGTTTATGCTCGTTTGGGTTCACACGTTGAAGTTATTGAATTTGCAAATTCTATTATCCCTACAATGGATAAAGCCTTAGGTAAAGAATTAACAAAAGTTCTGAAGAAAGAAGGGTTTAAATTCAATATGCAACATAAAGTTCAAAGTGTAACTAACACAGGAGATGGTGTTGTATTAAAAGCTTTAAATAAAAAAGACGAGGAAGTTACTTTCGAAGCAGACTATTGTTTAGTTGCTGTTGGTAGAAAGCCTTTTACAGAAGGTTTAGGGTTAGAAAATGCTGGTGTAACTGTAAACAATAGAGGTCAAGTTGAAGTAAATGATCATTTACAAACAAATGTGCCGAATATTTATGCGATCGGAGATGTTGTAAGAGGAGCAATGTTAGCACATAAGGCAGAGGAAGAGGGAGTTTATGTTGCTGAATTAATCGCTGGACAAAAGCCACACCTGAATTATGATTTGATTCCAGGTGTAGTTTATACATGGCCAGAGGTTGCTGCAGTTGGTAAAACTGAAGAACAATTAAAAGCAGAAGGTAAAGCAATTAAAGTAGGATCTTTCCCAATTAAAGCTTTAGGAAGGGCTAGAGCAAGTATGGATACTGCAGGTTTGATTAAAGTAATTGCAGACCAAGAAACTGATGAGGTACTTGGTGTACACATGATTGGACCAAGGGTAGCCGATTTAATTATGGAAGCTGTTGTTGCTATGGAGTATAGAGCTTCAGCAGAAGATATCGCAAGAATTTGTCACCCTCACCCTACATATTCAGAGGGAGTGAAGGAAGCAGCATTGGATGCGACAGAATCAAGAGCTTTACACGCATAAGAAATACGTTAATTGATACGATTAGGGGAGTGTTTTACATTCCCCTTTTTTTATTTTCAAAAACTTCTGAATAACCAATCTATTGATTAATTTTGTAGTCCTATGGAAGCAGAGAAAAAGATGTCCTTCATGGATCATTTAGAAGAGTTAAGATGGCGATTAGTGAAGTCAGCTATTGCTATTCTAATTTTTGCTATAGTTATTTGGGTTTTCCAAGAATGGGTTATGGACAATTTATTTTTGTCTATGAGTAAATCTGATTTTTTTACTTTTCAAAAATTATGTCAAATTTTCAATGTTTGTACTGAAGATATTCATTTGAAAATGCAGAGTACGGCATTATCTGGCCAGTTTTCATATGCCCTTATGATGAGTATTTTGGGAGGTGTTGTTTTGGCCTTTCCTTTTGTTTTCTATCAATTATGGGCTTTTGTAAAACCAGGCTTAAAGGATGTCGAAAAAAGTTTAGCAAATGGTATTGTATTGTATGTAAGCCTTTTATTTTTTGTTGGAATTTGTTTTGGATATTTTATTGTTGCCCCTTTGTGTGTTCAATTTTTCTCTTTATTTACGATGAGTAAGCAAATTGAAAATATTCCAACAGTGAGTTCATATATGAGTATGGTTTTGTCAACTATTTTTTACACGGGATTACTTTTTTTACTACCAGTCATTTCATATCTATTAACTAAAATTGGAATAATCACTCCAGGGTTTTTAAAAAAATACAGAAAACACGCAATTATTGGAGTTTTAATTTTATCTGCAGCTATTACACCTCCAGATTTGGTAAGTCAGGTTATAGTTGCTATTCCAATTGTGTTTTTATATGAAATTGGAATTATAGTTTCTAAAAGAGCTTATAAAAACCAATTGAGTTAAAGTATGAAACATCTTACAGCTCTAGTATTTTTTTTCTTGACTTTTGTTTCTTTTCAAAATGTTTTTGCGCAAAAGACAAAAGTCTATGGGTACGTTACAGAAAAAGAGACAGGTGAAGCTTTACCATATGTAAAAGTTAATTTCCAACATTCTAAAATTAGTACTTTTGCAGATAGTCTGGGATTTTATGAAATTGAAACTTACTACGCAAAAGATTCTATCGTTTTTGAATCTTTTGGTTACGAACGAATTGTTAGACCTGTTCAACTAGATGTATCTCAAGAAATCAGCTGTGCTTTAGGAGTGGAATCAATTAATATGAATGAGGTTACAATTCTTCCTCCTGATGAATTTCCTTCAACGATTCTTCACAAAAACATTATTTTAAATAAACAGATTAATAACCGGGAAAAGTTAAGTGCCTATCAGTATGAATTGTATAATAAAATGCAATTTGATATAAATAATTTAGGCGAAGAGTTCGAAAATAGAGGTTATGTTAAACGTTTAGATTTAATTCTTGATTACCTTGATTCTACAGAAAAAGGAGAAAAATATTTACCACTACTTTTAAGTGAAACGATTTCAGACTATTATAAAAAGAAAAAACCTAAAAAGAAGAAAGAGGTTGTTACAGCAACAAAATTCACTGGGTTTAATGATTTGAAATTAGATCAATTCACTGGCGAAATGTATACAGATATTAATGTTTATGATAATTATATAAACATTTTCAACAAGCCTTTCATTAGCCCAATTGCAAATTTTGCGCGATCATTTTATCGTTTTTATCTAGAAGATTCTACTTTCATTGATGATAAGTGGTGTTACAAACTAACTTTTTCACCAAAACGAACTGGAGATTTAACATTTACTGGAGAAATGTGGATCCATGATACCACTTATGCTGTTAAAAGTATATCAGGTAATATCTCTCAAGATGCAAATATCAATTTTGTAAATGACCTTTACTTTGAGCAAGAGTTCGATATGGTTGATAAAGAAGTCTGGATGTTGGTTTTAGAGAAAATGATTGTAGACTTAAAGTACACTCAGAATTCAAAAACAATAGGAATGTTTGCAAGAAAACATGCATCTAGGAAACACTTTGTAATTGATAAACCCTACGAAGATGATTTTTATAAATCAGAAAATACAGTAGAAATACTTCCAGAAGCTAAAAATAGAAATGAGCGTTATTGGGAAATTCATCGTCATGTACCCTTAACAAAACAAGAGCATGGAATTGATGAAATGGTTGATTCACTATATAATGACCCTGTTTTTAAATTATATAAAAAAGTAGCCTATGCTTTAGCTACGGGTTACTATCCATTAAAGAATATTGAAATTGGTGATTTGACTTCTATGTTTAGTTATAATCCGGTTGAACATTATCGTTTTGGATTAGCGATGAGAACCACAAATGATTTCTCTAAGAAAATAGAGTTAGGAGGGAGAGTTGCATACGGCACAAGAGATGAAAAGTTTAAATATGCTTTTTTAACACGAATCAATTTGAGTCAGAAAAAGCGAGCTTTATTATCTTTATTTTATAGTTATGATATTGAACAAATTGGTGTCGCTCCAAATGTTGCTGCGGTGGGGTCTACTTTTGGTACATTATTTAGAACAGGTCCTTTAAATCAGCTAACATTTGTGGAAAAAGTAGGATTCAATTTAGAGAAAGATTATAAAAAAGATTTCGTTTTTTTTACTGGCTTTGAGAGGAAAGAATATTCAGCTTTAGGTAAATCAAATTATGAAAGAATAAATTTCAATAACCATTCTGTGCAAGAGGTAAATGTAATAAAAACCTCAGAATTTGTCGTAAGAGCAAGGTGGTGTAAGGATGAAGAATTTATAGCAAGTGTTTATGATAGGGCATCCATCAGTTCCAGATATCCAGCGATTAGTATTCAGGGTGTCTTTGGGTTGAAGGGAGTATTGGGGGGTGATTATTCCTACCAAAAACTAGAAGCTTTAGTGAGTCATAAAACAAATTTAGGGCTTTTAGGTCGGATTCAATATGGCGTATATGCCGGTTACACATTTGGATCAGCAGCATATCCCTTTTTAAAAGTACATGAAGGAAATCAAACCTATTGGTTTCAATCAACAACATTTAATCGGATGAACTTTTTTGAATTTATCTCTGATAAATATATAGGGGCATATGCAGAACAACATTTTGGAGGTTTAATGCTAGATCGGATTCCATTACTAAAAAAATTACAATGGAGGTGGGTAGCCTCTGGAAGGTTGTTATATGGGGCAATTTCACAGAGAAATATTGATGAGATGATTCTACCTGAAACAACCAAAAGTTTTGGTAACATTCCATACTCTGAGGCTTCCATCGGATTAGAAAACATTTTTAAGGTGTTAAGAATTGATGCTGTTTGGCGATTATCGCACCTTGATAATACAATGAGTCCGTTAGGTGTTAGAGGGAAATTAGTTTTTATTTTTTAAATTTGCTCGCATTAACAATAATCAGAAGTGAAGTTACATACAAACGCTATAAAGAAAACATACAAAGGGAGACCTGTAGTTAAGGGTGTAACTGTTGAAGTAAATCAAGGAGAGATAGTCGGTTTATTAGGCCCAAATGGTGCGGGAAAAACAACTTCATTTTATATGATTGTTGGACTGGTTCGACCAGATGAAGGTAGTGTTTATTTAGATGGACAAGAAATCACCAAATTACCGATGTTTCGAAGAGCTCAGTTAGGTATTGGTTATTTACCTCAGGAAGTTTCAGTTTTTAGAAAGTTAAGTGTAGAAGACAATATCTTATCAATATTGGAGATGACAGACCTTTCTAAATCTCAAAGACTAGAACGTTTAGAAGAGTTGTTGGAAGAATTCAGTTTGAATCATGTTCGAAAGAATTTAGGTCAAGCACTTTCCGGTGGTGAAAAAAGAAGAACTGAGATAGCAAGAGCATTAGCGACTAACCCCAAATTTGTTTTATTAGACGAGCCTTTTGCTGGTGTTGACCCAATCGCAGTTGAAGATATCCAAAGCATTATTGCAGATTTAAAAAAGAAAAACATAGGAATATTAATCACTGACCATAACGTTCAGGAAACATTATCAATAACGGATAGAGCTTATTTGTTATTTGAAGGGAATATTTTGAAATCGGGAACAGCTGAAGAATTAGCATCTGATGAACAAGTAAGAAAAGTATATTTAGGACAGAAATTTGAATTAAGAAAAAAATAATTATGTACGGTAAAATCAAAGATCAATTAACTTCAGAGTTAGAGGAAATTAAAGCTGGAGGAATTTACAAAAGAGAAAGAATCATCACAACTCCTCAGGGTGCAAATGTAAAAGTTCAATCAGGTGAAGAGGTTGTAATCATGTGTGCTAATAATTATTTAGGTTTATCTTCTCACCCGGAAGTTATTCAAGCATCAAAAGATGCATTAGATTCTCACGGTTATGGAATGTCTTCTGTTCGTTTTATTTGTGGAACTCAGGATATTCATAAAGAATTAGAAGCAAAAATTGCTAAATTTTATGGAACTGAAGATACAATTTTATATGCTGCAGCTTTTGATGCAAATGGAGGTGTTTTTGAACCTTTATTTACGGATCAAGATGCAATCATTTCTGATGAATTAAACCACGCTTCTATTATTGATGGTGTTCGATTGTGTAAAGCAAAAAGATACCGTTATAAGCATTCAGACATGTCAGACTTGGAGGTTCAATTAATTGCTGCACAAGATCAACGATTTAGAATTATTGTTACAGATGGAGTGTTTTCAATGGATGGTGATATTGCCAAAATGGATGAAATCTGTGATTTAGCGGATAAATATGATGCACTTGTTATGACAGATGAATGTCATTCTGCTGGATTTATAGGGAAAACTGGTCGTGGGGTTCCTGAATACCATAATGTAATGGATAGAGTAGATATCATCACAGGAACTTTAGGAAAGGCTCTAGGAGGAGCAATGGGTGGTTATACAACAGGGAAAAAAGAAATAATCGATATGTTACGCCAACGTTCTCGTCCTTACTTATTTTCAAATTCATTATCTCCAGCAATTGTTGGGGCATCCAATAAAGTATTTGATATTTTAAGTTCAACTACAGAATTAAGAGATCGATTAGAAGAGAATACAAATTATTTTAAATCAGCTATTGAAGCGGCAGGATTTGATGTAAAACCAGGAGATTCTCCAATCGTTCCGATTATGTTATATGATGCAGCTTTATCTCAGCAGTTTGCGGATAAATTATTGGAAGAAGGAGTTTATGCGATTGGATTCTTTTATCCAGTAGTAGCAAAAGGCCAAGCAAGAATCAGAACCCAGATTTCAGCAGCTCTAACTAAAGCAGATTTGGATAAGGCGATTGCAGCTTTTATTAAGGTTGGAAAAGAATTAGAAGTTATTTAAGTATTAGAGGTGTACACGAATGATTCAAAGTAATTACTTTTTGTAATTGCTTTATGTTTCATAAGATTTTAAAAGATGAAAAAACTGTTAGCATTTGCAGGGAGTAACTCTCCAGTTTCCATAAACCAACAACTTATTCATGCTGCTGCAGAATTAGTCGATTTTGCAAAAGTTGAGGTGCTTTCATTAAGAGCTTACAGCACTCATTTTTATGATGTAGAAAGAGAAAGAGAGGAGGGGGTGCCTCAAGCTATGGTTGAACTTTCTGAAAAAATGAAAGCATGTGAAGGTTTTATTATTGCTACACCAGAGCATAATGGTATTCCAACTTCTTTTTTATTAAACACAATGGATTGGCTATCAAGAATTGACAGGAAATTCTTTGGAGGGAAACCTGTTTTTTTAATGAGTACTTCAGGAGGTTTTCAAGGAGGAGAAGCAGCATTAAGAATTTTAGAAAATGCTGTGCCTAGGTTTGAAGCAAATGTTGTTGAAAGTTTTGTACTACCAAGTTTTAGTCACAATTTCAAGGAGGGTAGAATCGTTAATATGGAATTAGAGTCTGAATTAAAACAAAAATTAAAAGCGATATCCGGTTATCTGTAAGTGTTAAATGAATTATGAATCTTAATTCATCTCACTTATATTTTTTGAATTTTTCGTTGGTTAAGTATTAAAAGTTAATTCAATAAAATAATAAAAAAGTCATCAGTTTCTGTTTTTACAAGTAGTTACATTGTAAAGTGTTAATAAAATATTTTCACTTTACGTTTTGTACTTCAAACTTTTGGCTTATCTTTGCGCAAAATTGTAGAAATCATTTTTAAAAGACGCTGTAATGTCGGAAATTAAAGGTAAAATATCTCAAGTAATCGGCCCTGTAGTCGATGTTAGATTCGAAAAAGACGTAGCTCTTCCAAACATTTTTGATGCTTTGGAAGTTATAAAAGCTGACGGAACAAAGGTAGTTTTAGAGGTTCAGTCTCACGTAGGTGAGAACTCAGTTAGAGCAATTTCAATGGATTCAACTGATGGATTCACTAGAGGATTAGAAGTAATCTCAACTGGATCAGGAATCAAAATGCCAACTGGAAACAAAATTAAAGGTCGTTTATTCAATGTAGTTGGTGAAGCTATTGACGGAATTAACGAAGTTGAAAATACAGATGGTTTATCTATCCACAGAGAAGCGCCAAAGTTTGAAGATTTAACTACAGCGACAGAAGTTCTTTTCACAGGTATTAAAGTAATTGACTTAATTGAGCCTTATGCAAAAGGAGGTAAGATTGGTTTATTTGGTGGTGCAGGTGTAGGTAAAACTGTATTAATCCAAGAGTTGATTAATAACATCGCAAAAGCATATTCAGGTTTATCTGTATTTGCTGGTGTTGGTGAGCGTACTCGTGAAGGAAACGATTTATTACGTGAGATGTTAGAGTCAGGTATCATCACTTATGGTGAAGAATTTATGCACAGCATGGAAGAAGGTGGATGGGACTTATCTAAAATTGACGTAAAAGAATTAGAAAATTCAAAAGCTACATTCGTATTTGGACAAATGAATGAGCCTCCTGGAGCTCGTGCACGTGTTGCATTGTCTGGATTAACAATGGCTGAATATTATAGAGATGGTGAAGGTGAAGGAAAAGGTGCTGATATCTTATTCTTCGTTGATAACATCTTCCGTTTTACTCAAGCAGGTTCTGAGGTTTCGGCCTTATTAGGACGTATGCCTTCAGCGGTAGGATACCAACCAACATTATCTACAGAGATGGGAGCTATGCAGGAGCGTATTGCTTCAACTAAAAACGGTTCAATTACTTCAGTTCAAGCGGTATACGTACCAGCGGATGATTTAACGGATCCAGCTCCAGCTAACACATTTGCTCACTTAGATGCAACTACTGTATTGTCTCGTAAGATTGCTGAGTTAGGGATTTATCCAGCGGTTGATCCATTAGATTCAACATCAAGAATCTTAACACCGGAAATTGTTGGTGACGATCATTACAACTGTGCTCAAAAAGTTAAATACACTTTACAGAGATATAAGGAATTACAAGATATCATTGCAATTTTAGGTATGGATGAATTATCTGAAGAGGATAAATTGATCGTACATAGAGCAAGAAGAATTCAACGTTTCTTATCTCAGCCATTCCACGTAGCTGAACAGTTTACTGGATTGAAAGGTGTATTAGTAGATATTAAAGATACAATCAAAGGATTTAATATGATTCTTGATGGTGAAATGGATAAATATCCAGAAGCTGCATTTAACTTAAAGGGATCTATCGAAGATGTTGTTGAGGCAGGAGAAAAAATGATTGCTGAGTAATAACAATTAATAATTTCAAAAGTTATGCACTTAGAAATAATTACACCAGAAACAAAAATCTTTACAGGAGAGATTGAAGCTGTTCAATTACCAGGTTTAGATGGTTTGTTTCAAATTTTAAAAGGTCACGCTCCAATTATTTCAGCTTTAGGAAAAGGTAATGTGAAAGTTGATTTATCAACTCCTTACCAATCTGAAGAAGAAAATGAATTAGTAGAAGTTGATTCTAAGAATCAAAAAACAATTCATATTAAAATTAATGGAGGTGTTCTTGAAATGCAAGATAATAAAGTTATTCTCCTTGCAGAATAATTAAAATAAATCTAATTAAGAGGGATTGGTTTTCCAACTCCCTCTTTTTTTATTTAATGACCTTACTTTTACATACGAAAATTAATTTTTATACGTTTTTAATTCAAATTTAAGAATGGAAACCCTTGAGAAAATAAATTTAGAAAAAGTACCTGCTCATATTGCCGTAATTATGGACGGTAATGGAAGGTGGGCAAAGCAACAGGGACATGAACGTTTATACGGTCATAATTTTGGTGTGGAGTCTGTTCGAGAGTTACTTAAAGGAGCTCAAGAATTAAAGGTAAAGTATTTAACTATTTATGCATTTTCTACTGAAAACTGGAATCGACCAAAAGAAGAAGTAGAAGGCTTAATGGATTTGTTGGTCAAAACAATCGCTAATGAGATTGAAGAACTGAATGAAAAAGGAATTCGGTTACTTACAATTGGAGACACAGAAGGTTTACCAGACTCTTGTAGGGATGAATTAAAAAGTGCGATTAAAAAGACTGCTAATAATACTGAAACATCATTAATTTTAGCATTGAATTACAGTTCACGTTGGGAAATTGTTGAAGCAACAAAACGAATTGCAAATGATGCTAAAAATGGTGAGATAAATCCAACTGATATAAGTGCTGATTTGTTCTCATCTTATTTATCTACGAAGAATATACCTGATCCAGAATTGGTTGTTAGAACGAGTGGTGAACAAAGGATTAGTAATTTTTTACTTTGGCAAATCGCTTACAGTGAGTTTTTCTTCACAGATATCTTATGGCCTGATTTTAAAAAGGAAACGTTATTCCAAGCAGTTTATAATTATCAAAATAGGGAAAGAAGGTTCGGAATGGTTTCTGAACAATTAAGCAAATAATTTATGATTCAGACTAGGAAATTCACTGTACTATTTATTTTATTTATTTGCTCATTATCTTTTTTTGCTCAAGATAATAGTGCCTTTACAATTGGAGGAGATGATTTTAAATTAGATTATTTCAATCCTAAAAAATATGAGATAGGTGCAGTTAAAATTGAAGGAGCAGATAACTATGATCACAATGCAATTCGACTTATTGCAGGTTTAAGACCTGGTCAAGTTATAACACTTCCTAGTGATGATATTTCAAAAGCAATTTCAAACTTATGGAAAGAAGAGTTATTTTCTAATATTGAAATCTTTATTGAAAGTGAAATTAATGGTGTAGTTTATTTAGTAATCAAAATAGCTCCGCGACCAAAATTATCTCGATTTAAGTTTTCTGGTGCTACCAAAAGAGAAGTAGATAAAATTAGAGAACAAATAGACCTTTTTTCAGGTAAAACAATTACTGAAAATTTAGTTTATAGTACTAGAAATAAAATCTTAAACTTTTACAAAGAAAAGGGATTTTATTCTGTAGAAGTTAATATCAAACGAATTACCGATACTTTAATATCAAACTCTGAAATTTTTCATATTCTAATTGATAAAAAAGAAAAAATTAAGATTGAATCAATTTCTATTTATGGGGCACAATCGATACCTGAATGGAAGTTAAAATCAGTAATGAAGGATATCAAAGAGAAAAAGTTTTGGAGAGTTTGGAAGCAATCTAAATTTTCAGAAGCAGCTTTTAAAAGAGATAAAGAAGCGATCATAGATAAATACAAAGCAATTGGATTTAGAGATGTACTGATTGAATTTGATTCAGTTATTAGCCAAGAGGACAATGATCTAGCAATTAAAATTAAAATTGATGAAGGAAATAAGTATTACTTTGGAGACATTCAATGGATTGGTAATACTAAATTTAGATCATCTTATTTAGATACTGTTTTAGGTATTAAAAAAGGTGATATGTATGACAAATCCTTGTTGGAGCAACGTTTGTTTATGAGTCAAGATGGTAGAGATATATCATCTTTATACATGGACCGAGGGTATTTATTTTTTCAAGTTATTCCAATTGAAACAAATGTTGATGAGAATTACATCAATTACCAAATGAGGATTATTGAGGGGAAAGAAGCGAGAGTCAAACGAATAATTATTAAAGGAAATACAAAGACAAATGATTATGTCATCCGTCGTGAAATAAGAACTAAACCGGGTGATTTGTTTAACCGGAATGATATCATTAGGACACAGCGTGAATTAGCTCAGTTGGGCTATTTTAATGAGCAAGCATTTCAAATCAATCCAATTCCAAACCCTCAAGATGGAACAGTTGACATTGAGTATACTGTTGAAGAAAAATCTTCAGATCAGATCGAATTATCTGGAGGATATGGTGGAAATAATGGAATCTATGGAACAACACAAAGAGGGCAGTTAATAGGAACGTTAGGGTTGACTTTCAATAATTTTTCTACTAAAAATTTCTTTAAGAAAGATTCTTGGTCACCATTACCAGGCGGAGATGGACAGAGATTATCAATTCGAGCACAGTCAAATGGTATGTTTTACCAAGGTTATAACTTTTCTTTTACAGAACCTTGGTTGGGAGGTAAAAAACCAAACTCGTTAACTTTTTATGTGAACCACACGAATTTAAATTACAGTGGTGTATCAAAAGGAAATGATGGTTATAGCGGTATTGGAATAAGTGGAGCTGGTTTAGGTTTTGGAAGAAGAAAAAAAATACCGGATGATTACTTCAGTGCATATTATGAGTTAGCTTATCAGTATTATGACTTAACTGATTTCACTCTTTGGGAATCTTTTACAACTGGTTATGCAAATGATTTTAGCTTAAAATACGTTTTACAAAGGAATTCAATTAGTGCTCCAATTTATCCTCAGAATGGTTCAAATATTGCTTTTACAGCAAAATCTAGTTTACCTTATTCTATGTTCAATAAAGGAGTAGATTATTCTTCACAGACTGCTCAAGAACGATATAAATATTTAGAATACTATAAGTTAAAGTTTACTTTTGAATGGTTTACGCCTTTAACATTAGATAAAAAGCTAGTTTTAAGAGCTAAATATGGAATGGCATTTTTAGGTGCTTATAATGCTTCAAGAGGTGTAATTCCAAGTGAACGATTTACTCTAGGAGGAAGTGGACTTTCTGGAATGAATCAAATGGGTGGTAGGGAAATAATTGCCTTAAGAGGATATGAAGATAATTCCCTTTCAAGTACTTCAGGAGATCCATTAATAGCAAAGTATACTTTAGAGTTAAGGTATCCGATTTCATTAAACCCACAAGCTACATTTTACGCATTAGCTTTTGGTGAAGCAGCAAATACATTTCCAACCTTCAAACAGTTCAATCCTTTTAATGTAAAACGTGCTGCAGGTGTTGGTATAAGAGTATTTTTACCGATGTTTGGAATGCTTGGGTTGGATTATGGTTGGGGATTCGACAAGCTTGATTATTGGTCAAATGGTTATAAAACCGGAGCATCTGATATACAAATATCAGAAAAAGGATATTATCCCAAATTAACCTTTACGATTGGCATGAATTTAGGAGATTTGTAAAGGAATTTGATTAATTTAGTCCAACTTTTAAACAGAATGAAAAAACTATTTTTCTTTTTAATATTAACTTTTGGTACAACTTTTGTTTTCTCTCAGAAGTATGCTTATATCGATTCTGATTACATCTTGGAAAACATACAAGAATATCAGGATGCTAAAGGAAAATTAGATCGATTAGCAGAGATGTGGACAGTTGAAGTTGAAGAGCGATACAACGTAATCCGAGAAAAGAAAGAGGCTTTTAATCGTGAGGAAATTTTATTACCAAAAGAGGAGCGTGAAAAAAGAAAAGAAGAAATTAAACTAATAGAAGAAGAAACAATGCAGCTTCAAAAACAGCGTTTTGGTGTTAAAGGTGATTATTTCCAAAAACGTCAAGAGTTAATTAAACCATTACAAGATAGGGTTTATGAAGCTTTAGCTGAGGTAGCAAGCAAAAAAAAATATGTTTTTGTTTTTGATAAAGCAAATCAAAGTAATTTAGTTTATGCTGATCCAAAAACAGATTTAAGTGATCTTGTTTTAAAGGAGTTAGGAATCTCAATGAAGTAATAATTTTAACAAATAATAAATTAAGAATGAAAAGAATAATTTTAGCTTTAGTAGTAATGTTTTCAATTGGGTCAGTTGTTGCTCAACAAAAAATCGCTCATGTTAACTCACAGAGATTATTAGATACATTGCCATCAAGAAAAGCTGCAATTGAGCAGTTAAGAAAATTTGAAGAAAATGGAGTGAAAGAACTTCAAGAAATGGAAGCTGAGTTCAACAAGCAAATTGCTATTTATGAGCAAAACAGACCAACAATGACTCCTGTTATCATTAAAATTGAAGAGGAAAAATTAATGAAAAAACAACAAGCATTACAAGAAAGACAGCAGTCTTTGAGTATGGAGTTGGAAGCTGTTAGTCAAGAATTAAACACTCCAATTTTACAAAGGGTACAAAAAGCAGTTGAAATTGTAGCTGATAGAAAAAAAGTAGGTTATGTTATTGATGAAACATCTACTTTATATTTCAAAGGAGGTGTTGATATTACAAACGAAGTGGCAACAGAACTCCTTCGATTAGATGCTGAAGCGACAACTAAATAAAATTTAAAGGCTGTCGTTTGACGGCCTTTTCTTTTTCATAAATATGAATGATTTAAAACCTATAGGTGTATTCGACTCTGGTTATGGTGGTTTGACAATTTTAAATGAATTAAAGAATCACTTACCGGCTTATGATTATTTATATTTAGGGGATAATGCAAGAACTCCCTATGGTTCTCGTTCCTTTGAGGTTGTTTACGAATTTACATTACAAGCAGTTAAAGAATTATTTAATCGTGGCTGTGAATTAATCATTATTGCATGCAATACTGCTTCAGCGAAAGCTCTTCGAACAATTCAGCGAGAATTCTTACCAACTTTAAATCAACCTAACAAACGTGTTCTAGGGGTAATTCGTCCAAGTGTTGAAGTTATTTCATCAGTTACTAAAACAAATCATGTCGGTATTTTAGCAACTCCAGGAACTGTTAAGTCTGAATCTTATCCAATTGAGATTCATAAAACTGATTCTAGTATCAAAGTGTATCAAAAATCTTGTCCTATATGGGTCTCATTAATAGAGAATATATTACATACTACCGATCCAGGAAAAGCATTTGTACAAAAGGATGTTGAGGACTTATTAGCTCTTAACCCTCAAATTGACACCATAATACTTGGTTGTACGCATTATCCAATCTTAAAACATTATATTGAAACGATAGTGCCAGATAATGTTAATGTTATTGCCCAAGGACCTATTGTGGCTCAAAAGTTAGCTGAATATTTAGAACGTCATGCTGAAATTGAATCTAATTGTTCAAAAGGAGGAAAAATAATTTACTTAACAACAGAAAATGCAGAAGACTTCAATCGACAAGCTTCTAATTTTACAGGCGAAGTTGTGCAAGCTAAACAGATTAAATTAATCTAAATACGAATAGTTAAAAAAACAAGTTTAGTTAGCATGAAGAATAGTATTAAATATATTTTACAAACCTTTTTAGGATATTCTTCATACCTATATATTTTTTCAATTTTTAAGATTTTCACATTAAAATTCGATACAAAAGAGCGTGATTTTTTCCATTTTTTGTCCCTAATAAAACCTGGTAAAGGAGATGTATTGGATTTAGGTGCTAATATTGGTATTATGAGTTACCATTTAGCAAAAGAGAATTCTCAAATTAAAATTCATGCTGTAGAACCTGTTATATCCAATTTTAAAGTACTGTCTAAAATTAAAAAGCGTTTCAATTTAACGAATGTTTTATTGTATCAATTGGCATTAGGTACTGAGGTCAAAAAGGTTGAAATGGTTTTACCTTTTGATGGAAAAACAAAAATGCAAGGGTTGAGTCATGTAATTGATGATTCGATTACGGAATGGAATCAAGGTGATCGCTTTGAAGTTCAAATGAGTACCGTTGATACACTTTTCAATACTTATCAAATCCAAGGCATTAAATTAGATGTTGAAAATTTTGAGTATTTCGTTCTAAAAGGAGGAGAGTCACTAATCAAAAAAAATCGACCAATAATTTATACGGAACTTTGGGAGAATGAGAACAGAGAAAAATGCTTTAGTTTTTTGGAAGAATTAGGTTATAGTGCTTTTGTTATTGAGAAAGGTAATATGTTAGCGTATAAAGACGCTAAAATACCACACCAAAATTTTATATTCAGTACAAAGTTTGATAATTAGGCAATATGCAGAAGAAGTTCTTATCGAATCTAGTCTTTGTAATATTACTTAACCTTATCGTTAAGCCTATTTCTATTTTTGGAATAGATGCAACTGTTCAAAATCAAGTTGGAGCAGAATCCTATGGTATGTATTTTTCTCTACTAAACCTATCTTTTTTATTTACAATTTTTCTTGACTTAGGGATAAATAATTATACAACTCGGCATATAGCTCAATTTCCTCACATCGTTACAAGATATATGGGGAAACTACTGACTTTCCGGTTGTTTTTATTTTTGATTTATGCTGTTTTAACTCTTTTTGTTGCAGTATGGTTAGGTTTTGAACTAGAGCAAATAGGGATCCTAGCCTTATTATTGTTTAATCAATTATTAGTTGTATTTATTGGTTATTTCAGAAGTCATTTCTCAGGTTTATTGCTTTTTAAAACAGATGCTTTAATTTCTATTTTAGACCGATTGTTTTTGATTATTGTAGGGGGGTACATATTGTTTTTTTCAGATCATCAAATAAAAATTGAATGGTTTGTTTGGATGCAAACATTTGCCTACGGCTGTACATTTCTCATAGCGATGTTTTCATTGTTCAAGAAGATTGGGTTACCTAAAATTTCATTTCAATGGGCTTTTTCTTTAGCCATAGTTAAGAAAAGCCTTCCTTTTGCAATTCTATTTTTATTAATGACAATTTATACCCGTTCAGATGCAATCTTGCTTGAACGGCTTCATCACGAGGGAGAATATCAAGCAGGGATTTATGCTCAAGGTTTCAGATTGTTAGATGCACTCTACATGTTTGGAATTTTATTCGCAAATCTATTACTTCCTATGTTTTCTGCTCAAATTAAAAGAAGAGAACAAATACTCCCCTTATTAAAGATGAGTGCTGAAATATTGATAGGAGGTTCTTTTATTTTAATGTTAGTATTGATTTTTAATACCCATGAGATTCTAGCACTAATTTATTCGAATAATGTAGACAATACAATTGTTCCATTTCAATATTTAATGATTAGCTTTCTAGGAATGACTTTTACATTAATTTTTGGTACATTAATGACTGCAAATGGAAGTTTAAAATTATTAAATCAAATTTCGTTTATTGGTTGTTTAGTTAGTTTAGGATTGAATTTTTATTTAATTCCAAAATTTGGTGCGAATGGAGCTGCATTAACATCAGTAATAACACAAGTTGGTCTCGGAATCACTCAATTGATTTTTGTTTTTTTCTTGTTTAAATTCAGTTTTAAGATTGCACTAATTATTAAGTATGTGATGTTTGCCCTAGTTGCAACCGTTTTAATTAAGTTTTTAGGGTTTAATATTTTTATTCAACTCGCTTTTGGAATTGGTTTACTTTTTGTGTTTAAAATGATTGATGTAAAGCAAATTCTTTTAACATTAAAATCTAATACTTAAGTATGAATTAAGATGCTGTCAATTTGTATTCCATCATATAATTTTGATTTGAGCCGATTGATTAATGAATTGGTTAATCAGGTTGAATTTCTGGATACCCCGTGTGAAATTATTGTGATCGACGATGCATCAGATATTGAGTACAGACAAAAGTTAAATTCTCTAGATAAGATTCAGTTTTTACAACTCGATCAAAACATCGGAAGGTCTTGCATTCGTAATTTATTTTTGAAATACGCTCAGTATTCTCATCTGTTATTTTTAGATGCTGACTCACTAGTTACGAATAAAAGTTTTCTTCAAGAGTATCTTCATGCAATACATCAATTTCCGAATGCTGTAATATGTGGGGGTAGGGTTTATCCACAATTAAAACCAACAAAGAATAAGGTTTTAAGTTGGAAATATGGTCATAAAAGGGAAAGTAAGACGAAGACTGAAAGAAGTTTATTGCCTTATGATTCTTTTATGACAAATAATTTTATTGTTCCAAAGTCGATATTACAAGTTGTTCAGTTTGATGAACGAATTAAGCTTTATGGACATGAGGATACTTTATTTGGACTTGAATTAAAAATAAAAGGTATACCGATTAAGCATATTGATAATTCAATTTTGAACGGCGATATTGAAACAAATGAAAATTTTATTAGAAAAACAGAACAAGGAATTCAAAATTTAATTGAAATTTTGAGGTTCAAAAATTTTGATAATGCATTCATTCAAGCGGTAATTATTTTAAGGAAGTATCAAAAATTAGTTTTATTCAGTGCCCTATTACAAATATTTTATTTGGGTATGAAAAGACTATTGATTAATCAGTTGAAAGGAAACAACCCTTCTATTTTTTTGTTTAATTTGTATAAACTATTGTTGTTAAATCATAATTTAAGGAAAATGAATTTAACTCACCGTATGAAACGCAGTTAGTTTCGGATAAAACTTTTCTAACTTCAAACATTCCTTTTCCCAACTTAAATCATCTTGAACTTTATTACAGTTTGATTTCCATAGATCTAAAATTTTTGGCTCTTTTTGAATTTTTTCAATGGAATTTATAATAGTTTTTGCATTCACTTCATTTATTGTAATACCAACTTCAAATTGTTGGATGATTGTTGCAACTTCAATTAGATTACTACCTAGAATAGGGGTGTCTGCTTGTATATAATCAAAAACTTTGTTGGGTAAAGAATATTGATAATTGATGTTTAGTGGTTTATCCAAGGTCAATCCAATGTCTGCATGAAAAGTATATTGCATTAAAGTTTGATAATCTACTTTAGGGAAAAACAATACTTTTTCGGTTAATCGTTCTTCTTTTACGTAATTTTTAAGAGATGGAACAACATCTCCATCTCCAACAATAATTAAACATGCATTTTCAATCTTTTTCATTGCCTCTACTGCTTCTTCAGTACCACGATCAATGTTAATTCCTGCACCTTGAATGATAAGGATTAATTTTCCTTCTGGAATTCCAAGTTCACTTTTACTTTTTAAAGATTCAGGTTTATGCCATTTTGGGGCTATATTTCTTATTACAGCCAAATTTTTATTGTATTTCTTTTTATACAAGTTAGCAATTGAATGGTTGACAGTCGAAATTTGATTTAAGTGAGGGAAAATGGCGCCCTCTATCATTTCCCATATTTTTTGAATTTTAGGTCGATTCACTAACTCAGGGACTTCTGTAAAATATTCATGAGAATCATAAATTATGTCACAATTAAGCTTCAATTTTTTTGCCAGATAACATGCAAGAAGTGTGTCTAAATCGTTGGATACAATTTTTTTTGCAGGATGAAAAAGTAAATAAAAAAACAATTTTAAATTGAATTCTGCGTAAAATAAAGCTCCTTTATGAAAAATCATCCTAAAACGAAATGTTTGATAAGCACGTTTAATATTTGACGGACTATCTTTTTTTAACCGTCCAATGAGTTTTACATCATAACCTTGTTTATGAATGAAAGAGCAGATTTTATGTACACGCTGATCTGTATATAAGTCGTTAGAAACAGCTACTAAAACCTTATTTTTTTTCTTATTCATACGTTGCAAATATACGGAAAGTGTTTGCAATGGTATTGTATGTTAATGAATAATATATGGAGGGTTTGAATTTGTTTATTTTGAAATATAAAACTATTAGGGTTAATTTCACTATTAGATAAGTTTTCTCAAAGTTCAGCTTCTAGTATCTCCGATTTCCTGCTTGTTTTTGGAAACCAATTTGGATCTTAAAATCTAAAACAGATTGAAATAAAAGCCCTAACTCTATTGATTGAATCTTACTACAATTGCTATTGAATCAAAGAATTTTTGCTGTTTATGTAAAACAACATAATAAATAAATTTATTTATATTGTTAAAGAGAACTAAAATAAATATGACAAAGAAATGGGGCTTACAGAATATGATGAAGTAATCAAACGATTGAAAAATAAGAAAGGACTTGGAGATTTAGGGCTAAAACTGATAGATAATTTAGATATAAAACAAGCTGATAAGCTGTTGTCATTGAATGATTTAATTGCTGAGAATGATTTAGTTTTAAATGAGTATTCAAATAGGCATGCATTATTTAATCTAAGTTTGAAATTAGAGAAAATTGGATTAATTGAAGATTCAGAAAACCTAATTAAAAAAGCCTATCAATTATTTTTTATTAATCCTTATATCGATGAATATTTCAATGAAAAATCAGATGCTTGGTATTCTGACATTTTTTCAAAGAATTTTGTAAACGTTGTTGAAAAAGTACTTTATATATTATTAATTAAAAAAAAGGAAACTTTTATCACCAATATAGATATTACCCCATACCTAACTCAAAGATTTATTTATGAATGTAATAATCTTAAATTAAAATCTAAGCTCATATCATTAAAGCATCAGCAATCAGAACAAGATATACTAAATCAACTAGATTTAATGAAAGTTGTTGAAGAAGATGGCGTTAAATTTGGTTGGGACTGGGATCATTGGGATTTATTACAATCTCCAATTGCAGGAATGAATGATAAACTCCTTGCTAGCAAGAAAATAAAACAAAAAGCATTGGATTTAAGCCCTAAGCACAATTTTTTCTATCATTTGAAAACAAAAGAGGAGTTACTAAACTATTTTAAAAAAGATAAGTTTGGAATATCTGCTTATCCATACCTTCCTATTAACTATCAAAATGACAGAGAAATTATTATTAAATCGGTACAGCAGTTAGGTAATACTTGTTTAAAAAATGGAGCTTTTTCAACACGTTATTTAAATACTGATATTTTATTAGATTTAACATTTATAAAGCAAATTTTAGAGATTGACGGTAGTAATATATTAAAGTTTGGGGATTCAATACTCAAAAATTATGATCTTGTAACTACTTCTATCAATAATTGGGCAAAAAAATATGTTTCCTATTCAAAAGGACAAATATTTTTCAAAGTGAATAATGGATTTAAAATAAGTAATTTTGATTTTGAAAAAGTGACTGTTTTTTTCAAAGAAAATGATGAATTATCGGCACTATTGGAAGATGAATAAATAAAAACTATCCAGTTCTCTTCACAGCAGTTGCATCAATAATCATAGATATTTACTACTGTTAAAGCTTTATTTTGACTTAAATCTAAATCATATTGAGAGTGAACCAATGTATCTAACTTCTTATTTTCACTTAAGTCCAAATCATTGAGTTGTTGACCTATTCCTTTGATAATTGTGAGGGCAGTTTCAGAAGCTTCTTCATTATCCCATATGAGTATTGCCCTTATTAGTTCTTGTTCTTTTCTAATCATTTATGTTTTTATATTGAATAAAATAATTAACAGAATTTAATTCTTTAAAAACTGTACAGAAGTAAAAATTAAAAACTAAACACCATAAATAACTTGTTTTTTTAAAATATTATTTATATATTCAAAAACAACATTATAATTATAACATTATTTAAATAAATTATTTGCTATATGAATATAAAACATAAAAAAGAAAATTCCAATTACGAATATGATAATCTCTCTATATCTTGTCTAATGTATCTATTAAATAAAGATTTGGATGAATTAGAAAAAATAGAATTAAAAGAAAAATTACAGGAATTAGACTAAAAGAATTATAGCAAAATGGATTTAAAAAAAATAATTAATGAACAAACATGGTTTGGCTACTTATCCCAATTTGAAACTGGTCAATTAAATGAAAAATTAATAGGCCCATTATTTCAATATATTGTAAACACAGGAGATGTATGGAACCTACAAGGGTTTCATATTTCAACAGCACAGGATTTAATTGAAGAAGGAATACTTGTTTTAGGAGAAAAACCTTTTAAAAATGCTTATGGATTTTCTTACCCCTCAAGATATGAAGTTGGAGAAACCCCAGGTTCATTCGAATACCAAAAAAAACAAGGGTATAAATATATAGACGTATAATGTTAGATGAAATAAATAGAAATGACAAAAAACACATTATGTGGTACCCATCATCGGGAGATGATTTTAGACCTATTCATAATTGTAATTTCAATAACTTTTTTATTGAAATTAAAACTTACTTTTTTAATGATATTTCAAGTGCTATAAATATAGAATCATTAGAAAAAATTGATGAAATAACATTGGAAAGTCAAACCAGTGATGATGTTTCGGTTGGAAAAGAAAATTTCCAATACCAAAAAATGATTTTTACCGTAAACTTTCCAAATAGAAAAGCTGAAAAAACTGTTTATTATTTTCCAAACACCACCAATCAAGAAATGTTAAAACTTATTCAGGAAATTAAATGTGTCTCCGTATTACTTTTTCATAGATGCTGTTCTTTCTCAGAAAGTAAATCTTGGGTTGAAAAAGCGAAAGAGTTAAAAGTTAAATATTTGTTTACAGACAATTTGTTTGCGGAGAATCAAAATCAAGAAAATAATATAATAAAAGAATTGATTAGAGAATATAATTTACAGTTAATTAGCAAGAGCTCATATTTCCGAAAAAAATATGAGAATATTAAAAAAAATATAGAATCAAATTCACAAGAACTTTTTGATTCGTTTATCTACTGCTTTAAACTTTAATACAAACACAATGGGAGACAATAATAAAAAAATAACATACAATCAATTTCTTCACAGAATATCACAAAACATGGATCTTTCAAAGAAGGAAAATAAAAAAGGGCAAAACAAATTTGGCATTGAATTATCAGAAGTAAGAAAACTTCATGTAGAATGTATATTGGGCAAAAACCCAAAAAAGGTAATTGAAAAATTAAATCATCTTTCAGCAACAATTGATTTAAATAAATATGTGAATGAGTATAATATGAATCTCATTTTTTTTACCAAAAACCCTCAAATTTTAAAAGCATTAATAACCCTTGGAGTTAATTTAAATCATAAAACAAACAACCAAAATCATGAATACATAGATTATGCTACGCCTGGCTGTAATTCTCTAATCTATTGCATTAGAAATCTTTGGTTAGAGACCATTCAATTGCTAATTACCAATGAAAACATAAATGAAATTGATGATGACGGTTTTTCTCCAGCCGGTTATTTAAAAGAAGCCATTGAAGAGGAACGTTACAATAAGTTAAAAGGATACTCCCATAATGGAAATGAAAAATTAGTGGAAATGGAAAAACTTTTATTGATGATGACAAATAAAGGAGCAAAGATTATAAGATAATTTATATGAGTATTTAGCTTTATTAGCATAGATTAATAATTAAACATTGCAACTTTGTCCTTATCAAGGGCTTTAATTTAACATATGATAGAATTAAAAGAGATTATTATTGACAATGAAGAAGATGAATTACTGTTTTTTGAAAGGTACAATTTTGAAATATACCATAGAATATTAGAAGGTGTCAAAATAGTTTTTGATAAAAAAATTGATGTTTTAGAAATTGTTAAAATAGTAAATAAAAATTCTGGAAACACAATGATAATTAGTGTTGAGAAAGAAAATTGGAAAAATCATTTGGAAAGCTGTCTTAAGTTTTTTGAATCAATTGAGGAATTTGAAATTTGTAAAAAAATCATAACACTTAAGGCCAATATTCAAAAAAGTAATTAAACATGAGTGAAAAAATTAAAATTGAAAATCCCAAATTAGAGTTTCAAATCAAATATCAACTAAATCTTATTAAAGATGGGGAAACTTTTCAGCCTAAAGGTTTTGTATATTTAGATCTTATTAAAAAAGTTAAAAGTCTTTATATTTCGGGGCTTGGACTTTCAGATTTTGAAGAAATTTACTTTTTTACAGAGTTAGAGGAACTAGATATTTCAAACAATCCTCTGATTGAAGTTGATTTAAGCAATTTAAAAAAGCTAAAAAGTCTTTCATGTTATTCTCAGTTAGGAAATATCATATATGTTAAAGGGGTTTCTTCAAATCTAAAGTCTATTGATTGCAATATTGAACAAATTCCTAGCTTTAATCATCTAGAAATTCAATCATTAACAATCAAGTCTACATATCCTTTAATCAATATTCCTGAAATAATTTTTGAATTAAAAAATTTAGAATCACTTAACTTATCGCTTTGTGGAATCGACAACATCAAGGATAGTATAGAAAAATTAACTAAACTTAAATTTCTTGATTTAAGTCAAAACCAAATAGAAACTGTCCCTGCTCAAATAACTGGCTTAAAATTAACTCATCTTCATTTAGATAAAAACCCAATAAACTATATGTCGGAGGATTTAGTTGACTCTTTTAAAGTCATTAGAGAAATTACATTTGGACAAATTTCTGAAGAGGATGAAAATTGGGAGGAACAAGGATTTTATCTATCTCATCGAAGTATTTCAGATGAGTTTCTTCATCGAAACGATGATGTTGGGAAGAGTGAAGTTGAAATCATTCATGAATGGTTATTAGAAGATTTGATAGTTAAGTTAAATGAAAAGTATAAATGTGAAATTCCAAAAAAAATAAAGCCATATCAAACAGGAATTGATGGATTACCATTTTAATTATAATATTATTAATTG
>CAZOLZ010000013.1:0-43323 GCA_964580965.1 uncultured Flavobacteriales bacterium | reverse complement strand
ATAATTAGAATATAAAAAAAGCTGGACTTAGCCAGCTTAATTCAGTTTATTAATCAATCCATTTATCATTTCTCATTTCACCCAAAACTGAAACCATTTTGGTACGAGAATAATCTTCTGCTGCGAGCATCATCTGCTCACGAGTATCACGTCTTACTAAAACCCCAGAACTCCCTTGACTCTTAACTTCGATATAAAACCCGTCACGAAGTTTTGCTGGTTTTGTTGCTGGTCTTCCCATAGTTTTAAATTTAAATTCGTTCTAAAGATACATATTTTATTTCAGTAGAAAAAATTTAATTCGAAGTTAGACTGTTAAAAAATGTTATTCACTGATTAAAATAAACGTTTGATTATCTTCAAAGTCTATATTACAGTCCCGCTTTAGTAACATAAAAACGATTAAATCATCTAATTCTGAAATTGATAACAAATTCAACGTTTTCCTAAATCTTGAATAGCTGTATTTACCTGGAGTAATATTTTTTAATTGCAACAATATATCATCAGAAAGAATTGGTAGACTTTCTTTTTGTTCTGCAATTAAAAAAGCCTTTAATAAATGATTTAAAGGTAAAACTCTTCTGGAGACTATCATTTTCTCATAAAAAACACCTTCATCATAAAAACCTATTGGTTTCATTCGAATATTTTCAATAAAAAAAACCGCATACTGCTTGTAATCATGATTTTGTATCTCAATAGAAAAATCAATTAAACCTCGAAAAGTTGTATTAATCTTTTCAGTAAAAAACTCTACAAAACCTACAGAGTTAATACCTAATACTTTTCCACTTTCATTAACACCTATTAAAATTGATTTAAACCCTGAATTACATGCTCCTGAAATCAAAGACATCAAAAACAAATCATCAGATAAGGAAGAAACAACCAGTTGATTTGGTAAAATTTTAATTTTTTTTGATGCCATAAATCTTATTGCTCATTTAAAAAATCTAACATTTTTTGAACTGCAATAGCTCGATGACTCAAATGGTTTTTTTCTTCCAATGTCATTTCTGCAAAAGTTTTATCATAGCCATCAGGTTTAAAAACTGGATCATATCCAAACCCCCCATTACCTTTATAATTTTCTATTATCACCCCTTCTACAAGTCCTTCAAAGAAATATTCATTCCCTTCTAAAATTAAACAAATAACAGTTTTAAATCTTGCTTTTCGGTTTGAAACTCCATCTAATTTATTTAGTAACAAAATATTATTCTTTGCATCGTCTTTATCTTCTCCTGCAAATCTAGCTGAATAAACACCCGGAGCTCCATCTAAATAATCAACCTCTAAACCTGAATCATCAGCAAAACAATTCAACTTGAATTTTGAATAAATAAAAGAAGCCTTTTGTTTTGCATTTCCTTCAAAGCTAGTTGAAGTTTCAGGAATATCCTCAAAAAAATTGAGGTCATTCAATCCTTTCATTTTATAAGTTAAAGGTAGCTTTTTACGAACCTCTTTAACTTTGTTGTTATTCCCTGATACAAATACTAATTCCATTTTTTTAAAATTAACGATAGAAATTTTTTTTGATTACTCTTAACAGAAAATTCATCTTCAACTTTTTCAATAGCTGCCTTTTTCATCTCATCTCTGTGATTCTTATCGGACATTAAATAGTACAATGCATTATACCACTGATCAGCAGTTTCACACAAAAAGCCATTTTTCCCTTCATCAACAATATTAACATTTACACCAATAGGTGAAACAATAGCAGGAATACCCAAAGATAAATATTGTAAAGCTTTAAATCCACACTTTCCTTTTGCCCATTTATCATTATGAAGTGGCATTACCCCAATATTAAAACGCATTAAATCTTGAACTTCAGTCGACTTATTCCACTTTATGAAGTTAACATTCGGAATTTCAAAATCTGGTGCTTGATTCGAAATAACACAGAATTCAAAGTCAAATTCATTTTTTAACTTTTCCAATACCGGAACCAAAAACTCCAAATATTTGCACGTTGTATGCGTACCTGTCCAACCTATTACCAATTTATCACTTGGTTGAACTTTATGTAAACTTGGATTATGATAGGTTTCTGTATCTATTGTTGTTGGGTTAACAACCACGTTAGTATTATTAATTTTAGCATAATCAGCCAAATAATCATTTCCAGCACTAATAACAGTTGCCCATTTTATAATTTTATCGACCTTTTTGTAATTTTTATACTTATGATAGTTCGTATTCGCCTCACTATAATTTGGTAGCCAAATAGCATCATCAAAATCATAAATTATATTCTTCCGAAAAACTTTAGCCAAAATAAACTCAAAGAATGGAGGCCCAATTGGAGCTACTTCACGGTGAATAAAAACCACATCATAAAGTAAAGCCTGAAAAACATGAATCCACCTGACAAAAAAAGAAAATAGAATGCGATAAATTTTTCTTGGGACATGTCCTTCTAAATGTAAAATAACCCAAGTTTTAGGGGAGTAAAATGCTCTAACAATATATTTTACATTGTTTTGATCTAAAACTTTAAAATATTGTTCAAACCTAAATCGTTGAGAAGGTGCTTTATCTTTAGGATAAGGAACTAAAAAAAAGACCGATGTTTTCCTCATTAATTTATTTTTTTGCTTCAAGCACTTTTTTAATACCTTTTTCTAATGGTAATAAATCCCTTTTCAGTAATTGCTTCATTTTGGTAATATCTGGCTGTCTCCTTGTCATATCTCCATCTTTTAATGGTGGTAAGAAAACAATTTTAGACTTTGAATCTGTTAATCGAATAATAGTTTCAGCTAATTCTTTGATTGTTATAATTAAATCACTTCCTATGTTAAATACGGTATTAACTGTTGATTTATCATTCAATGCTGACAAACATGCATCTACATTATCATCTATGTAACAAAATGTTCTTGTTTGCATACCATCACCGTATAAGGTGATATCTTCTCCATTTAACGCAGAGTTTATAAATTTAGACATCACAAAATCAGTACTTTGTTTTGGACCATAAGTATTAAAAAATCTGAATATTGTATAATCTAATCCAAACTCCTGTTGATAAGATCTAAAGTATGCTTCCCCAACATTTTTAACAACAGCATAAGGTAACCTTGAATTCAAAGGAGTAGTTTCCTCATTTTGAGGGAGATGAACTGGTTCTCCATAAACTTCCGATGAAGAAGAATAAAACACCCTTTTTACACCAGTGCTTTTTGCTAAATCAAGAATATTTTTGATTCCTTGTATATCATCTAAAACCATTTTAGGATTATCTAAAGTCCTCTGTACTCCAACTACAGCAGCATAATGAAAAACATAATCAAATTTATAGCTACACATTATCGGATTGATATCATTGTAGTTATTCACATCGCATTTAATGAATTTACAATTCTGATGGTTTGGAATATTTGTTTCAGAACCTGTCAAAAAATTATCTACTAATACAATATTGTTGTTTGGATTTTCTAATAATTTATCAGCTGTTGAACTTGGAATAAAACCAGCACCTCCAGTAATTAATATATTCATTGTTATTACTATTTTTAATAAAATTGTAAATATAATTTATTTTTTTGTTTCAGAATGTAGAATATCATTTGACAATACTAGTTGCTATTTTAGCGGAAAGAAGACATAATGGTATTCCTCCTCCAGGATGAACACTCCCCCCTACAAAATAAAGTCCTTTTATTTTTGAAAAATTAGGATTTCTAAAAAAGGCAGCAGTCTGAGAGTTTGAACTTGAACCGTAAAGAGCACCTGCATAACTGGAGGTTTTCTCTTCTATACGTAATGGGTCTAAATACTCTTCTTCCTCAATAAGGCGTTCAACATCTACTTTTAAAATTCGACTTAGCTTAATTAATATGTTTTTGCGAAGCTCTTTTCTTATTATACCCCAATCTTGACCTGAATCATAAGGTACATTTACCATTACAAACCAATTTTCACAACCTTCTTGTGCGTCGTTATCAACGAATTTTTTCGTAATATTGATGTAAACTGTAGGATCATCAATAACTTCACCTTTCTTAAAGATTAATTCAAACTCTTTTTTATAGTCATTTGAAAAAAAGATATTGTGTAACCCTAACTCTTTAAACTCTTTTTTTATACCCCAATAAAATATTAACGCTGAACTTGATGGTTCTTGACTCAGAACAGATTTAGGTATTCGAACATCCTTTAAAAGTTTTTGGTAAGCAATTTTAATATCAACATTACAAAAAATAAGATCTGCCTCAATTCTAACACCAGACAAAACAATACCACTTATCGTATTTTTTTCAACTATTACTCGCTCAACTTTTTGATTAAAATGAAAAACAACTCCAATATCTTTAGCTAATGAATATAAGGCCTCAACAATATCAAACATCCCATTTTTAGGTAAAAATGTGCCTATTCCATTTTCAAGATGCGGAATCAATGACATTATACCAGGTGTTTTATAGGGATTTGAACCATTATAAGTAGCATATCGATCAAATACCTGAACTAACTTTTTATTTTTAAAGCTTTTTTTATTTCGATTATGAAGAGTTGTAAAAAGACCTAAATTTGGGATAGCAAAAATTGTTGAAAGAATATCTTTATTTAAATAAGTATTGATTTTATGAAGTGACTTTTCTAGAAATGTATTCTTCGTTTTTTCATATATATATGCACTTTTGGTTAGGTATCGTTCAATATTTTCAACATCATCACTAAACACATTATTAAATTCTTTTTTCCTTCTATGAGCCTCGGTATAAAAATTAAACCGAGTTCCATCTTCAAAAAAATAATGGCATGCAATATCAGATTTAATATAAGAAAAGTAATTACTTATATCCTTACCTGCTAAATCGAATAATTCTTCTATAAAATGAGGCATTGTAAACAGAGACGGACCTGTATCAAAACTATACCCGCCTATTTTAATTCGATTTAACTTACCTCCCGGTTGAGGTTGAGCTTCATAAACATTTACCTCAAAACCTTTTAACTTTAGACGAATAGCAGATGCTAAACCAGCAACACCTGCACCAATTACAATTGCTTTTTTACTTTGTTTCATAAATGAATCCATTCTCTATTGTAAGGTCTGTATCTACATTATTCTCATATAAAGAGCCAGTACCTAATCCATGATGCATATTTATTGGAAATTGTGCTGTAAACTCAGCAATACATTTTAGACCTATATTTGATTCTAAAGCCGAGGTAATCCACCATCCAATATTCATTTTTTCAGCAAGTTCAACCCACTCTCTAGTTCCTGTGATTCCACCATGTAAACTTGGTTTTAAAATAATATATTGAGGGTTAATTTTTTCCAAAAGTGTCTTTTTTTCACTTAAAATATTTACACCTATTAATTCTTCATCAAGTGCAATTGGAATTATATTCTTTTTACACAAATCAGCCATTAAATCGATTTGTTTCGGCATTATTGGTTGCTCTATTGAATGAATTTCTAATTTATTTAAAATCTGAAGATTACGCTCAACATTTGAAGTATTAAACGCTCCATTTGCATCAACTCTTAAAATTAACTCTTTTGAAGAGTATTTATTTCGAATTGATTCCAATAGTTTTACTTCTTGATCAAAATCAATAGCACCTACTTTCATTTTTATACAAGTATAACCCTCTTGAATCTTTTGTTGGATCTGATTATTCATCTCTTCAAAATCTCCCATCCAGATTAATCCATTAATCGGAACCCTCAAGTTTCCTTTTGAAAATTCATTATCAAAATAAACTTGTTTACCACCATTCATCAAATCTAAAATTGCAGATTCCATTCCAAATAGTATTGAAGGATAATCTTTTAGAAGTTGTAAATTGTTGATTAACAACTCAATTTGTTGAGAAACCTTTTTCAACACAGCTTCATACTGTTTATCATCTTCATAATCAGGTGATAAACCAGGAATAACACTACATTCTCCTACCCCAATAACTCCATTCAATTCTAATCGAATAAACCATGATTTTTTTTCTAATAAAACACCTCTACTTGTCCCGCTTGGTTTTTTAAACTTAAAAATTTTTTTTTCGAATGAAACTACCATTAAATTTCAATTTAAATATTAATCAATAAACTAAAAATAATAGCTATAAAAAATGTAAATAAAGCTACCTTCTTTAATTCAGAATCAAACTGTTTAAAGTCTTTTACATCCCATACATACTTCAAATGTTTGATCAAAACAATATAAAAAACTAATGAGTATAATATAATGTAATTTTGAATAATTAATGAAAATAAGAATAACGAAGTTGCTGACAAAACTATAAGTAAAGTGTGATAAATTTTAGCATTTTGAGCCCCTATTTTAACGACTAATGTATTCTTACCCACTTCCCTATCATTAACTTGATCTCTCATATTATTCAAATTCAAAACAGCAGTTGATAAAAAGCCTATTGTACTTGCTGGGAAAATATAAATCCAATCAAATGAGTTTGTATAAAGCGGTATAACCCCAAGAACACTAACCAATCCAAAAAAGATGAATACAAAAAAATCACCTAACCCCAAATATCCATATGCTTTTTTTCCCATTGTATAAGTTATTGCAGCAACAATACATAAAACAGCTAAAATGATGTAAAATAAAATTGAATCATTGGATAAGTTAATTGCTGTTCTTATTAAAAAGCTTGATGAAATCATGCCTAAAACAGAAAAAATAACAATTGCACTTTTCATTTTTGAAATTGATATCCCTCCTTCTTGAACTGTTCTTTTTGGACCTACTCGATTTTCATTATCGGCACCTTTTAAAGTATCACCTAAGTCATTTGCTAAATTTGAAAGAATTTGAAATAGAATTGTTGTCAACATTGCTAACAAAAAAGTATTCATACTCCATGCCCCCTTACTTTTAGCTAAAAAACTTCCTAAAATAATACCTGATAAGGATAAAGGTAATGTCCTCAATCGAAAAGCTTTTAACCAATTTTTCATTTCATACAAAGTATTTAATTATTCATAACAAAAATACAGATAAAGTAATTAAAATTTTAACATTTAACTGCATTGTGATTTACTTTTTAACACTATTTATTTAATCATTAATTTGTAATTATATTTGATTGTTTAATATATACAAAATGAAGGTAAAATATCTTATAACAATAATTTTAACCATTAAATCTTTTCTGTTTTTTTCGCAAGATTCTTTGTGGAAAAAATCATTTGAAAATAATGATTTCAGTATTGAAAGTAAAATTGATGAAATTATTAATAGAGACTTAGACACTTTAAGATTTATTTCTTTTAGCTTAACCAATAAAAAGAATTATGAATTGAAAGAGAGTATAAACTTTAAGCTTCAATATGATGAAGGATGCTATGGATGTAATGGGGAAAATGAAGAAACTAAACGTAATTTAATATTAAAAGCAAATCAAAAATTAATTGGAAACCCAATTAATCAAACTAATCCAGAATTATATTTTATAATCTTCAATTCCAAATTTGAATCTCAATGGCATTTTAAATCCTTTGAAATTGAATTATTAGATTAATATTATGTCTAAAAATTTCTACAAAATACTAGGTTCAATGTTATTTGTATTTAATGTTTCTGCACAAATATGTGATATTAACATTTCAACTACTTCAAACCTAAGTTCTTGCTCAAGTTTAAATACAAATCTTACTATAGATAATGCTAATTACTTTATACCTGGAGCAGATTACTCATTTAATTTTAATTCTGGATCAATGCCTTCAGGATGGAGTGTTTCTGGATCAGCGAGTTTTTCCACTCCATGTGGTATAGGACCTGATGGAAATTACTATTGGGCCTCTTCATCAGGCTCGGTTACACCTGAAATACAGACAAAACCTTTGGACGTTTGCTCAGGTGGTACAATTACTTTTGATTTAAAATATGCTATTCAATCTCAAAGTTCTCCTTGTGAAGGTCCTGATTTAGAAACGGAAGGTGTATCAATTGAGTATAGTATTGACAATGGTTCAACATGGACTGAATTCAAATATTTTAGACCAGATGGAACAATTTTAAATAACATACCAAGTACAAGTACGAATTCTGTTCCATCTGGAGCTACGACTCCCTTTACAGATTGGGCTAACTACACTGTAATAATTCCAAATGGTGCAATATCAACCTCAACAAAGTTTAGATGGATTCAGTATAATTCTAGTGGTTCAGCATATGACAACTGGGGGTTGGATAATATTACAGTTAATGCAGGTCCATGCATACCTTCTCAAACTATTTGGTCAACAGGTGAGATAAATGTTAACAACATAAATGAAGACATTACTTCAAATCAATGTTATATTGCTGGAATTTATGACTTATCAAACAATTTAATTTGTGAATCTAATGAAATTTGTTTTGAAGTATTAGATTTACCAACACTTTCTGTTTCTACACCTAGCATTTGTGTAAATGAAATGTCTACGATTGAGGCAATTGTTTCACCTCAATCCATTTATGATTATACATGGACTGTACCATCAGGTGTTAGTGACCCTGGAAATGTTTCAAGTTTCACTTCCAATATCGCTGGAACATACACCGTTAGTATTTCAAATTCAAATCTTTTTTGTAATTCAGACTTCGAAGATGATAATATTACATCAGCAGGATCTTATTCAACAGTAAATCAAAGTTCTGTATCATGTTGGAGTACGACTGCGTCGAATTCATTAATAGAAGTTTGGGGAAATGGATATAATGGAGTTCCAGCATATTCTGGAATTCAATTCATCGAATTGAATGCTACTCAACTATCAAGCATCTATCAAGATTTTACAGTTGTGCCTGGTTCTAGCGTTTCTATTTCTTTTGCTCACAGAGGAAGGAACGGAACAGATGTATTGAGTGTTGAAATTGGTCCAATAGGAGGACCGTACGATAATCTCGGCAGTTTTTCTGCAGGAAACACAGCATGGGAATATAATTCCGTAAACTATACATTCCCAGATAATGGTGTAACAAATTATACTTTAAGGTTTAATTCTGTAAGCGCTGCTGGTGGGGCTACAATGGGTAACTTCTTGGATGCAATATCAATTGTAAATTTAAGTTGTTTACCTTCTCCAGCTTCTAGCATTCTAGTTGTTTCTGATATAGATATTACAAACCCTGGAAACCAAACTGTTTGTGATTCATATACTCTTCCTACAATAACTGGAACAAATCTTTCTGGAAATGAAAGTTACTACGATGATTCTCAAGCTAACGGCGGAATTATAATTGCTGGTCCTATTACATCAACTCAAACGGTTTGGATTTACGATACTAATGGTTCTTGTTCTGATGAAGAAAGTTTTTTAGTTACAGTCAATCAAACTCCTGTAATTACAAATCCTGGAGATCAAACTGTTTGTGATAGCTACACATTACCTACTATAACCGGTTCAAATTTATCTGGAAATGAAAATTTCTATGATGATACTCAAGCAAATGGTGGTCAAATTATAACTGGACCTTTAACATCATCTCAGACTGTTTGGATTTACGATGCAAACGGTGCTTGTTCAGATGAAATAAGTTTTAATGTTACAATTAATTTGTCTCCTAGTATATCTAATAATCCAGGAGCTTTGACTGTTTGTGCTCCGTACACACTACCTACGATAACTGGAACAAACTTATCTGGTAACGAAAATTATTACGATGATTCTCAAGCAAATGGTGGACAAGTTTTAACAGGACCTTTAAACAATTCTCAAACTATTTGGATCTTCGACTCTAACAATGGTTGTTCAGATGAAGAAAGTTATGCTTTAACTGTTGATAATACACCTCCTACAATCAATAACCCTGGAGATCAATCGGCTTGTAACACTTTTTCACTACCTATTATTTCTGGAACAAACTTATCAGGTAACGAAAATTATTATGATGATTCTCAAGCAAATGGTGGACAAATTTTAAGTGGACCTATTACATCTACTCAAACTATTTGGATGTATGATCAAAATGGAACATGCTCTTCTGAAGAAAGTTTCATTGTTACAATTAACACAACTCCATCAATTACTACCCCTGGAAACCAAACTGTTTGTGATTCTTATTCTTTATCTGTAATAACAGGTTCAAATTTATCAAGTACAGAAAACTACTATGATAATAGTCAAGCAAATGGAGGTAACATAATTGCTGGTCCTATTACTAGTTCTCAAACAATTTGGATTTATGATAATAATGGAAATTGTTCGGATGAAATCAGTTTTGATGTTACTATAAATTATACACCTTCTCTTAATACTCCTTCAGATGTAACAATTTGTGATTCATACGTTTTTAGTAATATAACAGGTACGAACCTTTCTGGAAATGAAAACTTTTATGATAATTCACAAGCTAATGGAGGTGCCATTATTAACGGCCCTATTACTTCATCTCAAACAGTATGGATTTATGATGCTGATGGATCATGCACGGATGAAACTAGTTTTGATGTTACTATTAATTTAACACCTTCAATTTCCAATCCTGGAAATCAAATTATTTGTGATTCTTATTCTTTACCCTCAATTACTGGAACAAATCTTTCTGGAAATGAAAACTTTTATGATGATACTCAAGTAAATGGAGGTAATATTATTAATAGCACTATCACTTCAACTCAAACTATTTGGCTTTATGATCAAATCGGAAATTGTACTTATGAATCTAGCTTTGATATAACAATTAACACTACCCCAACAATTGATTTTACTGTAGATACAAGTAGTGGATGTTTACCATTAACTGTCAAGTTCTTAAATAATTCAACTCCACAATTCGATCAGGTAAATTGGGATTTTGGAGATGGTTACACGTTTAATTCAACAACTGAAATTGATTCCGTTAGCCACATTTTTAATACTGATAACTGTTTCGATATTAAATTAATAGCAAGTGCTAATGGATGTGTTGACTCGCTTACTAAAGCCTCTTTAATTTGTGTTCACCCTAAAGCAAACGCTGAATTTACTGTTGACACTTATAGTAAGACTGTTTCTAATCCTTTTTTTGAGTTTAATAATTTATCAACAAATGCTAACGTTTATTATTGGGATTTTGATGATGACGAAACAAGTATTGAAACATACCCACAACATAAATTTCCAAATGATCCGAGAAAATATTATATTACTTTAATAGCCAACAATGCTTTTAATTGTTCTGATACTACTGGACAATTTATCGAATTGAAAGACGAGTTGATCTATTATATCCCTAATGCATTTACTCCTAATAATGATGAGTTTAACAACACGTTTAAACCTGTTTTTTATAGTGGTTATGAAATAGAGGATTACACAATGTATATATATAACCGTTGGGGACAATTAATTTTTGAATCACATGACACAGCTGTCGGTTGGAATGGAAGATATGGTGGAAATGAAGGTGAATATTGTCCAGATGAAATGTATGTTTGGAAAATTCATTTTAAAGAAACAACAACAGATAAGGAAAATAATATTTCAGGACATTTAATTTTATATAAATAATGCAATCAATAATAAAAAATAGAATTACAGAGTTATTGAATATTGATTTCCCTGTAATATTGGCTCCAATGTTTTTAGTTTCAAATACAGAAATGATTATTGCAGCATTGAATTCAGGTATAACAGGTGCTATACCCGCTTTAAACTTTAGATCTATAAACGATCTTAGACAAGGGATAAAAGAAATAAAATCTAAGAGTAGTAAACCATTTGGTATTAATCTTATTGCAAATAAATCAAATTTTTATTTGGAGGAACAGTTGATTGTTTGTTGTGAAGAAAAAGTTGGATTTATAATAACATCTCTTGGTTCACCTAAAAAAATAATTGAAAAAGCACATCAAAATGGCATTAAGGTATTTTGTGATGTGACAGATTTAAATTACGCTTTAAAAGTTCAAACAATGAATGCAGATGCTGTTATTGCTGTTAATAAAGAAGCAGGTGGGCATGCTGGAAATTTAAGCTATGATGAATTAGTTCCTTTACTGAAGCAAAACCTTTCAATTCCTGTTATTTCTGCGGGAGGAGTAAGTAGAGGTCGAGATATCAAAAAAATAATAAATCTTGGAGCTGAAGGTGTTTCAATTGGAAGTATTTTTATAGCTTCTGAAGAATGTAGAGTATCTCAAGATTATAAACAAGCATGTGTTGATTTTGGAGCAAAAGATATTGTAATGACAACTAAACTTTCTGGTACACCTTGTACAGTAATTAAAACACCTTACATAGAGAGAATTGGAACTAAACAGAATTTATTAGAACGTTTTTTAAACAAAAATAAACGCTTAAAAAAATGGGTCAAAGCTCTAACATTTTATAAAGGGATGAAAAGTCTTGAAAAAGCAGCCTTTAGTGCAACGTATAAATCAGTTTGGTGTGCTGGACCAAGTATAGAGTATGTTAAAGAAGTTTTACCTGTCAATAAAATTGTTGCTAACTTAATTGAAGAATATAAAAGGTTTTAAAAAATTAATCCCGAATTTTTTGTTGCCATTTCCAAGCAGAATCCATCATCGTTTCTAAGTCTACTTCTGGTTCCCAATTTAACTCAGTATATGATCGTGTAGTTTCTGAATAAATAGCTTCAACATCTCCATCTCTTCTTGGACCAAACTCAACATTCAAAGGCATATTAGTAGTTCTTTTAAAAGCATCAATTGCTTCAATTACAGTTATACCATTACCAGTTCCTAAATTAAAAATAGAATTAATCGTTTTATTCTTTTTGTGAATTAAATAATCTAGAGCTTTAATATGTGCTTTTGCAATATCTGATACATGAATATAATCACGAATACAAGAACCATCTCTAGTTTCGTAATCTGTACCATGAACAAACATTTTTTCTCTAATACCAATTGCAGTTTGTGTAATAATTGGAATCAAACTTGTCGGTGGATTGATGGGAGACTCACCTATTTTACCTGAAATATGAGCTCCTACTGGATTAAAATAGCGTAATGAAGTTGTTTTAATTTCAGGATTTGAAATAGAAAAATCTTCTAAAATTCTTTCTCCAATTTGTTTCGTAAATGCATAAGGTGATTCTGCTTTATTGAATGGAGTATCCTCTTTTACAGGTAGGATATTTATGTTTCCATAAACAGAACAAGAAGAAGAAAAAATAAAATTTAAAATCTTTTTTTCTACACAAAACCCCAATACATTCAATAATGAGTCTATATTATTTTTATAATATTTCATGGGGTTTTCTACTGAATCTGGAACAGATTTAAAAGCTGCAAAATGAATGACTCCAATAATATTGAATTCCTTTACAGCATTGAATAAAGATTCTCTATTACATAAATCAATGTTATAGTTTTTAACTTCTACACCTGTAACATCTTTGATTCTATTAAAAGTTAATTGATCTGAATTAGAAAAGTTATCAATTGAAACAACATTATAATCAGTTTTTTCAATTAATTCAATTATTGTATGTGAACCTATATAACCTGCTCCACCTGTAACTATAACAGTTTCTTTCATTTTATTAATTTGTCAAAATAGATTGATAGACTTCTAAATATTTTTGAATTCCATTTGCTAAACTATAAAATTCTTTAGCACCTTTTTGCATTTCTTCTTTATTAAAATCTAATTGATTTTCTAACAAAGCTTTATATGACTCATTTTCAAAATGATTTATGACTCCACCTGCTTTGTACTTCATTACAACTTCATCCGTATCACCTACTCCAGAATTACAAACTAGTGGCATTCCCATAGCCATTATCTCACCTTGTTTTGTTGGAGAAGATGCCTTTTTAGAAAATGTTGGACGAATAAAAAAAATTGATTCAGAAAAAATTGATATGTAAGTTGGAACTTGTTTATGAAGACAAGAAGTTATTCTTATGTTATTTTCTGAAATCCCTTTTTGTTGAGCTTCTTCTAATATATTTTGAGGTTTTTCTCCTGTAACAAAAAGAAAAATTGAATTTTCATTTTTAGTTAAAAAAACCTTAAAATAATCTAACATTTCAGAGAGCATATACCAAGTTCCTATTGAACCGACATAACCTAATACTTTTTGTGTCGAATCAATATTTAAATCTTTTTTTAAACTTAAGACCTCATTTAAATCAATTTTATCAGGATTAAATAAATCTAAATCTACACAACAAGGAATCACTTGAATTTTTGGAGTATTTCCTCCAAATTCTTTCCATGATTCAATTTCTCTTTTACCATTATGTGTTAATGAAATTGTGTAATCAGCCTCCTTAAAATAAATTAACTCTTTACGTTTAAAATATTTATAAACGATACTATAAATTGGATTCTCTAAGTCCCATAACCCTCCATCTACTCGTTCATCTGCCCAAAACCCTCTCATGTCAAAAACAAATTTTGTATGAAATCTTTTCTTCATATAAACTCCAACCAGAGCTGAAATATAACTGCGACAATGAACAATCTTAAAATTAAATTCTTTTTGTAATTTAATTGCTTTTCGTTTCATTGCTGTAACATCATAAACTGTTGTTACTAAAGGTGATTTTTGAGAATATTTTAAAGGATGCCAAACCACATTATTTTCATTACACAATTGTTGGATATGATGCTTGAATTGTAATACCCTTTCCTGTTTTTCGAAACTTATAATGTGAAAATTATAACCTTTTTTTGTTAAACCAAATAAATAAGGTAAAACTTGAGATTGACCAAGAGGATCAGTCATACCATCATAAGACAAGTATAGTACATTTATTTTTTTCATCTCATCCATCTATCGTACCAAGTTTGAAACATTAACAAATACCACAGTTTTACATCAAATTCTTTTTTCCCAGAATAAAAATCGTCTTTTATTTTTTTTACATAATTCCAATTAAAAATTCCTTGAGAAACTATTACAGTTTCATTAATGTAAGTTTCAACAAAATCTTTTAATTCATTTTGCATCCAATCGGCAATAGGAATAGCAAACCCCATTTTAGGCCTACTCATCAATTCTTTTGGGATATATTGATGAACTATCTCTTTTAAAATATACTTCTTTTGACCTTGATAATATTTGTATTCATTTGGTAAAGTTGCTGCCCATTCTAAAATACGGTGATCTAACAATGGTTCTCTACCCTCCAAACTCAAAGTCATTGTTGCTCTATCAACTTTCTGAAGAATATCATCTACTAAATAAGTCTGATAATCAATTGCCATCATATAAGATAATGGAGAGTAAAACTGATCTTTCAACTCTTTTGAAGTATATGCATTTTCTCTTTTAAGAACATCAAACAGAAATAAATTTTGAATTTGACTATCTGAAAACTGTTGACTTAAACTCAACATTATACGTTCCGAAGATGGATCTCTTAGAAGTTGTTTTAATTTTTCATAGCGATTGTGAAAATTATATTTATGCTTGAAAAAAGGAATTTTATCTGAAGGTAACATATTCATTCCAGTGTAAGCAAAATTTCTAGCAAACTTTGGTAAAGATTGAATTTTGTTACCAAAACGCTCCAAATAATCATAACGATTATAACCAGCAAACACCTCATCACCAGCATCAGCGCTCAAAGCTACTGTAACTGATTCCCTTGCCATTTTACTCACTAAAGTAGTAGGTAAAGCACTACTATCTGCAAAAGGCTCATCATAATAAAACGATAAATCAGGTATTAAATCTATTGCTTCCCTCTGAGTAAAATATAGTTCTGTATGGTCAGTTCCTAAAAAGTTTGCAACATCCTTTGCAAATGGTGCTTCATTTAATCCAATATCAGGAACTCCAATAGTAAACGTTTTGATTTTTTCAGTTCTATCTTTTTGAAGCAATGTCGTAACAGTAGCACTATCATATCCACCACTCAAGAAAACACCTACTGGAACATCAGCTATCATTCTGTAATTAACAGCAGAGGTAATAATCTTTTCAGTTTCAATTTTTGCTTCCTCAAAAGATAAAGTTGATTTTGGTTTATTATAGTGATCGTATACATTCCAATACTCTTTTGATTTGAATTTTTTATTTTTTAAATCAATAGATAAGAAGTTACCAGGTTTTAGTTTATGAGTATTCTTAAAAATACATTCTGATGATGGAACATTTCCATACTGCATAAATGAAGCAACAGATTGTAAATCTAATTCTTTCTGAAATCCCGAATGTTTATGAAATGATTTTAACTCAGAGGCAAACAAGAATAAATCTCCTTTTAAATAATAAAATAATGGCTTTACTCCTGCTCTATCTCTCGCTATAAAAATATTCTGTTCAACTTGATTTAAAATCACAATAGCAAACATACCAATAAACTTATGAAGACATTCTTCACCCCATTGTTCATATGCATGCAAAATCATTTCTGTATCAGAACCAGTCACAAAAGAATGTCCTAAACCAACTAATTCAGTTTTGACTTCTTTGTAATTATAAATCTCTCCATTAAAAACAATCGAGTAATCCTTGTAGCTCATTGGCTGATTAGCATTATCAGAAACATCAATAATTGCCAATCTTCTATGACCAAAACCAATCAGATAATCTTCATTTTTAAACAAGTCTTCACCACCACCATCTGGGCCTCTGTGATGAAGAACATTGGTCATTTCTTTCAACTCTAATATTGAAGTTTTTTTCGACCAATCAATAAAACCTGCTATTCCGCACATAAATTTTAAATTGCAGAATTAATCTAAAAAATGATACATCTTAGCATAATATAACATCTGTTCTACAAAATCTTGATTATTCTCTAATTTAACATCAATGATTTCTTTACTTTCATCATGGATTACATCGAAAGTAGGGTTCACAAATCCATTATAAGGAGCTAAATTAAAATTACTAACTCTATCTAGTACTTCTTTATGAATTTCTTGATTTACCTTAACACCATAAATTTCAACTAAATCTTTTCCTGCTTGGTAATCTCCTTCAGATGTAATTCGTTGAATCTCTCTTAATAATTCACCAAACAAGTCTCTTAATTTTATATAATCTTGAATATCATAAAAAGTCTTTCCGTTTCTTACAACTTTCAAAATAACACCTTCTTCTTGTCCTTTTTCAAAAACCCATGAAGAAACCAATTGTCTATTTTGCATATGCTCTTCTTCAACATTCTTTCCGAGATCTAATCGTTGTAGTTGTGTCATTAAACCATTACGAATATATCCATCATATTCAGCCATGCCTACTTCTTTTGAAAGAACTAAACCTAAATCAATTAATTTTTGATCCATAATAAAATAAAGTCCAACTAAATCCGCTCTTGCCTCTTCTAATGTACTTGCATAATTTTTTAAAGTCTCAGCAGGTTGACCCACACCTTTATTAATTTGACCAGAAGCATGACCGATTACTTCATGTAAAGCAGTATGCATTTTTGAACCTTTGCCTGCATATTTCTTTGCTCTTTCAATTTCTTCTTTGTCATTAGCAAATTCTTCTAAAATATCATTACCTCCAGCCTTTGCGTATGCTGCAATTAAATTTCCTAAACTAACAGATTTTGAACCGTGTTCTTCTCTAATCCAATTGTTATTTGGTAAATTCACACCAATTGGTGTTGAAGGTGAAGCGTCTCCAGATTCACTTGCAACTTGAACAACTTTATAACTGACACCTTTCACATTTTTCTTTTTATGTTCAGCTAAAATCGATGAGTTATCTTCAAACCATTGTGCATTTTCAGCAAGTACTTTCATTTGATTTGAAGCCTCAAAATCAGTTATCTGAACAATACTTTCATAAGAACCTTTTCTTCCTAAAGCATCACCATAAACTTCAATAAATCCATTAATCCAATCAATATCGCCTTTAGTAGATGAAGCCCACAGGATTGCATAATCATCCCATAAATGTAAGTCTCCTGTCTTGTAAAATTCGATAAGTTTAAGCAATGCTGTTTGTTGTTGTTCATTTTCTCCAACTAAGACAGCTTTTTCTAACCAAAAAATAATTTGATCTATAGCCTTTCCATATTTACCATTAGATTTCCAAACTTTTTCAACTAATTTACCTTTCTCTAAAGTAAGGGTGGAATTTAACCCTAGTTCAATTGGATGTTCATCTCCCTTTATTGATTTTTTTGCATAAAATTCCTCTGCCATTTTTTGAGTAACACCATCTCCGTAAAAATTATTAGCTGAAGCTACAACCATATCTTTATTAGCATCTTTAACTTTTCGTTTTATTGCAACATTTTCTGAAAAAATAGCTTCAATTGCATCATCTGAAAGTTGTACCTCTGATAAATTTTTTATTAATGAGTTTAGATACTCTTTTGTGAAAGTCGGCATTATTTTATCCATTGCATAATGGTGATGAATTCCATTTGAAAACCAAACACGTTTAGCATAAATCATAAATTTATTCCATTCTTCAGTAGTCTTGTCTCCTTTAAAATTTAAAACTATCTGATCTAGGGCATTTCGAATTTCAAGATTATATTCATTATTTTGATCGTAAATAATATCTCTCCCTGAAAGTCCCGCTTGAGATAAAAAGTATACTAACTTTTTTTGGTTCAATGTCAATTTGTCAAAATCTTTCACTTCATATCTTAATATCTGAATATCAGCAAATCGATCTACTAAAACAGTACTATTATCCTGAGCATATATTGTAAAAGATATTAAACTTAAAACGAATAATATAGCATTTATTTTCTTAATTATTATCATAATTATCTATTTCCAAAAATTAAACTCCCAACTCTTATCATTGTACTACCTTCTTCTATTGCAATTTTATAGTCTCCACTCATTCCCATTGAAATTTCTTTAAAGTTGTCATTGAATTTAAAGTAATGACTTTTTAAAATACTAAAAGTATTTTCTAAAATACGAAATTCGTCCCTTACTTGATTTTCATCATCCGAAAATGAAGCCATTCCCATTATCCCAACCACAGAAACATTTTCCATTTGGATAAATTCTTCTGACTCTAATAACGATTTTGCTTCCTCGAGGTTTAAACCATATTTTGTTTCTTCTTGAGCAATATGAAACTGCAATAAACAATTAATTACTCTATTATTTTTTTTCGCTTCTTTATTAACCTCTTTTAATAATTTTAAACTATCTATAGAATGAATTAAAGAAACAAAAGGAGCGATATACTTAACCTTATTTGTTTGAAGATGTCCAATTAAATGCCACTCAATATCCTTTGGTAAACCTTCATATTTTGCAACTAATTCTTGTACTTTATTTTCACCAAAAATACGTTGACCTTGATTGTATTTTTCAAGAATAGCATCAATTGGTTTCGTTTTGGATACCGCTACTAAACAGACATCATTTGGAATCGTATTTAAAACTTCTTTATAATTTGACATTTTTTTAATCGTTAATATTATAAATTGTTAGACCACTTCGTAACTTTGGTTCTACCCATGTTGACTTGGGTGGCATTATTAAATTATGATCTGCAACCTCCTTTACTTGATCCATTGTAGCTGGAAAAAGAACAAAACCAATTTGAAATTTCTTTTTAACAATTGCATCTTCCATTTCTTCAATTGGCTCAACTCCACTTATAAACTCTATTGATTTATCTGTTTTTAAATCTTTAATTCCTAATATAGGAGTTAAAATGATATTGGTTAGCAACTCAGCATCCAATGATTTAACAGGGTTGCTATAGTCTATTATTTCTTCTTTAAATCTAAATAAATACCAATCTCCTTCAATACAAACTGTCATCGAATGATTTTCTGTAGGTTTTTGAGCATTTTCTATTTTTGAAATTGTAAAAAAAGAAGAAATCTTATCCAAAAACTCTTCTTTTGTTAAGCCATTTAAATTTTTAACCAATCGATTAAATTCAAATATAGTAAGGTCATCTTCATCAATTAAATAAGCAAGAAAAAAATCCTTATTTGAATCAGGTATTTTAGAAACTCGACTTTTTGATAATAATGCTGACGATGATGACCGATGATGACCATCTGCAATATAGATTGAAGGTACTGCTTTAAAGTAGTCTTCAATCAATTTCACTTCTTTTTCATCTGTTAACCACAACTCATGTTTTACTTGATCTGTTGTCGTAAACTCATACTCCGGTCTTTCTATGGTTATTTTTGCAATTATTTTTTTTATATCATCAGTAGAGGTATAAGACAACAAAACAGGTTCAGCGTTATATCCAACAACATCAAGATAGTCTGTAAACATTTGTTCTCTTGAAGTTAAAGTCGCCTCATGCTTTTTGATAATATCATTTTCATAATCAGATACGCTAGCTCCTCCAATTAAACCTGTGTATACCTTACTACCTTTAGTTTGTCTGTAAACATAAAACTTTGGTGTTTTATCTTGAATAAGAACCCCCTTATTAATAAATTCATTGTACCTAAGTTTAACTAATTCAAACCTTTCTAGCGAATTTGGTTTTGTTTTATATTCACTATTAAACTCAGGATTAATAATTCTTAAAAAAGTAAAAGGATTGTCCTCCAATTTAGCCTTTAATACATTTTTTTTATAAGAGTAAAATGGTCTTGTAGCAACAAGATGAACTTTGTCCCTAACTGGCCTCAAAGCTTTAAAAGGTTTTATTTTAACCACAAAAAACTATTTTAATTTTTCTATAATTAAAGACGCCAATTCTCCTCCTATTCGATCTTGAGCTTCAATAGTAGCTGCCCCAATATGAGGAGTACATGCAATCTTATGATTCTGCAACAACAGCTTGTTCGGATTAGGTTCATTTTCAAACACATCAAGCCCCGCATATGCTATCTTTCCAGAAGATAAAGCTTCTAACAAATCTCTTTCATTAATCACCCCTCCTCTTGCTGCATTAATTAAAATAGCACCATCTTTCATCATTTCAAATTCTCCTTTAGAAATAACTGATTTGTTATTCTCTTGTTTAGGAACGTGTAATGAAATAAAATCTGATTGATTTAAAACTTCACTTAAATCATTTGAAACATTAACATCTACTGGGTAAACATTCTCATTAATATTAAGATTTAATGTCACTTTTTCCTGCTTTCTTCCAAAAGCTTTAACAGTCATTCCTATACCTAATGCGTAAGTAGCTATAGCTTGACCAATTCTACCAAATCCAATTATACCTAAAGTTTTACCTCTCAGTTCAATTCCTTTTGCATACTTTTTCTTCAATACACTAAAATCTCCTTCTTCCATATTTTTAAAAGAGTCAGGTAAGAATCTTGCTATTGCAAACATATGTCCCATTACTAATTCAGCAACAGACTGAGAAGATGATGCTGGTGTATTAACAACATGTAAACCTTTACTCCTTGCATATTCAACATCTATATTATCCATTCCAACACCTCCTCTTCCAATTAATCTAAGAGAGTTACAATTATCTATAATATCTTCACGAACTTTTGTAGCACTTCGAACTAAAAGAGCTGTAACATTATTTTCATTGATGTAATCTATCAAATCTTCTTGTGCAACTTTATCTGTAACTACATTAAAACCGTTATCTTCCAATAAAACTTTACCAGCATCAGAAATACCGTCATTAGCTAAAACAATCATTATTATTTTATTTAGAGAATTCTTTCATTACATTTACTAACACTTCAACACTTGATAAAGGTAGTGCATTATACATTGATGCTCTGTATCCCCCTACAGATCTATGACCAGGTAAACCTACAATATCAGCTTGTTTCCATTTCTCATCAAACTGTTCTTTTAGAGTTTCATCATTCAATAAAAAAGTAACATTCATATTTGATCTATCTTCTTTTGCTACAGGTGAATAAAAAAGAGGATTTGAATCTATTTCATTATATAATAACTGAGCTTTTGCATCATTTACTTTTTCAATTGCTTCTACCCCTCCATTACTTATCAAATCTCTTAAATTCAACATTGCAACATAAACCGAAAATACTGGAGGTGTATTCAGCATTGACCCTTTATTTACATGCGCTTGTAAATCTAAATAAGTTGGTAAAAAAGATGATGTTGACTTTCCTAAGAACTCATCTTTTACTATATATAAAGTTGCTCCTGCTGGACCTAAATTTTTCTGAGCTCCTGCATAAATCAAATCAAAATCTGACACATTTATTGTTTTTGAAAAGACATCAGAAGACATATCACAGATTAAAGGAACATTCAACTTTGGAAAAGATTTAAATTGAGTCCCATAAATCGTATTATTTGATGTAAAGTGAATGTAGTCAATATCTGAAGGCACATCAAAATCTTTAGGAATATATGAAAAGTTTTTATCCGCTGATGATGCTATTTCAACTACATCAACTCCTACTTTTTTCGCTTCTTTAATTGCTCCTGTAGACCATGACCCTGTATTTATATAAGCGGCTCTTTTATGAGCTCTCATACCGTTCAATGCTGCAATAGTAAATCCTAAAGTTGCTCCTCCTTGTAAAAACAACACCGAATAGCCTTCAGGAACATTTAAAGCTTTTTTGACGAACGATATCGCCTCTTCCATAACCGACACAAAATCTTTATGTCTGTGAGAAATTTCTAAAATTGACAAACCATTAAAATCTAATACGGCTTCAGCAGCACCTTTAAAAACTTTTTGCGGTAAAATACATGGTCCCGCTCCAAAATTATGTTTCATATTTAAAATTAATTTATTCTTCAACTAAATACACAAATATAACAATCATAATGTTAATCCAATGAGAATCTTTTTTTCAATTCTTTTTCTAATAATTCACCTTTATTTACAATTTTTTTAGACCATTCAAGTTTCAAATCAATTTGTTCTTGATGATTTAATCTCCATTCTATATTAGTCTTCTCTAAACGAGCCCTCAATAGATTTAGAGTAATTGCAGCCGAAACAGAAACATTAAAACTTTCTGTGAAACCATACATAGGAATTTTTACAAATTCATCTGCTAAATCTTTAACATCTTTTGATATACCTTTTCTTTCTGTACCAAAAACTAGTGCTGATGGCTGAGACAAATCCAATTCTGAAATCAAACAATCGTTTTCATGAGGTGTTGTGGCTACTATTTTATATCCCTTATCTTTTAATTTTAGCAAACAATCTAAAGTTGGATTATCACCTTTATCATAATTAAAAACATCAACCCATCTACCAGCTCCTAAAGCAATATCTCTTTGAACTTTATATTGATTATCTTTTTCTATCACGTGTAAATTTTGAATCCCAAAACAATCACATGATCTTAAAACAGCACTTGCATTATGTTCTTGAAAAACATTTTCCAATACAACAGTTAAATAATTTGTTCTATCTGAAGCAATACGATCAAACATTTCAATCTTACTTTCAGAAATAATTTCATAAAAAGCATCTAACAATTGTTTATTATTCATTTAGGAAAGCTTTTAGAACATAAAAAAAGGGAATCAAAAGATTCCCTTAATACCTTAATAATTCAAAAGAATTAATTAACGCTAGCTGAAAGTTCAGCACCAGCTTTAAAACGAACTACTTTTTTAGCAGCAATTTGAATTTCTTTTCCTGTTTGTGGATTTCTACCAGTTCTAGCAGATCTTTCAGAAATTGAGAAAGAACCAAAACCAACTAAAGAAATTCTATCTCCGCTTTTTAAAGCGTTTGAAGTTGCAGCAACAAATCCGTCTAATGCCTTTTTTGCATCAACTTTAGATAATCCAGACTCAGATGCAATTGCATCGATTAATTCAGCCTTGTTCATAATTAATTTTTTTAAAAGTGTTAATAAAATTGTTATAGCAAATATATAGTAATATACCTACTATACAACATTTAGAGCAAAAAAAATGAGAAAATTGTTGAAAAGTGGGGTTATTTGTTGAAAAAAGAAGTGAAATCCTTACTGTTATTAGGATAATCGACGAATAAATCAAATTCATCGACAGAATAAATTAATCCGTTTCAACACCATAATCCAATCTTTTAGCCTTTAAAAATCTAGGAACATAGTAACTACTGTTCGTAAAAAGGTCAATCACTATCCCTCTCGAAGATGAGGCATGTATCATTTTAATCCCTTCTTCATCATGCTCAACAACTAAAGCTACATGACCTACAGTTTTAGAATTTAAATTTCGGCCTTTAAAAAATAATAAATCACCCGGTTTTACTTGAGCTAACTTGACAGTTTCTCCAAATTCAGCCATTCCATAACTCGTTCGTGTTATCTTAAAACCAAAATCACCTAAAACGTAATAAATAAAACCTGAACAATCAAAACCTACAGGTGAAGTTCCTGCGTATTTATATGGAGTACCCAAGAATTCTTTCGCATGAGAAATAATATCATTTATAAGTTCCTCTTTTTTATTTTCTATTGGCTCAAATGAATAAACACTATCGATAGTTAGTGAATCTTGAAATTGTGCTTTTAAAACCACAGACAAAGTGAGAAATACAAAAATCAAAAAAACACTTTTCACAACAGAATATTTTACATGTTATAAAATTATAACTATTTTCGATACATAAATTAATCTGTTTTGAAAGTAATTAAAGAAAGTGAACTAACAAAACTTTACTATACAATTGGTGAAGTTGCTGATTTATTTAAAGTCAATGCATCACTTATTCGTTTTTGGGAAAAAGAATTCTCTATTATTAAACCTAAAAAAAACAAAAAAGGAAATCGTTTATTCACCCCTAAAGACGTTGTAAACTTCAATATGATATATATTTTAGTTAAAAAAGAAGGATACACATTAGAAGGCGCTAAGAAAGCATTAAAAAACAAAAATCTAAAAAAAGAACTTTCAAATAAATCAAATCAAAATCAAGAAATTATCAGTCGATTAGAGAGTGTTAAAGAGAAATTATTAAACTTAATGAAATAAACACATGCATTTCAAAAACCCGGAAATTTTATGGTGTTTTTTTTTGATTTTTATACCTGTAATAATTCACCTCTTTTATTTCAGGAAAAAGAAAAAAGTATATTTTTCAAATATTAAGATTCTTAAGGAACTTAGTGTTAAATCTAACTCAATAAAAAAGTTAAAAAAGATCTTTCTACTTATATTACGAATAGCATATATATCAGCATTAATTTTAGCATTTTCTAACCTCTATTTAAATCAAAAAAACAGTAAAAACAATAACCTAGATAAAATTATCTACATAGATAATTCTGAATCAATGACAATTCAGGGGGAAAAAGGTGAACTTTTATCTCAAGCAAAAAATGATGCTATATCTCTAATCAAATCCTTTGAAAACAATGTAAGAATTAAAGTTTTAACAAATGGTTTACCTTTTTCAGCGCCACAATCATTCAATAAACAAAAATCAATTCAAGAAATTGAAAAAATTAGCGTTTCAACAAACGTGTTCAAAATTGATAAGATTAAAAACTGGTTGAGCGAAAATAAACTATCAAAGAATCAACTTTATATTTTTTCTGATTTTCAAAAATCATCATCAAATAAAACATATTATTTAAACTCAACTTTAGTTAAACAATACCTCCCTTCTCAAACATCAAATATATATATTGATTCTGTTTGGTTTAGTAAACCATACCACAGTCAAAAAGAAAATTGTGAAATTAATTTTCGTTTGAATAATAACTCTAAATTTAATTTAGAAAATCTTGAACTTAAACTAAATCTTGAAGATTTTAATAGAACTTTTTACACTTCAATTCCTAAATATTCTAAAAAAAATATCTCATATTCTTTTGTTGAACAAAATAAAAAATCAAACAAAGGAAGTATAACCGTAACAGATTTAAACACTCAATTTGATAATACCTTTAGGTTCAACTATGACATCTCAAGTCAAATAGAACTCTTGTTGATTAATGGTAAAGACTCTTCAGCTTCTGTTAAAAACGTTCTGAATTTAGAAGAAAAAATAAATATCTCCACAGTGAATGAGTCAAAATTAAACGATAAAACCTTCATAAATAAACAAGTCATCATTCTAAATGGGCTTCGAGGAATTTCTCCTTTTTTAAAAAGCCAATTAATAAACAAATTAAACAAAAATACTTCTATAATAATTTTTCCAGGAAAAATGGATTTTTTTAAAAAAGAAGATTACGAAAAATTATTGAAAGAAATAGAAACTGGAAGAATACTTAAAATTAACCATTCAAAAACACAAATAACAAGTATCGAATCTGAATCTATTTTTTTTAAAGGTGTATTAAAACTAAAGTCGAAACCAAAAATTAACAGAGTAACAACTAAACATTATATAGATTTTGAGTGTAACAAAAGCTTTCCTTTAATCAAGTTAAACAACGATTCACCTATTCTAATCAAAAACATCCACACCCCATTTTACCTATTTACCAGCTCCTTATCTTCGGATGATTCAGACATTATTAAAAATGCTCTTTTCCCTACAATAGTTCTACGAATTTGTGAATTAAGCTCCAAGTCAAACTTAAGATATTTTATAAACGACTCAAAAGAAAACTATACACTTTACAATAAAATACTGAGCAATAATCAACCTTTAAAATTAAAAAATGATAGTAAAGAATATATTCCAAAACAATCGACAAAAGAAAATCAGACAAAAATTGATTTAATCAATCTTAATTTAAAACCTGACTTTTATAATGTAATTCAAAATGAAAAAATTAGAGAAACAGTATCGGTAAACAATAATCCTTCTGAGTCAAAACTAAATTATTACAACAAAACCGAACTATTATCAATTTTTAACCCTAAATCTATTAATGAGAATGGAAGCCCTATAACAGAATCAACAATTAAGCTTCAAAAAGAAAAAAAAACCTGGAAACTTTTTATAATGTTATCTTTAATATTGATATTTGCTGAGATTTCAATTATCAAATTTTGGAAGTAAGACTCATATTTTGCAAAAAATAAAACAACATAGAACTTATGAAAATCCTTATAAAATCTGCAAAAATCATTGATGAACAATCATCACATCATTTAAAAAATAAAGATGTTTTAATTGAAAATGATAAAATTATTGAAATAGCAGATTCAATAACTGATAATTATGATTTTGTAATAAAGGATGAAGATCTTCATGTATCTCAAGGTTGGTGTGATTTGAAAGCAGATTTTTGTGATCCTGGATTCGAACACAAAGAAACAATTGAGTCAGGACTTAAAGCAGCAGCTTATGGAGGGTATACTCATGTTGCAGTACTTCCAGGAACATCTCCTGTAATCGATACAAAAAGCCAAGTAAGTTATATACTAAATCAAGCTCAAAATGAGGTAACGTCTATTCATCCAATTGGAACAATTACTGAAAAAATGAAAGGAGAAAACCTCACTGAAATGTACGATATGTTTCAATCAGGCGTTAGATTGTTTTCCGACGATTTAAAACCTGTTAGTTCAGGGATTATGTATAGAGCCTTATTGTATTCTAAGAATTTCGACGGAACAGTAATAGGATTTTCTCGAGATCAGTCAATGGCTAACAATGGAATAGTTAATGAAGGAGAAGCCTCTACAAAAACAGGTCTTAAAGCTGACCCCAAAATTTCAGAAATAATTCAAACTGAAAGAAACATTCGTTTATTAGAATACACAGAGGGAAAACTTCACTTAACAGGCGTTTCATGTAAAGAAAGTATTGATTTGATTCGAAAGGCAAAAAATCAAGGATTAAACATCACTGCAGATGTTCACATTTCAAATTTGATATTCAACGAAACACAATTATTTGACTTTGATTCTAATTATAAGGTTTTACCAGTATTAAGAAGAGAGAATGATCGTTTAGCACTTTGGGAAGGATTAAAAGAAGGTGTTATTGACACAATTGTTTCTGATCATAGGCCACACGATAAAGAAGAGAAAGATGTAGAGTTTGACAATGCATCATTTGGATCAATTCAACTACAAACTGTTTACAGCGCTTTAAGTACATGTGAAGAATTTGAATTAGAATTATTCATAAAAGCTGTTACAACAAATGCAAAAAATATTTTAAAAATTCAGAATAACCCAATAGAGGAAGGTAGTTCAGCTGATTTAACTGTTTTTTCTCCAAATGGGAGGTGGACATTTCATAAAGAAGAAATTATAAGTAAAACTTTAAACTCTCAATTTCTAAATAAAGAACTAAAAGGTAGGGTAATTGCAATTTTAAATAAAGGACAATTAGTAGCCAAAAACTAAAACAAAACATGATAAAGTCGACATCATTTATTCGACAATTTATAAAAAACAAAAAGACAATTGGAGCAGTCTTACCAAGTTCTTTTTTTTTAAGACGAAAAATTCTAAATAAAGTTTATAAAAAAGGATCAGTATTTGTTGAATTTGGTCCTGGTACTGGTGCTTTCACATACGACATAATAAAATCACTACCGAATAATTGTAATTTTTTAATTTTTGAAGTTAATAAAAGTTTTTACGAAAAATTAAAACAAAAAATAACCGACCATAGAGTTATTTTAATTAATGATGGTGCTGAAAACCTTGAAAAACATCTATCATTGAACAATCTTAAAAAAGCAGATGTCATCATTTCATCATTACCTTTAGCTAATTTTAACGAAAAACTAAGAACTAAAATATTAAAAAACAGTTTTGAAAACCTTAAAACTAATGGTAGATTCATTCAATATCAATACACAAAGAACGCCAAAGATGAAATTGAAATGATATTTAAAACTAAAAATGTTAGAACTGAATTTGTATTTATAAATATACCTCCAGCTTTTGTATACACTTGTAAAAAAACAGGCTAATCCGTAATCAAAAAGCTTTAAAACAAATATTAATTATTTAAAAAATCTAAATCACCGTTCTTCATTTTATGGTAAGATTTAGACAAATAAGCTAATAAAATCCTCATTGAATCAAATGCATCTTCAGTATTAGGACTTATTTCTTTTTTTTGTAATTTCATTAAAAGTTTCATGTACAATGCATGAAAAGCTATCTCTATTTGATTTTTATCTTTCAAATTTGATTTTTCTTTAAAAGCTTCAATATTCTTAACAGCAACCTCGTATAAATCTATATACTTTTGATCTTTAACCATACTTAACAACATGTTATGCAAATAAGATAACTCAACCATAACATCATTAACATCATTAATATGACCTTGCTTTTGAATATTTTGAGATACCATTTGATTAATTATATTTTGGTACCACTTTTTATAATCATTTAAAAAGGACTCATCAGGTAATTGAGGACTAACAAAACTTTGGATGATAGCATCTAAATCGAAATTGTATGCACGAACAACATCTTCAATTTGATACATATAGATAATGTATTCAGCAATATTTTCTTTTTTCTTTTGATTTGCAATCAGCATAAATTAAGTTTTTGTGGATTATTTTAAAATTTCTGATTCAATTTTAGATTGCTCTGCATTTAAGTAATCAACAAACTCTTTTGTAACATCCATTTCTGGAGAAATGTAACTAAACTGACCACCTTTGCTTTGAGTCAATAAAATATCAATATTGTTCTTTTCACAAAAAGACTTACTAAACTGCTCTATTTTAGCGCTAATCTCTTCTAACTTAGCAATAGTTTCAGTTTCTAATTTAACACCTCCAGACTCCTGATATTTAATTAGCTCTGCCTCTTGATTTTGCAAATTTCTTTGATAAGCTTCAGCTTCAACCTGAGAAAGTAAATTATTTTGAGCTTTATTTAAATAACTCATGTAATAATCTTCCATTTGCTTTCTTTTCTTTTCCAATTCTTTTTGGAAAGCCATTTGTTTTTTAGTAACAATTGAATCTTCTTTTTTATAATATTCAAAATAAAGCTTCATCGAATCTTGATTGTAAAATGCAATTTTTAATTCACCAACTTTTCTAGCTTCAACATTTGGATTATTACTCTCAATAACATTTGAATTATTTTGTTCATTACAACTTATTAAAGTTCCTAAAACAAAAACAAAAAGACCAAAATGATTTCTCTTAAATAACATATTTTTTTTATTTGTTAATAGATTTAAATGCTTGGCTCCAATCCTCTCTCATAGTTAAAAATCTTTTTAAAGAATTATCTAATAGTAATTTACTAATCATTAATTTGACTTCTGTTAGTCCATTAACATCAGTTTCATTAATCTTAAATGTTTGCTCAAATTGGTCTAATTCTATTTTAACAATGTACCTAGAGTTAAATTGAAATATACTAATCTTGAACAGATTATGAGGAATACTATCAATTAATCGCATTTTATATTTTTAAGGCAAATATAACATCTATTTCAGCAAGAACAATAAAATTTCAACTGAATAAATTAACCAAATATTAACCTATTATTATCATAACTCTTAGTATTTAAACTTAAAAAGAGAAAAAAATAAAAAAATTTGTGCTAATCGTTTTTTTAACTACATTTGTCCTGAAATTTTGGAACTTAATGAGAATTCAAAAGTAAATTTGTAAAAATTAATTCAATTTAAAATGAAAAGAAAAAACGTAACATTAGCTATCTCAGCATTATTAATGTTTTTGAGCTCTTCAACTATCAAAGCTCAAGATGCAGATACAACTGCAACTGAAAAAAGATCATTTGGTAAATGGTTAACTGAAACACCTTGGTCAGTTACTTTTGGAGGGTCTATTATAAACGATGAAGGTGGAAAAAAATTGATTTACCCTTCTTTATTTGATTATACAAACTACCCAGCTTTCATTGCTTTTGATAAAGACTTGAGTATAGATGGTTTTTCAACTCAATTTATGTTTCAATCTACATCTTTAAAAAGTCATAGCTTTTTATCTGTTGATGTAAACTTCAAATATGATGTTAATAAATTAATTGGTGATACAAAATTCTTTGACCCATACGTTGTTTCTGGATTAGGTTACACTCTTAGAGACGCTTCACCGTCAAAACCAAACTACGATAATTTATCAACTGTAAATTTCAACTTTGGTGTAGGTGCTAATTTTTGGTTAAACAATATATTAGCTATTAATACTCAAGGTCTAGCTAAATTCACAGGAAACAGTTACTTACAAGCTAATATTGGATTAGTATTTAAATTATCTCAATCTGCACCTGAATGTGAAGTAACTGCTAAAACTCCTGAAGCTGAAGATGCATTACAACACTTAAGAGGTATTATTAATAAATAATAAAACTCAAAATAATGATAAAAAGATTCATATTATTCATAGGGGTTGGTTTACAAGCTTCATTAACTTTTGCTCAAGATAATGATTGTAACAAAAACCTTTTTAGCGAAGAAGAAGCTTTAAAGCTTGCTGATTACGCCAATCAATTGGAAAACGCAATTTTAGATTACAATCCGGCTGATTCAACTTACATTGCAAAAAGAATAGGTGATTTTTCTAAAGATTTGTGTGGTTATACTGATGAAGAAGTAATCAAGATTTCTAACTATCTGAAAGAATTAGAAAAATTAGATTCTTTAAACAAAGCCAATGAAAAAGCAAAAAAAGAGGCTTTAACTAAAGCTATTGAAGAAAAAGAAGAAGAAAAAGCTAAAGAAGAAACTGCTAAAGCTACAGAAGTTGTAAAACCTGTTCAAACAGAAAAAATAGCCAACAAATACGATGAGTTCGTATACTTCAAAACTAATAGTGCTAAAATTTACAAATCTAATTTAGATGGTTTAGTTAAAGAACTGAAAGAAAATAAAAATTTAACTGTTTTATTAGTTGGACATACTGACGCATCAGGTCCAGATAACTACAATTTAAACCTGTCAGTTTTAAGAGCTAAATCAGTTCAAAAGTTATTAGTTTCAAAAGGAATAAAAATTCATAGAATAAAAGTTAAAGGTATGGGTGAATCTAAACCTGTAGCTGATAATAATACTGAAGATGGTAAAGCTAAAAATAGAAGAGTTGAGATTTCTGTGAAATAATTTACTACTGATATATACTTTTAAAGGAGGCCTTCTAGCCTCCTTTTTTTTTATCATAAATTTGTATATAAACATTATTGTATTAATTTTGTTAAGTCTTATTTTGACATCATATATCAAGGAAATTTTCCATTCAAAATATTACATTAATTACCATTTTCATAATTTATGGACAAAAAAGAATTAGAGAGTAAAAAACTCCCTGACCTTCGAACAATAGCTAAATCTATTGGATTAGAAAAAGTAGAAAGCTTAAAAAAGGCTGAATTAATCTCTCAAATCATAAATGGAAATAGCAATTCTCCAGAGACACTAAATAATGATAAGCAAGAATTAAATGAGTCAATTACAACAGACTTTAAAGTTGCTTCTGAAAAAACCAAAAGAAGAAGAACTGTAAAAAAAATGGTTAAAGCTGAAGATGAACCTAAAGAGAACGATGATTATAATACAAATAATTCTGATGAAAATAAAAGTAATTTAGAAATTTCATCTACTACTTCTTCAGAAATAGAAAGTAAAATCTCACAAAAAACTGAAAGAAAAAACTTTAATCGAAATTCAGAAAATAATCAACAAAAAAATAACCGAAACAACAATTACAAACAACAACACTCAAATCAACAAAACAGAAACAATAATCAACAAAACACTCAGTCAAAAAATGATCATTCGAAAGATGAAGAATTATATGACTTGGTTGGAATTGTATCCTCTGAGGGTGTTCTTGATGTTGCACCTGATGGATATGGTTTTTTAAGATCTTCTGATTATAATTACCTTCCTTCACCTGATGATATTTATGTTTCACAAAGTCAAATTAAATTATTTGGTTTAAAAACTGGTGATACTGTTAAAGGATCAATTAGGCCTCCAAGAGAAGGTGAAAAGTTTTTTCCACTTGTTAAAGTTGAATCTATTAATGGTAGACCTCCTTCATATATTAGAGATAGGGTTCCTTTTCAATATTTGACCCCATTGTTTCCTGACGAAAAATTCAACCTTACTGGACATAAAAATGTAAATTTATCAACCCGTGTAATGGATATGTTTGCACCAATTGGTAAAGGTCAAAGAGGTTTAATTGTTGCTCAACCCAAAACAGGTAAAACAATGCTATTAAAGGATGTCGCTAACGCTATAGCAGCGAATCACCCAGAAACATATTTAATAGTACTCTTAATTGATGAAAGACCTGAAGAGGTTACAGACATGGCAAGAAGTGTAAAAGCTGAAGTTGTAGCATCAACTTTTGATGAACCTGCTGAAAGACACGTTAAAGTAGCTAATATCGTTCTTGAAAAAGCAAAAAGAATGGTTGAATGTGGTCATGATGTTTGTATACTATTAGATTCTATTACTCGTTTAGCCAGAGCTTACAACACAGTTTCTCCATCCTCAGGTAAAGTTTTATCTGGTGGTGTTGATGCAAATGCTTTACACAAACCTAAAAGATTTTTTGGTGCTGCCCGAAAAATTGAAAATGGTGGTTCTTTAACAATTTTAGCTACAGCTCTAACAGAAACTGGTTCTAAAATGGATGAAGTAATCTTCGAAGAATTTAAAGGTACAGGTAACATGGAGCTTCAATTAGATCGAAAAATTGCTAATAGAAGAATTTTCCCAGCTATCGATCTTATTTCTTCAAGTACAAGAAGAGATGATTTACTTTTAAATAAGGATATGCTTCAAAGAATTTGGGTACTTAGAAAATTCATTTCTGATATGACACCTGTTGAAGCTATGGAATTCTTAAAGACGAATATGGAAAATACTCTTTCTAACGAGGAGTTTTTAGTTTCAATGAATAGATAATATAATATTTAAATTTCACGGTTTATAATTTATAACTGGGAAAATCTCTTAATTATGAAAGTAACAGTTAAATCAGGAATTATATTTGCTATTTTGTGGTTTTTAACAAAACTGCTTTTGTTTTGGACAGGGAACTCTCTAGAAACATTTAAGGTGAGTGTTTTATTGAATATGCTATTCGCAGTAATGGCTATCAGTTTTGGTTTATATTTTCAAAAAAGAAAAGATACTGAACAAAGCAATTTATTGAGAGATATTAAAAATGGCTTAACAGCGGGTATACCCTACGCGATATTAATAACATTATTCATATATACTTACTATAATAAAATCGATAAAAGTTATATCCAACATCAATTAAGAGAGCGCGAAGTTGCACTAGATAAAGATTTAGCAAATAAAAGTAAATTAAAGCAAGCTCGAAATGCTAATCCTAATTATGAAGTAATGACTATTAAGCAAATTAAAGCTATAGAAATGGATAAATTACATAATGTTTTTAATGCCAAATCTGTAGCTATAATTACACTTTCAGCTTTACTACTTTATTGCACAATAAATAGCCTTATCATAGCTATTATATTAAAGAAAATTGTTTTTAGAGAATAAATTTATTCTTTTGATATTAATGGTTTCACTAAATCTTCTAAACCATTAATCTTAATTTCTAAGATTATTGAAAGATAATCTCCTAAAGTAGATTTTGAAAATCCGTTATTTTGATTTTTAAGCCAAACTAAATATGGTTCAGGTAAGTATATTAACTTTACACCTTTAAATTTTCCATAAGGCATTTTCATATTAACTATCTTAACTAAATCCTTAGCCATTTGGGACTTTTTAGGTAAAGTTATTATAATTTATCAAACTTAAGTTAGATTTACAACGTATTTAAGGCAACTAAGTTGCCGTAAATACGTTATAATTAAGTTGTAGATAAAATTTTATATTTTATTTTTATATTTATAATAGATATGCTTACATATTGAAATACAATAGAATAAAGCTACTTATGAAATTACACTTGTTATTACTTATTTTTGTTAGCCTTAATTTTTTTGCTCAAATCGAACGAAAAGCTGATAATACTTTCTTCATTGACTCTTCTTTTACCAATGTTTGTGAGGGAGAATTTACATGGAAATACGAAAATGGTATCATAGGTGAGAAAGTATATTATGTTCAAGGAAAAGTAAATGGTTTATATCAATTATTCAATGAAGATGGTACAATCAACTATGAAGCGAACTACATTAATGGAGAACTTGAAGGTTTATCGACATGGTACTATGAAAACGGTAAAATTCACTTTAAGAGTTTCTACAAACATGGATTATTAAACGGTGAATCAATTTATTATGATGAAAAAGGTAATATAGAATTAAGAGAATACTATCTAAATAATCAGTTGCATGGAAAAATTGAGTCATTTTACCCGAATAATTCACCAAAAGAAATAATTAATTATGATCATGGTAAAATTGAAGGTAAAAGAATTATGTATTTTAATAATGGAAACCTCGCGAAAGAGGTGAATTATAAAAATAATCTTATAGAGGGTAAGTTACTTTCATATCACGAAAATGGAAATTTAATGAACATTAGTAATTACATTAATGATGAATTAAATGGTTTGTGTGAATGGTTTGATGAGGATGGAAGAAAAACTACCGAGACTAACTACATTAAAGGTAAAATAAATGGTGAATTTATTTCTTATTATAGAAATTCAAAAAAAGAATCTTCGGGTCAATACCAAGATGGTAAAAAAACTGGTGAATGGTCGTTTTATGATCTCAACGAAACATTAATTGAAAAAAGAAATTTTGAAAATGACAAACAAAATGGTTGTACTTTGAAATATTTTACAACAGGAAATATCAAAGAAAAACTTAACTATGTAAACGGTAAGCTTCAAGGTAAATCATATAAATATTACACTAATGGTGATTTATGGGAGGTAAATACATATTTAGATAATCTTAAAAATGATACAACCTACAAATACTTTCACAACCAAAAAGTTTATGCTATTGAAACATATAAAAGAGGAGTGAAAAACGGAGAATCTAAGTGGTTTCATCCTAATGGGAAAGTAATGTGTCAGATTAACTATGCCAACAATTTACTTCAAGGAGAATTTACAACATATTATCGTAACGGTAATACATCATCTAAAGGTTACTTTTTAAACAATGTATTACACAATAATCAGTTTACTTTTTTTAAAAACAAAAAAATTTCTTACCAAGCAAAATATAAAAATGGAATCTTATTGAGTGACGAATTATTTTATAATAAAAAGGGGAAACTAATTGATATTTCGAATCCAAGTTGTATTGAATAATTATTCAAATTTTAAAAAGTAAATTCAATAAACTTTTTAATACTATTTTAGATTTATTAGTACCCTAATGAATAGACTTTATGAAAGTTTAATTCCATTATCAAAAAAATCAAACTACAATTTCTTATTGTGATAATCAATGGTTAGCCTTTTGTATTCCTCTGTATATTGTCCCTTAGCATCTCTTATTGTTATACTCGAAGAAATAATGCCTGTATTTTTTCTAGAAAATCTTCCTATTACTCTAATTATAGAATCTGGTTTGCCATATATATTTATTCGTTTTGTTAAATATAATTCTAATTGATTAGCGAAAGATGTCCATTTATCAAAATTATAAACTGGAAGTATAACCCAAAAAAAACCATTTTCACTTAAATTTTTACTTACAATTTCAAATAAATCACAAATAGATAGTTTCAATTCATTATGTTTAGCTGTATGTTTTAAATTTAAATCATTAAAATATGCATTTTCATAATAAGGAGGGTTTGCAACAATTAAGTCATATTGTTTTGAAAAAATATGAGTCTTTACATCTGATTGAATCAAACTTATTCTTTCACTCCAAATTGATTCTTTAAAGTTCAGACTTGCATCAATACAACTTTTTTCATCAATTTCTATAGCATCTATAGTTGATTGTAAGTTTTTTTGGGCAATCATTAAAGCTAAAACACCTGTCCCTGAACCAATATCTAAAATAGACTTACAGTCATCATCAATATCGATAGATGAGCCAAAAATCATTGCATCTGTACCAACTTTTAATAATGAATTTGATTGATGAAGGTGAAAATGTTTAAAATAAAAAATCGACATTATAAGTCGTTTAAATATATTTCAATCAAACCTTCAGGAGCAGTTATATGAAACTCTTTATTTTCTCTATCTACTTTTAGAACCATTTCTTTTCTAAAAGGTATTAAAACCTCCTTATCTCCATTAATCACTTGAATCAATGGATTTTTAGATAGATCAATCATAGATTCTAATAAACCTACTTCACCATAGTTTGAGTCAATAACCTTAAAACCAGCAACTTCATGGTCATAAAAGTCGTTTCCTTGGAGAGCTGGTAATAAATTTGAAGGAAGGTATAATTGTTTTCGTTCAATTATTTTAGCCTCATGATCAGATTTTATACCTTCAAACTTAACGGCTGCAAAAGGTGGATTTTTTAACTTGATTGACTCAACAAAGAAAGGAGTTAATTGATCATTGATGTCAATAAAAACACTTTCTAATTTTTTATAATCTGATGGATTAGTAACGTCCAAAAACAACGAAACTTCACCTTTAAATCCGTGAAGTTTCGCTACATATCCTAAATAAAAGCAATCTGCTTTATTCATTCTATTTGATTTTTACTCAGCTGAATTATCTTCTTCAGTTGTAGTATCTTCAGTTGATGTTTCTGCTGTAGCTTCTTCAGCTACCTCTTCTTCTACAACTTCAGGAGTGTTTTTAGCTTCGATTTCTTTTGCTCTCGCCTCTTTAACCGCAGCTTCAGCTTTTAATCTCTCAGCCTTTTCTTTATCAGCAGCTGTTGATAAACCTGACTTTTTAGCTTCAATTTTAGCAGTTTTATCAGCCTCCCATTGAGCAAAACGCTTTTCAACTTCTTCCATTGTTAAAGCACCTTTAGCTACCCCTTTTATTAAATGGTTTTTGTAAAGAATACCTTTGTAAGATAATAAAGCTCTTGCTGTGTCTGTCATTTCAGCTCCAGTTTGAACCCATTTTAAAGTACTTTCAAAATTGATGTCGATAGAAGCAGGGTTTGTGTTAGGATTATAAGTTCCTAGTTTTTCGATGAACTTACCATCTCTTTTAGCTCTTGAATCAGCAGCTACTAAATGAAAAAATGGTTTCCCCTTTTTTCCGTGTCTTTGCAATCTTATACGTGTTGCCATAATTATTGTTATAAGTTGAAGTTCGAAACTTCAGTTAATAAATAAAAAATTTAAAGTGCAAATATACACTTATATTTTTAATAACACATTATTCATCCTCTAAAACTTCTCTTAATTTTTGTCGAAGTTGACGATTATATGTCTCCATTAAATATTTGAAATAATTATTTGTACTTTTAGAAATACATTTTGTGTACTGTTTCAACCTGTGTTCAATATGATCTTGAAGATGATCAATAAAAGCTAATCCATCATAGAAATCATCTGATGCATCTTGAATAACCTCAAAATGGTTTTTTAATGATAAATCTACAGCTACTTTACCTTTTTGACTCATATCTAAACATTCGTAATAAGTATCTTTAATACTAAACTCCTCGAGTTTTGAAGTATCTAACTTTTCTTTTAAATGTTTTGGGAACTCAAATTCAACCTCAAACTCCATGTCTTCAACTTCAGAAAGTCTTGACTCAAGAAAACGATCTGGAAAGCGAAATGCGTCTTGCCAATTAATGTAATCCTGCCAATAACCAAATCGACGAACATTATTACCTAAATCAACTAACTTAAATGAATCTTTACTAGGTAACCTCCTTGAACCACGACCAATCATTTGATGATACAAAGTCAAAGATCTAGTTGCTCTATTTAAAATAATTGTTTCAACTGTCGGTTCATCAAAACCTGTTGTTAAAATTCCAACTGAGCTTAAAATTGCATCAGGAGTTTCTTTAAACCATTTTAAAACATCTTTTCGATCTCTATCACTAAATGTTGAATCTAAGTGTCGAATTTTAAAACCTCTCTTCTTAAATGTTTCTTCCACTCTAATTGAAGTCTCAATTCCTGAATTAAAAATTAATGTTTTTGTACCTACAGCAACTTCTTCATACGCAAACAATAATTTTTCCTGCATGAAGTAGTTTCCATAGACAGAATCAGAACTACTTACTGTAAAATCTCCATTCGAACCTATCTTTAGACCATGCAAATTAACATCATATGTAAACGTTTCAGCATCAGCTAAATAACCACTCTCAATCAAAGATTTTATACTTTCTCCAACGATTAACTTATTATAATTATCATTTAGAGGTAAAACTTTATTACTACTTAAAGGTGTAGCGGTTACACCTAAAATATTTACTTCATCATAATATTGAAAAATCTTTCTAAAACTATTATAATGAGCTTCATCTACAATAACTAATCCAATCCCTTCAATAAATTTTTCATTATCTTGTAGTCGATTATTTAATGTTTCAACCATAGCAATGTAACAAGGATAATCCTCTTCATTCTCTAGAGTTTTTACGTCGCTACTTATAACTTTATTATCTACTCCAATAGCTTTTAATTGATTAGAGGTCTGAACAGATAATTCGATTCGGTGAGTTAAAATTAAAACTTTTTCATTTTTACGTTTTATAAACTCTCTTGTAATTTCAGAAAAAATAACCGTCTTTCCACCACCAGTAGGTAATTGGAAAAGTAAGTTAAAGTTTTTACCGTTTTCTTCTATTTCACTTAAAATTGAATCTACGGTTTTTTGTTGAAATGGATAAAGTGTTTTCGCTTCGTATTCTTGTATTTCAGTCATTCTGCTTCGAAAATTGGGCTACAAAAATAGGCCCTTTTATTTGATATTCAAAGCGAAAACATACTTATCCTTAAAAATTATGTAAAATTAGATTAAAACTAACTTAATATCTCACCAAGTAAATGAAGACTAAGCAACTGTACAATAATAAATTAGAAGTAACAAATCTATACAAATTGATAGATATGCTAAATTTAAAATCCATTTCATTCGAGCCACAGCTAAGAGTAAACTTAAAGTAGTCATAGTTGGTATTACAACTAAACTTAATCCAAATACACTTTCAATGGCTCCTGCCCAAACAGTTATCCCTCCTAAACATCCAACGATTAACAAAATGATACATATAACACCATAACGGTTAAAGTCTAAAACTTGTTCTTTTTCACTTAAACTAACTTCACTCATTTTATTTTATTTTTTTTAATTAACTATGCAAAGATTAACGTTTTATAAAGAATATAAAATGACATACAATCATTAAACAAAATGACTTTTATCATAAAATCAACTAACTGCATGTTGAAAAAAATGTTTATTTCTATATTTCATAAACATTTATAAAAGATTTTCTGTTTTCTATCTTTGAAAGATGAGAATTACTCAGATGATAAATATATTACTTCTTTTGTTTATCTTAACATCTACTAGGTGTTCAGATGGTACGTTTTTTAAAAATAAAAAATCAGAAATTGAAGAAAAAAACAACTATTCACCAGAGTTCAACCCTTTAAAAAAATCATATATCCGTAATAAAAAGAGAGTTATCAAATCTTTTTATAAAAATGAGCTTAAACGCCGTTTCAATGGACAGTTTTTGGTTGCTAAAAATGGTAAAGTCTTGTATGAAACTTTTAATGGTTTTTCCAACTATAAATCAAAAGAAAAAATCAATTTCAAAACTCCACTTCACTTAGCATCTGTTAGTAAAACAGCTACAAGTATAGCTATCATGAGACTTGTAGATCAAAAAAAACTTCTATTAAATGAAGATATTCGCAATTACATACCAGAAATACCTTATGAAGGTATCTCAGTTAGAATGTTATTAAATCACAGAAGTGGAATTCCATACTACGGTTATTTCACATATGGAATCTGGCCTTTAGGAAAAACTTTAACGAATAAAGATATTGTTTTACTTTTAAACAAACACAAATTACCACTCAACTTCAATGTTAATAAACATTTTGCTTATTGTAATACTAACTATGCTCTTTTAGCGCTAATTATAGAAAATGTTACTAACATGCGCTTTCCAGATGCCATGAAAGAACTAATCTTTAAGCCCCTAGGAATGAAAAACTCTTTCATTTTAGATTATAATCAAAACAGAGATAAACTATCTATATCATACAATCCAGGATTCTCTCCTTACCCTTTTGATTATTTAGATGCAATATATGGTGATAAAAACATGTATAGTACAGTTCATGATTTATTGAAAATGGATAAAGCAACATATTGTGATTCATTTTTAAGTAAAAATGCCAAAAAAGAAATATTCAAAGGGTATAGCTACGAAAAAAGTGGTTCAAAAAATTATGGTTTAGGATTTAGAATGTTTGAGGAAGAAGGAAAAGACACTTATTTCTACCACACAGGTTGGTGGCATGGAAACACATCATGTTATGCTTCTTTAAGAGCTGATACAGTTTGTATCCTTGCTTTATCAAACGTTTTTGATAGAAGAGTTTATCGAATCAACCGATTAAGTACTCATTTTGGAAATTACCCTTTTGAATCTATAGATTATTAATTGATACTTCAATCATTGTAGCGATTATACATTACTTCTATTTCTGTAGCTCCCTGACCATACCTCTGATAATCAGCTTCATAAAAATCAACATAATGCAATTCTTTTAAAAAGTTTTTAATCTCATTTTTCAAAACACCTTCACCATAACCGTGAATGGCTATCATTTTCTTTATCCTACAATCAATTGCCTTTCTAAAAAAAACTTTAAAATGTTTCATTTGCTCAGAAAGAATCTCAAAATTCGTCATTCCACTATGAGAATCTATTAACTCCTCAATGTGTAGATCAATCTCCCAATAATCAGTCGATTTAATTTGAAAAGTTGTGTAAGGTGTATCTTCAACATACTTTTTTTTTTTAGTTTCTGTTTTATCCTTGTTTACTACAACTTTAATTTCAATTGAATGTTGTATGATTTTAACCAATAAATTTTCAGGATAATATTTCTCAAAACCAAACTCATCCATAACAAGATATTGCTTACCATCAATACTCTTTACTAGTCCTTTTCCTTCTTCAAGCAAAAAAGAAACTTGTTCACCTACTAAAAACTTTGACATCGCTTAAAAAATATATTAAAATTGTAAAAACAAGATTAAAGGACTTAATAAAGCTAAAATCCAAGTTAAAACCACAAAAACTTTCATTAAAAATGTTCCATTTTTTTCAACTGGTGTAACTAACACATTTTCAACTTGACTTACGATTAAGCTTTCTATATCACTTTCGTCAAATTGATTTAAATACTTTTGAAGTGTTGGATTATTTTGAATCAAAATTTCTTTGATTTTGTAATAACTACGATTCGGTAACTCTTTATAAGTTAAAATATAATTGACATTATTCTCTTTTAATTCTTTATGGATTTGAAGCATCCTTTGCAAAGATCTAATTCTTAACCCCATAAAAAATCCAAAAATAACTATAACCCATATTTCGAAATACCATCCAACCAAGATCATTATTAATGAGGATATGAAAGAAAAAACAATTTGAGTAATTTCAAATTTATCTCCCATAAAACTCTTCAATAATTGACCTCCATCTAGTGGGTCTAGAGGAATTAAATTTAACACATTTAAGAATAAAAACAGATAAGCCCACTCTTCAACCCACTCATATTTATAGGTTGAACCTACAAAAAATAACGAAATCCCTAACACAACACCTGGAACTGGACCTGCCAATATAATTAGCCAATTTTGAACTTGTTTCTCCTTGTCTTTTTTTCCATTTACAAAAGCTCCTAAAAACGGAACAAAAGTCATTTGAAGATTTCCAAAACCAAACCCTTTCATCATTAAAAAATGACCTAACTCATGAATAAAAACAACAGAAACAATCATCAAAACATATGATAGATCATCAAACCCAAAAGCTAAAAAAGCAACAATAAAAATACCTATCGAAATTATTGTTCTATTTAAATCTGGTTTTTTCTTCTTTTTGTTTGATGTTGGTTTTTCGGGATGGTAATCAAATTCTTCCATATTTCATTTTAGATCATGTAAAATTAAGACTTAATTGTTTCTTAATTCAATTTTAAATTAATTTTTCTGAAAACTATATTTTATTGAGTTAGAATTATTATCTGATGAATTCATTTTTTTAACTTTAGCTTTTAATTTAAATTAAAGCAAGTTGAAAATTCAATATCAATTAAAAGAAAAAGATTACCATACACAATTACTTTATATTGTTTCGCAAAATAATACGATTGCTCAAACAAGAGTTAAAGTCAGACTCCTACTTACTATTAGTTTAATCATATTTGCAATTATTGCTTATGGAAATGAAGCTAAAGGTCAAACCATCTATTTCTTAGTCTTAGCTATTCTAGTTTTTATTTTTACACCTCTTTTTACTCGATGGAGTTACCAAAAAAGTTTTTTAAAACAAGTAAAAAAATATTACCATGATCGCTTATCTATGCCTACTCAAATTATTTTTTTAACAAATGAATTTGAAATAACAGACAACCATGGTGAGGCTAAAATTTCAGCTCAAGAAATCGAACGTTTTATTGAGATAAATAATTATATCTTTTTATTATTGAAAGTAGGTACATCTGTAATTATACCTATTTATCAAATCGAAAATCAAGAAGAAGTCGTTTTTGAAATGCGAAAGCTATCAATCAATAATGATATTGAATGGAAAGAAGAAT
>CAZOLZ010000012.1:1851-43793 GCA_964580965.1 uncultured Flavobacteriales bacterium | reverse complement strand
TGTATTAAAAGCTTATTTTAAAAACCCAATACAGTTAAAATTTTCTAAGTCTTTTTGGAAATATATCAGTATCATCATTTTCATTATTGGAATTTTGAGCTACAAAAAAATGTACACTTTTGTCACATTTCCTATTGCTGCTATAGTCATTTATTACATAAATAAAAAATACCCCAATTTCACACAACAATTTATGTTTACCTATATTATTGCTTTAATTCCTTTTATAATCGTAAATGGAATTTTAACAGGAGGTATTACACCCGAACCTATTGTTTGGTACAATAATGAAGAAAATTTTGGAATCCGATTTTTAACAATACCAATTGAAGACTTTATCTACAACCTATTACTTTTAGTTATACCAACATTTACCACTAATTTTTTAAATGAAAAACAAACAAGATGAGAACGTATTCAATAAAAGAATTAGAAAACTATTCAGGAACAAAAGCTCATACTATTCGTATTTGGGAACAACGGTATAATTTATTATCACCAAAAAGGACACCTACAGGAATACGTTATTACAATGATGACGATTTGAAAAAAATCCTTGCAATTGCTGTCTTATTGAAATCTGGATACAAAATTTCAAAAGTTGCTAAATTAACCAAAGATGAGTTAAATCTTGAATTAAGTAAGATTGAAGAAAATAATATTGACGACAATACTAAATATGAAAAATACATCAATAGTTTATTAGCTTCTGGAATTTTGTTTAATGAGAAAGAATTCAATTATCATTTTAATAAAGCTCAAGAATTATTTGATCTTTTAGAAATTTATGAAAATATCATTTATCCACTCTTAATGAAAATTGGAGCCATGTGGGGAAAAGATGATATGAATCCAATACAAGAACATTTTATTTCAAACTTAATAAGGCAAAAAATTTTGAAAGCGATAGATGAGCTTGATGAACCAATAAGTAAACGTGAAATTATTCTTTTTCTTCCTGAAAAAGAAACGCACGAAATTGGTTTGTTAATTGCAAATTTCATATTAAAAAAAGAGGGGCTAAAAACTTATTACTTCGGTCAACAAACACCGGTTAAAAATCTTGTTAATTTTATATCTGATAAAGGAATCAAAGAGGCTATTGGTTTTGTCTTTTACTCTCAAGGAAAAGAAAAATTTTTAAAATTCTTTAAGCTTCTTGATGAAAAATGTAAAAACACAACATTTTATTGGGGAGGATTACAATCTGCATTGGAGCTTCTTAACGAGAATCACAAAATTTTTTCTTCTATTGAAGATTTCAAAAAGTTAGTAATTAACAAATAAATATAATGAAAAAAGTAGCAATCATAGGTGGTGGATTTTCAGGTTTATCAGCTGCATGTTACCTTGCAAAAAAAGGTGTCAAGGTCACTATTTTTGAAAAAAACAATACTGTTGGTGGACGAAATAGAAGATTTACAGAAAATGGTTACACTTTTGAAATGGGCCCTTCTTGGTATTGGATGCCGGAGGTTTTTGATAATTTTTTTAGCGACTTCAATTTTAAAAGAAAAGATTTATATTATTTAACAAAACTAAACCCCTCATTTTCAATCGTCTACAATAAAGACGAAAAACTTGGAATACCTTCTGAAGAGAGTGAACTTATTGATTTATTTGAAAAAATAGAAAAAGGTGCTGGAAAACAATTTCAAAAGTTTATGAATGATGCTCAGTATAAGTATAATACTAGTATGAACGGGCTAATTCAAAAACCGGGAAAACATATTTTTGAATACGCAACCTTGGAAGTTATTAAAAGTGTTTTTAGATTAAACCTACTCTCTGACTTTAAATCATTTGTAAGAAAACATTTTAAAAATGAAAAACTTACAAGTTTAATGGATTTCCCTGTTTTATTTTTGGGTTCTGCACCAGAAGATACACCTGCATTATATAGTCTGATGAATTATGCCGGATTAATGTTAGGTACATGGTATCCTGAAAATGGTATGTATACCATTATTGAATCAATGGAGAAAGTTGCTAAATCACTCAACGTTGATGTTATTACGGATGCTGAAGTCCAAAAGATCAATACAAATACTAATCGTGTTGAATCAATTAAAGTAAATGGTGAAGAACACAGATTTGATGCTGTTATTGCAGCGGGTGATTACCACCACATGGAAACATTGTTACCTCAAAAATTTAGAAATTATACCGAAGATTATTGGGATAAAAGAGTTTTAGCACCTTCCTCTTTATTGTTTTTTTTAGGAGTTAATAAAAAAATAGAAAAAATTGATCATCACACCTTGTTTTTTGACGAGTCACTTGATCAACATGCTAAAGAGATATACCATGATCCAAAATGGCCTTCAAAACCACTATTTTATGTTTGCAACCCATCTAAAACTGATAAAAGTCTAGCTCCAGAAAATCATGAAAACTTATTCTTATTAATGCCGTTAGCTCCAGGTATTGATGATACAGAGGAATTAAGAGAAAAGTATTTTAATATTATAATAGAACGCTTAGAAAATTTTATTGGTGATTCAATTAAAGACAGTATAGATTATAAGCGTTCATATTGCATAAAAGATTTTAAAGAAGATTACCACAGTTATAAAGGAAATGCATATGGTTTAGCCAACACCTTGAAACAAACTGGTTTCATGAAACCTAAATTGAGGAATAAAAAACTTAAAAATTTAGTTTATGCAGGACAATTAACTGTTCCAGGTCCAGGTATGCCCCCAGCAATAATAAGTGGTAAATTGGCAGCCGATGAAATTTTTGTAACTTTGAATAAGAATTAATAATTCATCAATATGAAAGTAACTATTCTAACAATCATATTTATTTTTTTATCCTTTGCTTTTAATGCTCAATGTATTTTAAAAGTTAAAGTCGACAATATTGATGTATCAAGAAAAGGATCATTAAAAATAGGTTTGTTTGATGAAAAAGGATTTCTCAAAGATGATAAAGCCATAGCAGGTAAATACATCAATATCACATCGAATTCAATGATAATTGAATTTAAACAATTAAAGAAAGGTCGTTATGCGATTGCTGTTTTTCATGATGAGATTCAAGATAAAAAACTAACCAAAAACACTTTTGGTTACCCTATTGAGCCCTATGCTTTTTCTAGAAATGCTAAAGGATTTATGGGACCTCCAAATTTTGACGATGCTGCGTTTGAGATAAATGAGGAAGAAAAACTGATTTCTATTAATCTTTAGAAATTATTTTAAAGCTTAACCTCTTATTTTTCAATCTTTTGGTAAGATGTAACTATACCTTTTATTAAAGCAGAACTAAATCCACTATGTTCCATTTCATTTAAACCTACAATTGTACACCCCTTTGGAGTTGTAACTTTATCTATTTCTTGTTCTGGGTGACTTTCGTTGCGAATAATCAATTCTGATGCACCTTTAATAGTTTGACTAACAATTTTCGTTGCTGTTTTAGAATCAAAACCTACTTCTATCCCCCCTTGAATCATCGCACGCATGAATCTTAAAACATATGCAATACCACAAGCACCTAAAATTGTTGCAGACTCCATTAATTGCTCATCAATAATTACAGATTGGCCAACACTATCAAAAATTGATGTAACCTGTTGACTTCGGTTCAAGTTATCTCGTCCAAAAGAAATAGCTGTAATAGATTCGCTAACCGATGATGCTGTATTTGGCATAGCTCTATAAATATCCATTGGTTGACTAAAACAAGCCTCCATTTCACCAATTGTAATTCCTGTTGCAACTGATACTATAGTGTGAAGGTTAGAATCAAACAAGTCAGCATTTTGTTTTAGAAAAGGTATAACATTGTATGGTTTTAAAGCAATAATAATTATCTCACAATTTTCAATTAAAACTTTATTATCAGAAGTAATAATCGTTAAATCATCTTGAATTACTTTTAAATCTTTTAGATTTCTTTTAGAACCATACAACAAAGCTCTATTATCATTTTCTCTTATACCATTTAAAAGTGAGAATCCTAAATTACCACATCCAACTATACCTATTTTTCTCATTTTTTGTATAAATTTTGTAGTTATACTAATACAAAATTACGATTATTTATAAAGGAATAATCATAGATTAATGTTATTTTAGCATATTATTAATATCTTAAAAAAATAATGAAAACGTTATTACTAATTTTTACAATACTATTTTCATTTAAAGCTTTAGCTCATAAAGCTCCTTTAGCATTTGCTGAAATGGAAATAAAAAACAATAAAATCGAACTTACACTAACAATAGACACTCATGAAATTATTGAATACCTTGAAAAAGGAAATTACAACTTAATAAACTTTGAAGAGCATGAAAACAATGAAGATATCAAAGTTTATTTAACACGATTTCTTTTAAGCGGATTTAAAATTTGGGAAAATCAAACTTTTGTCAATTTAAATCTACTCGAATATGATATTAAACAAAATGGAAACATAGAATTTTATTTCTCCTCAATAAATGATATTCAATCTGATCAATTGAAAGTTCGTTTTGATTTATTAATGAATGAACATGAAAATCAACAAAACAAATTAATCCTGATCCAAAAAAGTTATCAAAAATCATATACATTCAATACAAAACAAACTGAAGTCAAATTAGATTAATTGAAAAAAATGAATAAGTTATTTCAAACATTTATATTATTAATTCCATTTTTAACCCTAGCTCAAGATAAATTTACACAGTTAGGTACATTATTACCAACACCAAATACATATAGGAATGCAGCAGGGGCTCCCGGTCATGAATACTATCAACAAAAAGCAGATTATAAGATTAATTTATTGTTGAATGATGGTGATCAAACTCTTCATGGTGAGGAAATTATTACTTATACCAACAATTCACCTGATGTTTTAACTTACCTATGGATTCAATTAGACCAAAACAGAAAAAAATTAGATAGTGATTCAAAACTCATTAAAGTTGATAAAATGGAGAATTTCAAATCTATTAATCAATTGAATGAGAAAACATTATCATTTGATGGTGGTTTCAAAATTGAAGAAGTTGCCGCGTTAGATGGTTCACAACTTCGTTACTTCATCAATAAAACAATGCTTCGTATAGACTTAGATCAACCTCTAAAACAAGGAGAAAACGTTAGCTTTAGAATTAAATGGTGGTATAATATCAATAACCGAGATGTTTTAAATGCAAGATCTGGTTATGAATATTTCCAAAAAGACAACAATTACCTTTATACAATAGCTCAATGGTTCCCAAGAATGTGTGTTTATAACGATGTTGAAGGATGGCAAAACAAACAATTCTTAGGTAGAGGTGAATTCACTTTACCTTTTGGAGATTATGAGGTTAATATTACCGTTCCTTCTGGTCATGTAGTAACAGCTACGGGAGAGTTACAAAATATTCAAGACCTTCTAAATCCATTACAAATGGAACGATTTGAAAAAGCTAAAACAGCTTCTGAACCTATTTATATCATTACTCCTGAAGAAGCTTTAAAATCTGAAAGGCAAAAATCAAAAGCTCTACGTACATGGAAATTTAAAGCAAAAAATGTTAGGGACTTTGCTTTTGCTTCCTCAAGAAAGTTCATTTGGGATGCACAAGGTGTTGACATCAATAATAAAACTATTTTAGCTATGTCTTTTTATCCAAAAGAAGGAAATCCATTATGGGGTAAATACTCAACTAAACTTGTAGCGCATACATTAAAATGTTATTCAAAATATACCGTAGATTACCCATATCCGGTTGCTATTTCTGTACATTCAAAATGGATTGGTATGGAATACCCAATGATATCATTTAATGGAGGTAGACCAAATAATGATGGAACATATGCAGAAATGAAAAAATATTCAATGTGGGGAGTAATAATTCATGAAGTTGGTCACAATTTCTTTCCTATGATTATCAATTCCGATGAAAGGCAATGGTCTTGGATGGATGAAGGATTAAATACTTTTGTTCAATACCTTACGGAACAGGAATGGGAAAGAAATTATCCTTCAAAAAGAGGACCAGCACCTAATATTGTTGATTACATGAAAGGAGATCCAAGAAACATCTCACCTATTATGACAAATTCTGAATCAATTCATCAGTTCGGAAATAACGCTTATGGTAAGCCTGCAACTGCCTTAAATATTCTCAGAGAAACCATTATGGGACGAGAACTATTTGATTATGCTTTTAAAACCTATTGTGAAAGATGGAAATTTAAACATCCAACTCCTGCAGATTTCTTTAGAACTATGGAGGATGCTTCAGCTGTTGATCTTGATTGGTTCTGGAGAGCATGGTTTTATTCAACCGAACCTGTTGATATAGAAATCTCAAATATTCGACACTTTAAGACGGATAACAATCAAATTATTGAATCCGAATTAAATTCTGATTTCAAAGATTTCATAAAACCTTTTCATATTGGAATTTACAAAAACGAAAAAGATATTCTAACTACAAAAAATGAATTAGATACTTCTATTAATGATGAATATGGATGGGATAGACATAAAAAATATCAAGATTTAATTCAATATATCTACAGAAACGACCAAAAGCATATCGAATATGATATTACTAAAACTGATCAAAAACAATATTACGAGATTAGCTTCAAAAATAACGGCGGTAATATAATGCCTATTATCTTTAGAGTTTATTTTGAAGATGGAACAACTGAAATAGTCAGGCTTCCTGTCGAAATCTGGCTACAAAATCAAGTTGAATGCTCGAAAGTATTCATATTTAAAAAGAAAGTAGTAGGGTTACAGCTTGACCCTTTTTTAGAAACAGCTGATGTAAATACAGAAAATAACTATTGGCCTAGATATAAGGCATTATCTAAATTTCAGTTATTTAAACAAAAAGACCAAAAATGAGATTTAATTTATCAGAGATTACAGAATTAATTCGTTCTAGAAGAACAATATACCCTGAACAATTTAGTTCAAGAAAAGTACATAAAGAACAAATTGAACTGATGTTAAATAATGCTATCTGGGCACCCACTCATGGAAATACTCAACCATGGAAGTTCAAGGTATTTATGGATGAAGGAAGACAAAAGTTAAGTGACTTTTTAGGTCAAACATATCTTGAATTAACCCCTAAAGAAAATCAAAACGATTTGAAATTAGCAAAGATGATTACAAGGCCATTAAAGTCTTCTGCGATTATTGCAATTTGTATGGAACGTCAACCTGAAGAAAAAATTCTAGAAATAGAAGAAGTTGAAGCTGTGGCTTGTGCTGTTCAGAACTTACATTTAACATGTACCGCTTATGGGTTAGGAGGCTTTTGGGCTACACCAAAATTAATCTATAATAATAAAACAAATGATTTTTTAGGACTTCAACCAAAAGACAAATGTTTAGGTCTATTTTATATTGGTTATCCAGGGATAGATTGGCCTAAAGCACATCGTAAACCTATTGAATATAATACAGAATGGATTAATGAATAAATTAATTTTAACAGTAATATTTTTTTTATCTATTGGATTTAAATCTTTTGGACAATTCAAAAAACCTGTTTATTTTGGTTTACAAGTAAGACCTATATTTCCTTCTAATGCGGGAGGTAAGCAAATAACAAAACTAACTGGTAACGATTTCGACTTTGAAATGCAACAAACTATAGGTTATTCTTTTGGAGGAGTTGTTAGAAGAGGAATTACATCTTTAATTTTTTTTGAATCAGGAATCAACTTCACGCAACGAAATTACAACCTTAAGAACTCACTTTTAAATGAAAGTTTAATAACAGATGATAACTGGTCTTTTATTACATATGACATCCCTATAAATGCTTTAGTGTTTATTAAACTTTCTAGAAAATATTATATGAACACCTCTTTAGGTGGATCATTAAGGTTTAGCCCTTCAAGCATTCGAAAAATTACAGAAACAGGGACAGAACATTCTTTTAGAAATTATGGAACATATACCAATAAAATTGGTTTTAATCTTAATGCCAATGTTGGGTTTGAGTACCGAACAGATAGATCAGGGAGCTTTTACTTAGGTGGATCAATATGTATACCACTGGGAGGAATAATGGATGTTTATTCCTTTCATAAAATCCAACAATTTACAACCGAAACATATGTGACAGGAACTGATGCTGGAAGATATATAAGTATTGATTTAAGATATTTCTTTTACAATAAAAAAATTGATCCTAAGAATAGGATTAAGGGACCTATCGAATAACATTAATATTTTCTTTTTGCTTTCTTGAGAATATTTAATTTTCGAATTAAAGTAATTTCTTTAAGTCTTAATGAAATTGTTTCATTACCTACAATACCAATAATCAATACAGCTCCAAATATTAAAGATAGTTCTATTTTCTCACCAATGAAGAAATAAGCAAAAAGCATCGCATACAAAACTTGAAGTGTCAATATGAAACCAACAGATTTCGCTTCAAATTTTTGCAAAGCCTTTAATACTGCTAAATGCGGCAAAATGGTAAAAACTAAAGTTAATAAAATCAAAAGTCCATAATTTAAAGGTTCAATCGATTTAAATTCTATTGAAATAAATGCACTCATTAAAATAGCTGTAACAAACAATTGATAAAACAAAAGAGGAACTGGATGATAATTAGTTAGTTTATATTTTAAAACCAAGTTTCTTAATCCATATGTAATTGCTGAAACTAAACCATACCCTACTCCTTTATAAATCGATGTATTCCAATCAGATTCATTTACAATAAAAAACACTCCTACAAAAGTTAATACCCCCACAATAATATCTTTTAACTTTAATTTCTGATCTGTGACAAAAGGTTCTAAAATTGCAGTTATCATAGGAAATGTAAATAATGAAATTACAGCAGTACCAACATTTGATAACTGAATCGCATAAAAATAAGTTGCCAAATGAATACCAAAAAACAAACCAGCAACTAAAACCCAAAACAAATCTTGAATTGAATGAATTTTCAATAATTCTTTCTTGAAAAACAATATGTAACTTCCCAGAAATAATGCAGCAAAAGCTCCTCTAAAAAAAATGATATCAAAAGCAGGCAAAGGGATTATTTTAGAAAATAAAGCTGTTCCACCAAATATAAACGCTGCTAGATTTAAAAGAATTATATGAAATGTAAACGACTTCAATATTAGATTTTATGATTCAATAAAAACAATAATTACTTATTCATTTAAGTGAATAATAATTAATTCGAAAAAAATATCTTTTTGCTTTAAACCAAGGTTTATTAAAAATAAAAAAAGAGTCATCCAAATAGAATGACTCTTTGTAGCGAGACCGAGAGTTGAACTCGGGACCTCAGGGTTATGAATCCTGCGCTCTAACCAACTGAGCTATCTCGCCATCTTCAATAAACGCTGAGCGTTTATTTTGAGGTTGCAAATATAATAGTTTTTTCAATTGACACAAATAAAAAAACAACTCTTTTTGAAGTTTAAAAACTAACTTTTACTTATCCGATTAATCTACAACACTTTATCAATTTTCAACTCAAGGAAACTTAGGAAAGTTTTGAAAGTTTGGATTACGTTTTTGTAAAAATGCATTCTTTCCTTCTTGCGCTTCCTCTGTTAGATAATACATTAAAGTTGCATCTCCTGCCAATTCCATAATACCTTGTTGACCATCTAATTCCGCATTTAAACCTCTCTTAATCATACGAATAGCTAGTGGGCTTCTCAACATAATAATTTCACACCATTTAACAGTTGTTTCCTCTAATTCATCCAAAGGAACCACTTTATTTACCATCCCCATTGATTCAGCTTCTTTAGCAGAATATTGATTACACAAGAACCAAATCTCTCTAGCTTTTTTCTGTCCTACCTGCCTTGCTAAATATGAAGAACCAAAACCAGCATCAAAACTTCCAACTTTTGGCCCTGTTTGACCAAATATTGCATTTTCTGAGGCAATCGTTAAATCACAAACCACATGTAATACATGACCACCACCAATAGCATAACCATTAACCATAGCTATTACAGGTTTAGGCATAGAACGAATAGCTTTATGCAAATCTAACACGTTTAAACGTGGTACACCATTCTCGGAAATATACCCTCCAACTCCTTTTACATTTTGATCACCTCCAGAACAAAAAGCTTTCTCTCCTGTTCCGGTTAAAATAATCACATTGATATCGTTTCGCTCTCTACATACATGCATAGCTTCTAACATCTCCATGTTTGTTTCAGGCCTAAATGCATTATAAACCTTTGGCCTATTGATAGTTATTTTAGCAATACCATTATAAAACTCAAATTTGATATCCTTAAATTCTTTAATTGTTGACCAATTGTATTTTGACATGACTTATAAGTTTAATGTAATTTCAAAACAAAATTATAAAAAGAAATTACATTCCTGTAGCTGTGACACAAATAGAATTTAGCAATGGTATGAAAAGGTTTTGTTGTTCATTGATTTTTAGCTAATTTTGTGGTCACTAAAAATACAAAAACTATGTTTGAAAATCTTACCGGAAAATTTGAGAGAGCATTTAAAGTTTTAAAAGGTCAGGGACAAATTACTGAAATCAATGTTGCTGAAACACTTAAAGAAGTTCGTAGAGCTTTATTAGACGCTGATGTAAACTTCAAAACAGCTAAAGAATTCACAAATACAGTGAAAGAAAAAGCTATCGGTAGAGACGTACTTACAGCAGTATCTCCAAATCAATTAATGGTTAAAATCTGTCATGAAGAGTTAATCCAATTGATGGGTGGTAACGAGAGTGAAATAAATATAAAAGGTAACCCATCTGTCATCTTGATGTCAGGATTACAAGGTTCTGGTAAAACAACTTTTACAGGAAAACTTGGTAACTTTTTAACAAATAAAAAAGGGCGAAAAGTCTTATTAGTTGCTTGTGATGTATACAGACCTGCTGCCATTGATCAATTACATGTTCTTGGAGAACAATTAGGTATTGAAGTTTACTCCAACAAAGAAGAAAAAAACCCAGTAAAAATTGCAGAAGAGGCGATTATTCATGCTAGAAATAAAGCATTTAACACTGTAATCATAGATACTGCTGGTCGTTTGGCTATTGATGAGCATATGATGAATGAAATTTATGAAGTTAAAAAAGCAATTAATCCTTCAGAAACTTTATTCGTAGTTGATTCTATGACTGGTCAAGATGCTGTTAATACAGCGAAAGCTTTTGATGAAAAAATTAATTTTGACGGAGTTGTTTTAACAAAATTAGATGGTGATACCAGAGGAGGTGCTGCATTATCAATTAAATCAGTTGTTAATAAGCCCATCAAATTTGTTGGTACAGGTGAAAAAATGGATGCCATCGATGTTTTCTACCCTTCTCGTATGGCTGATCGTATTTTAGGAATGGGTGACGTTGTCTCTTTAGTTGAACTAGCTCAAGAACATTACGATGAGCAAGAAGCAAGAAAACTACAAAAAAAGATTTCTAAAAATCAATTCGACTTTGATGATTTTCTAGCACAAATACAACAAGTCAAGAAAATGGGTAATGCTAAGGATTTAATGGGAATGATTCCTGGAATGGGGAAAGCTATGAAGGATGTAGATATCCAAGATGACGCCTTCAAATATATTGAAGCAATCATTACATCTATGACACCTGCTGAAAGGTCTAAACCTGATATTATAAACAATCAACGAAAAAATAGAATTGCAAAAGGCAGCGGTACAAATATTCAAGAAGTAAATAAACTAATGAAGCAATTTAACGATACAAAAAAAATGATGAAATTGATGAATAACCCTAAAGGTATGGCTCAATTAATGAAACAAATGAAAGGAATGCCAGGAATGCCAGGCATGTAATATACAGAGGTCTTACAAATCAAAATTATTTACTAAAAAGATTCCTAACATCAGTTTGGAATCTTTTTTTCGTTAGAAACCTTATTTAATAATATGAATCGATTAAGTCATATCCTTTGAGGTAAAAGTTTTTAATAGGTATTTATAGATTAATAAAAATAAGTTTAAGCTGAGTTTGAAGTTTCTAAAAAACACTTAATCTTCAATTAATAATTGTGATTTTTAACACACATTTTTTAAATGTGTTTAATTTGAACACTAACTAAATAATAAAAAATACGTAAGTTTGTTTTCATGACTAAACACAGTTACGACATATCCAAAGAACTTCCGATTATGGAATACTTTTACACAATTCAGGGTGAAGGTTTTCATTCTGGAAAACCTGCTTTTTTCATAAGGTTGGCTGGTTGTGATGTTGGTTGTGTTTGGTGTGATGTAAAAGAAAGTTGGAATCCCACAGATCACCCTTGCATCACTTACAAAACAATTTTAAAAGAAATAAAAACTGTAAATGCTGATTTCGTCGTTATAACTGGAGGTGAACCAGCAATGTACGATTTAACAAATCTAGTTAATCTACTTCATGATGAAGGACTAAAAACAGCTATTGAAACTTCTGGTTGTTATAACCTTGTTGGAGATATTCAATGGTACTGTTTTTCTCCAAAAAAATTCAAAAAACCTTGCGCTGAATCCTACCAAAAAGCACATGAATTAAAAGTTGTTATTAATCATACCTCTGATTTCCAATGGGCTGAAGAACATGCTGATAAAGTAAATTCATCATGTAAGTTATACCTTCAACCTGAATGGTCAAAAAAGGAACGCTTTTTGCCTGAAATCATTAGTTATGTTAAAAATAATCCTAAATGGAAAATATCTCTTCAAACCCATAAATGGATGGATATTCCTTAATATTAATATTATGAATAAAATTTTAATCATTCTAGGTGTAACGACTCTATTTGCATGTCAGGTTATGAGTCAAGGTCAATATTCTTCAAAAAGTAAAAAAGCTATTTCTTATTTTGAAGATGGTCTAGATGCTCCCAAGGAAAAAAGTCTAACAACTGGTCTTCCAAGATATGATCTCGGTATTGCTCTAATGTTGAAAGCCATAGAAAAAGACCCTCTTTTTTGGGAAGCTCATTTGGTATTAGGTGAATTTTATGAAGCAACAAAAGAAAATAAAAAAGCGATAGAATGCTACAAAAAAACTTTAGAGATTAATCCCTATCACAGTTCTACAGGAAGTACATTCTTTTACTTGGCAAATGCATTACAAAATGAAGGAGAATATAAAGAAGCGATAACATATTATGACTCTTATTTGAAAAATAGAAATGCGAACCCTGACATGGTTAGTCAAGCATATGTGAATAGAGAAAACTGTGTATTTGCTAATGAGTCAATGCAACACCCTTATCCTTTTGATCCAATTAATATGGGGCCTAGTATCAATACAAAAGACCCTGAATATTATCCAACAATTACTGTTGATGGTAAAACAATTCTTTTCACTAGAAGAATTGAAGATCAAAGAGTAGCTGTTTTTAAAATGCAAGAAGATTTCTATGTTTCTCATTTAAATGAACTTAATATGTGGGAAAAAGCCTATCCTATGCCAACAAATATAAATACCGTTTTAAATGAAGGAGCTCCAACGATATCAGCTGATGGACGAAGTTTAATCTTTGTTGCTTGTTCAGATCAATCTGGAAATGATGATTATGGAATGGGTAGAACAGGTTATGGAAGTTGTGATTTATTTTATACTAAAAGACTTGGAAATCAATGGACGAATCCTATAAATCTTCCGGGTAAAGTTAATTCATATTCATGGGAATCACAACCCTCATTATCTGCTGATGGTAAAACACTATATTTCATAAGAAGAGTAAGTAGACGTGGCGAACCTAATAATACAGATATTTTTGTTACTCATTTATTACCAAATGGTAAATGGAGTGTCCCATCAAGACTTCCAGATATCATTAACACTCCTCAGTCTGAAGAATCAGTTTTGATTCATCCTGACGGAAGAACATTATATTTTGCATCTCGAGGCCATAAAGGAATGGGGGGATCAGATTTATACATAACTCACATGGATGATTATGGAAATTGGAGCAAACCTTTAAATTTAGGCTATCCTATTAATACAAAAGCTGATGAAAATTCATTAATGGTTTCACCTGATGGCGAAATTGGTTTTTTTGCTTCTAACAGAGAAGGTGGTTTTGGCGATTTAGATATTTATTGGTTTGAAATGCCAGAAAACTTAAGACCTACAAAAACATTATATTTTGAAGGTAAAGTATTTGATATCACTAACAGACAGCCGTTAGAAGGAAAATTCCAATTAATTGATTTGAAAACTGGTAAAGAGATAATATACTCTGAAGCAGATGCTGTTACAGGAGAATTTATGGTATCGCTTCCTATTGACAGAGATTACGCTTTAAATGTTTCTTATCCTGGGTATAATTTCTTTTCACAAAACTTCAATATGACAAATCCGGATAAATTGGAAGCCATTCACATGGATGTTCCAATGTCTCCAATAACTAAACCTAAACCAACGATTTTAAAAAATGTATTTTTTGATCTAGCTAAAGCTACATTAAGACCTGAATCTAATATAGAACTCAATAAATTGATTGAATTCTTAATGTTGAACCCTACTTTAAAAATTGAATTAGGAGGTCATACAGATACACGTGGTGATGCTAATGAAAACATGAAGTTATCTACAAATCGTGCTAAGTCAGTTTACGAATACCTAATTTTTAATGGTATAAGCTCTGATCGTTTGAGCTACAGAGGTTATGGGGAAACAGTTAATATTTATTCGGATGAAGAAATTCTAAAAATGGCAACAAACAAGGAGAAAGAAGAAGCTCATCAAGCCAACCGAAGAACTGAATACAAAATTATGCAATAATGAAATATTTCATTAAGTTAATTCGACCAATAAATTTATTGATAATAGCTTTCACTATGTACAGTACAAGGTTGTTCTTGTACTTGTATGAAATTAAGTTCGAAGTTAACTTATTTCAAAGGGAAGGAGAAGAAATAGATTTCTTTTTGATGGTTTTTTCGACAATTTTAATAGGAGCAGCGGGTAATATGATTAATGACTATTTTGATATTAAAGCTGATAGGGTAAACAAACCGGAAGAATTAATAATAACCAAACATATCAAAAAAAGAGTTGCAATCCTTTACCATTGGCTTTTCAATGCTGTTGCATTTTCAATAGCTATCTATTTAAGTGTAAGAAATAATAGTTTTTGGTATGTTTTTATTCACCTGATATCAATCAATTCTCTGTGGTTTTACAGCTTATATTTTAAACGTAAAATATTTATAGGTAATTTAATCGTTGCATTACTTACAGCTCTTGTTCCAATTTTATGTGGCATACATTTTTACGTTCATCATCAATTACCTTCGATTCAAAATGTTAATCTAGATTCAATTTTTGATTTTTGGATTTATCAATTAGGAGAAAAAGGTCATTTTATATGGATTTTAGCAATATTTGCTTTTCTTGCTAATTTATCCCGAGAAATAATTAAAGATATAGAAGACAGAAAAGGAGATATCATATTGAAAGCTAAAACATTACCAATAACCTACGGAACTAAAACTTCAAAATGGATTACAGGGTTTATTTTGTTATTAGGTCCTTTTACCTTTGTTCTTTTATACTTTTTTAAAGCACCAAGTCATTTTGGAAGTTTGGATTCTATTATAATTTTTATTCCTGTTATAATTTCTTTCCTATTTAATTTTTTAGCTCTTGTAATTTTATATAAAGCAAATACAAGAGAAAAATTGAAAAGCGCCGATAAATTAATCAAAATTGGAATGCTTGCAGGTTTGCTTCTCCCCTTTTATTGGCTTCTATTTTTATAAATCTATGCTTAATTATAAATTAATTTTAGGATCAAAATCTCCTCGTAGAAAGGAATTATTAAAAGATTCTGGTTTTGATTTTGAAATTCGTTCCAAAGAAACAGACGAAAGTTATCCAGAAAACCTTCATTATTCTAATGTACCAACATTTATTGCAGGTAAAAAAGCTGAAGCATTATTAGAAAATTTAGCAACAGATGAAATTTTACTTTGTTCTGATACAGTTGTAATCATTGAAAATGAAATATTAGGTAAACCAAAGGATAAAAAAGATGCTATTAAAATGCTTACCAAACTTTCAGGTAAATCACATGAGGTGTTAACAGGTGTTGTTCTACAATCAAACACAAAAAAAGTAACATTAAACGTATCTACACAAGTAACTTTTAAAGCATTGACTGAATCAGAAATAAACTATTATATTGACAATTACAAGCCTTTTGATAAAGCTGGTGCATACGGAATACAAGAATGGATTGGTTACATTGGTGTAAAAGAAATAAAAGGCTCATACTTTAATGTTGTTGGACTACCAACTCATGAGGTATACGAAGCATTACTAAAGTTTTAAACCATTTTTTTTTATTCAAGTTATTTTAATAACACATTGAAATAAAATAGAATTAATGAAAATTATCTTTTTTACAAACTAGTTTAAACCTGCGTCTCTTAAACAATTTTTGATTTTTTTCTCATGTAACATTCTTTCTTCAGGGGTACGAGAATTATCCATTACTAAAAACGATTTACATTTTACCTCAACTTCGTCAAAACGTTCCATTAACTTATCATCAAAATTTCCAGACTTAACCGCTTTATCGATAGAGTCATTGACAACAACACAATGGCAAAAATCCCATTGTTCACCAAATACTTTTTCTATTTCTTTTTTGTTTTCTTTGAAATCAACATCAACAGACTTATCTTTCTTTATAGCTTCTACAACAGCTTGTTCAGGTATTATATCTTCTTTTACAACTTCAACTTGAGTTGTATCATCTGTTTCAATTTCAATTACTTCGCTATTTGTTTCAGTTTGACTACAAGAAGATAAAATTGCTAGAAATAAAAAAATAATATAGATTTTAGAATACTTCATTTCCTTTATTTTAATCATCTATGAAAATACATTTTTTTTCAATATAAATAATATATTTAAAATTAAAAAAGGGATATTCAACTGAATACCCCATCAAAAAGTTATGGATTCTTAATTACTTCTGAGCAGTCAACAAATCCTCTGTAGAAGAAGAAATAGCTGATTTATCAAAACGAATTTTACTACCTTCAGAATTGATTAATACAGAAGAGTCGTTTATTTCTAAAACCTTACCATGAACTCCTCCAATTGTAACAACTTTATCACCAACTTTTAAATTCTCTCTAAATTTCTTTAACTCTTTTTGTTTTTTCATTTGTGGACGAATCATAAAGAAGTAGAAAACTACTACAATTAACAACATCATTACAATTCCATTAGTTCCTTGTCCCATATATATTTATTTTAAAAATGATTACTTATTAATTACCTGTGCTTTAACAATTACTTGTGTTAACGAAGGTTCAGTGTTTGCCATAATGTTTACCGTTTTAGATAAAGTACCTGGACTTGCAGCTTTAGTTGTAACCTTAGCTTTTATCACTCCTTCTCCACCTGGTTTGATTGGATCTTCAGGTTTATCTGCAACAGTACAACTACAAGAACCTTTAACTTCACCAATTACTAAAGGATATGTTCCTGTATTTTTTAATTTAAAAGTTGCTTCAACAACCTCTCCCCTTGCTACGTCACCAGCATCATAAACTAAATCAACCTTCATTGTTGTTTTATTTCCAACTTCAACTTTATTTGAACCATTGCATGAGAACAAAAAAATAATCGATAATGCAAAAAATATATTTTTCATTTATAACTATTCTATTTTAATATCTAAATTATTGTTTTAAAAACTCTACCCCATTAAACCTCTTCCAACTTTTTGGATTTTCATTTGATCTTTTAACAATATGATTGCTTTATCTAAAATACCATTAATGAATGTATTACTTTTAGGAGTACTATAAAACTTAGATATTTCAATATATTCATTTAAGGTTACCTTAGTTGGAATCTCATTGAAAATCTGTAGTTCTGTAATAGCCATTTTCATTAAGATTAGGTCCATCTTAGCAATACGGTCAAATTCCCAGTTTTGAGTCAACTCATTAATTAATTGCTCATTTTCTTTGTCCATAGAAATCGTTTTTCTGAAAAGATTTTTGACAAAACCAATTTCATCCTCTTTATCTTTATATAGAGTTAAAACTGAATTCTCATCTTTATCTTTAAAGTTTTTGATTGTCTTCAAAACCATAGTGCAAGCTAAGTCAATGTCATCAATCCATTGAATACTTAATTCCTCAAGAAAATCATGTAACAAAGGGAAGTTAGCTATTTCTGTTTTAAATAATGAGATTGCAAATTGTCTGTCTTCTTCAAATCCAGACTCACCATTATTCATAAACTCAAAATATGTTTCACTATCACGAACTTGTAAGAACATTTTTCTTAATAATTCTTGACGGTCATCACCAATCCAATTAACCTTATGTTCCTCAGAAAACAATCTTAATTGTTTAGATTCTTCTAAAATTTTGAAAATTGCATTGTTAACAAATTTCAAATTTGGATTTAACTCTTCAGCTGTTGGACGAATTTTTTTCTTGTTTTCTTCAATTTTACGGTCAGCGAATGATTTTAATTCTTCAAAAGTTAATAACAAAAACAAATATAAATCGAAGATTTTTTCAATTGCCTTAAGCATTTCTTCCTCAGATTTAACATAGTTATCTTCATTAGATTGAAAATAAGCGTATAGTGCTTGTAATACTTTTATCCTTAAATGTCTTCTGTTTAACATCCTTATATTTGTAATATTATAAAGGTAATTTAACTTTACCAATAGATTCAATTCTTTCTTCTGCCATCTTATTAGCAATTTGATATGTTGGAATATTTTCTTTTGTAGATCTACTTACAATATTTCCAACTGTAGTGTAAATATCTTGAGCTTTCTGCATTGCCCATTCTAATGAAAGACCTTTCACTTCTGAAAAACAATTAATTACTCCACCTGCATTTAAAGCATAATCGGGTGCGTAAACAATTCCTTTTTTCATTACTTCAACACCATGAACCTTTTCGTCTAAAAGTTGATTATTTGCAGCACCTGCAATGATTGAACATTTCAAACGAGACAAAGTTTCATCATTTACTGTTGCACCTAAAGCACATGGAGCATATATATCCATAGCAACGTCGTAGATTTCATCTAAACCTACAACTTTAACACCATATGTATCTGAAACACGTTTTAAAGTTGGTTCATAAACATCAGTTACTAAAACATCTGCCCCCTCCTTCACTAAGGATTTAACTAAATACTCACCTACATGGCCAACTCCTTGAACTGCAACTTTTCTCCCAGCTAAAGAATCTGTTCCAAATTGTTCTTTAGCACAAGCTTTCATTCCCATATAAACGCCATAGGCTGTTACTGGTGATGGATCACCACTTTTTCCAGGTAAACCAACAACATGGCTTGTTTCATTACTTACATATGTCATGTCTTGAGTTGAAATACCAACATCTTCAGCAGTTATATATTTACCTCCTAAAGAATTTACAAACTTACCAAAACGACGCATTAAAGCTTCTGATTTCATAGTGTGAGAATCACCAATAATTACGGCTTTACCTCCACCTAAATTAAGACCTGAAATTGAATTTTTGTAAGTCATTCCACGAGATAAACGAAGTACATCAATTAAAGCCTCTTTCTCATTTTTATACATCCACATACGTGTACCTCCTAGAGCTGGACCTAACACAGTATTATGAACAGCAATTATTGCTTTCAAACCTGTAGCATTATCATTGCAAAACAAAATTTGCTCATGCTCCATTTTACTCATTTGAGCAATTACAGGATTTAAACTTAAATCCACATCCTGTATTTCTTTTACTTCCATCATTTATCAAGTGTAGTTATAAATGTTATTTCAAGTCTATTATGTATTTTTGCACCGACATGCATTTTAAGAACTTGCAAAAATAGAAAATTATCGTATGAAGTCACTAAGCTATTTGAATAAATATTTCTTAAAGTATAAATGGCATATACTTTTAGGTATCATTTTTATGATAATATCAAATTATTTTGGTGTGCAAATGCCTATCTTTTTAAAAGATACAATTGATGGTTTGTTTCAGTTCACAACACCTAAATCCCCCTCTAAAATTATATGGATATTACTTCAAATCGGTGGGATTTACATCTTCCTTTCTTTCATGAAGGGTTTATTTTTATTTTTTTTAAGGCAGAGCATCATTAAAATGTCTCGTTTTATAGAGTACGACCTTAAGAATGAAATTTATCAACAATATCAAGATTTAGACTACTCTTTTTATAAAAAAAATAATACTGGTGATTTGATGAATCGCATATCTGAAGATGTCTCAAATGTTCGGATGTATTTAGGCCCAGGAGTAATGTATACGCTAAATTTAGTAGTATTATTTACACTTTACCTTACAACCATGATTAAAATTAATAGTACTTTAACATTATATGTACTTATTCCTTTACCTCTCATGTCTTTTTTGATCTACAAAGTTTCAAGCAAAATGAATCAATTAAGTAAAGAAGTACAAGAAGAACAATCAAAACTATCAACAATTATTCAAGAAACATTTTCAGGTGTCCGTGTAATCAAAGCTTATATCAGAGAAAAAGAGGTCAAACAACGATTCAATGAATCAGCCGACGAATACAAAAGACGCAAAATGAAACTAGTATACATTAATGCTTTATTTATGCCTACTATAACACTTTTAATAGGTATCAGTACATTATTATGTATTTATCTTGGTGGTGTTCTCTTTCATGCTGGTGAATTAAAACCCGGTGAAATTGTAGCTTTTATTATGTTCGTAACAAACCTTACTTGGCCCTTTGCTAGTGTTGGTTGGGTTACCTCTGTAATTCAGAGAGCAGCTGCTTCTCAAGAAAGAATAAATGAGTTTATGAAAGTAAAACCTGAAATCACTTCCGATGTAATTGATCCTTTCGTTTTTGATGGTAAAATTGAATTTAAAAATGTTACATATACTTACCCTAATTCTGGTATAACAGCACTTAAAAACTTAAGCTTTACAATTAACCCTGGGGATTCTTTTGGTGTTGTGGGAAACACTGGTAGCGGAAAAACAACTATTTTAAATCTAATTATGAGACAATTTGACCCAACAGAAGGCGAAATTTTCATAAATGGAAAAAATATTAAAGAAATTAATCTTTCAGCTTTCAGAAAAGAAACTGGGGTTATCCCACAAGAAGTGTTTTTATTCTCAGATACAATTGGAAATAATATTAAATTTGGAGCTAATAAATCTCATATCTCGGGACAAGAACTTATTGCAATTACAAAAAAAGCTCATGTGCATCATAATATCGATGCTTTTCCTGATAAATTTGAAACTTTACTTGGTGAACGTGGTGTAAACTTAAGTGGTGGACAAAAGCAACGTGTTAGCATTGCAAGAGCCCTGATCCGTAAACCTTCGTTATTAATAATGGATGATTGTTTATCAGCCGTGGATACTGAAACTGAGGAAATTATATTATCAAACCTAAAAAAAGAAAACACTTTAAAATCATCAATTATTGTTTCACACCGTATCTCTTCACTTCGAAACTGCAACTCAATAATTGTAATTGAAGATGGAGAACAAAGAGAACAAGGTGATCATGAAGAATTACTTAAGTTAAATGGTATTTACGCTAATTTATATCAAAAGCAATTAGCTGAAAAGAATGAGTTAATTGATTAATATAAGAATTTGGAAATGAAAAAATAAATTAACTATTTTTGATACCATGCAAAAAATACGTTTCTTATTACTGCCCCTATCCTGGGTTTACGGCTTAATTACCGGAATAAGAAACTTTTTTTATAATATCGGCATTTTAAAAATTTATCAAACTCCTAAGAAATCTATCTGCGTAGGGAATTTAGCAGTTGGAGGAACTGGAAAAACTCCTCATGTTGCTTACCTAATTGAACTTCTTAAGCCAAATCATAATATTAGTGTATTAAGCCGTGGTTACGGAAGAAAAACAAAAGGTTTTATTCTTGCTAATCAAAAATCTAATGCATCTGAGATAGGTGATGAACCTCAAATATACAATCGACGATATGGAAGTGAAATAAATGTTGCTGTTTGTGAAAAAAGAGTTGAAGGAATAAATCAATTAGAAATAAAATCAAAAAGTACTTCACTTTATATTTTGGATGATGCTTTCCAACATAGAGCTATTCAATGTGGTTTTAATATTATAGTTACAGATTATCAAAACATCTATTCTAAAGATTGGGTATTACCTGCTGGAAATCTTAGAGAATGGAAGATTGCTCACAAAAGAGCTGATACGATTATTGTTTCGAAATCACCTTCAAATTTAACTTCTGAGGAAAAGGGAAGAATTATAAAATCATTTAAATTTAAAAATAATCAAGTTTTCTTTTCAACTATAGTTTATAAAGACCTTATAAACGTAAGTAAAGTTAAAATCGATCAAATCGAGCACATTCTCTTAGTTACAGGAATAGCAAACCCTTCTCCATTAGAGAAAGAAATGAAAAAGCACTATAAGTTAACAAGTCTTAAATTTTCAGATCATTACGACTTTACAATGAAAGATATAGACTCAATTCATCAAAAATTTGATACTTTTGCAGCTGATAATAAAATAATTGTTACAACAGAAAAAGATTGGATGCGTTTAGCCTCTATTTTGACTAAAAAACAATTAGAAAAATACCCATGGTTTTTCCAAGGGATGTCGGTGCAAATTGACCGTGAAAAAGAATTTAATGCATTAATTAATAAATATGTTAACACAATTTAAAGAATCTGTTGCCTACATTCAATCAAAAACGAATGTAAAACCAACTATTGGTATAATTTTGGGTACAGGTTTAGGTGGTTTAGTAAAAGAAATAAAAATCATAGATGAAATTCCTTATAAAGACATTCCTCACTTCCCAGTATCTACAGTTGAGAGTCACTCTGGCAAATTAATTTTCGGAGAATTAGGAGGAAAAAAAGTCGTAGCGATGCAAGGACGTTTCCATTATTACGAGGGATACGATATGAAGCAGGTTACTTTTCCAGTTCGTGTAATGAAATTATTAGGAATTGAAAAATTATTTGTTTCAAATGCATCTGGTGGAGTTAACCCTGATTTTGAAGTTGGAGAAATTATGATCATAGATGATCATATCAATTTATTCCCTGCTCATCCATTAATCGGACCAAATTTTGATGAATTAGGACCTCGTTTCCCTGATATGAGTGAACCTTACGATACTAAAATGATTAATTTAGCTGTTAAAATTGCAGAAGAAAACAACATTAAAGTTTCTGTTGGAACTTATTTAGGTTTAACAGGTCCTACGCTTGAAACACCAGCTGAATATGGTTATGTTCGAACTATAGGAGCTGATGCTGTGGGAATGTCAACTGTTCCTGAAATCATAGTAGCTAGACATATGGATATTCCATGTTTTGCCATCTCTATAATTACTGATTTAGGGGTTCCTGGTAAAATTCACAAGGTAAGTTTGCAAGATGTAATTAATGTTGCTTCAAAACAAGAACCTAAAATGACATTAATAATGAATGAATTAATTTCTAGATTATAATATGATAGCTGAAATCAGAGATAAATACGAAGTTGTTATTGGATTGGAAGTCCATGCACAAATGCTAACAAATACAAAAGCGTATTCGAATGATGTAAATGAATTTGGATCAACACCAAATACGAATGTAAGTGTTGTTTCTTTAGGTCATCCAGGTACATTACCAATGATGAACAAAAAAACAATAGAAAATGCAATTCGATTAGGGCTAGCTTTTGGATGTAAAATTGCAGATCATCAGTATTTTGCTCGAAAAAATTATTTTTATCCCGATCTTCCAAAAGGTTATCAAATAACACAAGACAAAACTCCTATATGTACAGGAGGAAAAATTATCATTAAGTCAGATGATGGATCTGAAAAAGATATCAATTTGACTCGAATTCATATGGAAGAAGATGCTGGTAAAAGTATACACGATGTTGATATTTATGATACACTAGTAGATTTAAACCGAGCTGGAGTTCCATTGTTAGAAATTGTAACTGAACCAGATATTAGAAGTTCACAAGAAGCATACAACTATTTAACTGAAGTTAGAAAACTAGTTCGTTACCTTGATATTTGTGATGGAAACATGGAGGAAGGTTCATTAAGATGTGACGCTAATGTTTCTGTGAGACTTAAAGGTGCTACTGAATTTGGAACAAAGGTTGAAGTTAAAAACATGAACTCAATTCGTAATGTTCAAAGAGCAATTGAATTTGAAATCACAAGGCAAATTGAAGCAATTGAAAAAGGAGAAACAATTTCTCAAGAAACACGTTCATTTGATGCCTTAAAAGGATCAACGATTTCAATGCGTACAAAAGAAGCAGCGAATGATTATCGTTATTTCCCAGAACCTGATTTACAACCGTTGTTTGTAAGTCAAGACCAAATTGATTTCGTTAATAATGAAATGCCACCTCTACCAAGAGAATTATTCTTGAGATATACAAAGGAATATGGTTTGTCAGAATATGACGCTTATAACATTACTGATATCAAAGGGATAGCATTATACTTTGAGTCGATTATTGCTCATACAAAAAATTATAAAGCTGCTGCTAACTGGTTGATGGGTGATATCAAGTCTTATCTGAATCAAAACGGTATTGAGATTCATGAATTCCCAATACAAGCAACTCAAATCGCTTCATTAATTCAATTGATTGAATCAGGAAAAATTTCAACTACTATTGGATCGCAAAAGATTTTCCCTGAAATGGTTCAACATCCAAATGAAAAACCTTTTTCAATTGCTGAAAGATTGAATGTGATTCAAGAATCGGATGAAAATGCAATTCAACAATATATTCAAGAAGTTATAGATAGTAACCCAAAAGAAGTTGAACGTTATAGAAATGGAGAAAAACAATTAACAGGTTTCTTGATGGGACAATTGATGAAAATTTCAAAAGGAAAAGCAGATCCAAAAGCTGCTAATCAATTATTAAGAAACGCTTTAGAAAACAATTAACAAAACGTAAATGAAATATATATTCATAACATTATTAGCAGTCACTTTACTATTTAGCTGTTCAAATGATAAAAAAGAATTAAAGGACGATCCAAATACAGAAATTGTTGAAAATTTCTTGATTAATGGAAAAATTGAAGGTGCTGCTAACACAAAGGTATATCTAGAAGCGATGGGACCTCAAGGTGTCATACCTGTAGCTGACTGTGAAACTAATAGTGACGGTGAGTTTGACATGTTGGGAAATATACCTGATATGGGAATTTATCAATTACGTCTAGGTGAATCAAAAGAAAAAATCATTACGTTAACCTTGGTTCCACAAGATAATGTAGATCTTACAACATCGTATGATGAATTTCAAATGAAACCTATATTTAAAGGTACAGAATGGTCTAAAACATTAACAGAATATGTTACAATGTTTAACCAATTTGCCATCGATCAAGAAGCGCTTTCTAAAAAACAAAATCAACTCTCAGAAGATGAATTGATGACTGAATATTTTGCACTTTTAAAACCTTTAGAAACATATTGTTACAAAGCAATAATGGATGATCCTGATAACCCCGTAAATTTCTTGTTGGCGTCATCATTAATGCCCAACATGGGGTTTAAGTATTGGAACAATGAATACATGAAACCACTAAAAGAAATGGCTAAAGCCTATTCTATTAGATTCAAAGATTCTCCAATAGCAATCAATATGGAGCAACAACTTAACGTAATCGATAGTAAATACAAACAATTTATCGCAATTAATACAGGAGAGGCAGTAGCACCAGAAATCATTTTAAACAATCCACAAGGTAAAGAAATCAAACTTTCATCTTTAAGAGGTAAGTATGTTTTAATAGACTTTTGGGCTTCTTGGTGTGGACCATGTAGAAAAGAAAATCCGAATTTAGTTAGACTTTACAAACAATACAAAGACAAAGGGTTTACAATTTATTCAGTTTCTTTAGACAACAACCATGAAGCTTGGCAAAAAGCAATCGAATCTGATGAACTTATTTGGCCAAATCATGTTAGTGACTTAAAAGGATGGGATACTCCATTGACAACTTTATATGGATTCCAAAGTATCCCTCATACTGTTTTAATTGACAAAGAAGGTAAAATTATAGGTATGGGTTTAAGAGCTCAAAGTTTGGAACAGAAATTGAAAAAAGTATTAAACTAAACACAAATTATGAATTTATTCAAAGGAACTTTTTTAACATTAGCAATCGCATTTTCAGGAACTTTATTTGGTCAAGTAAATGTGAAAATTTCAGGAAATATTTTTAACACAAAATCTGATACTATATGGATTTCACAGTTTTATGGTTCAAGTTTTAAAGATATTCATCCAATAATAAAAGATAATAAAGGAAATTTTGAATTTGAAGGACAAATTCCAAATCCTGATTATTATGTTTTAAAAATAGATGATAGCAATATCAATTTAATCTTAAGAGACAGCTCAGATATCAAAATATACAGCGATGGTAGAGATGTTGCAGAATACACAAACATTACAGGTTCTCCTGAATCTTCTTTAATGAAAGAAGCTGTAGATTTAATCACAGATTGGAAAACCAAACAAGATTCGGCATTAGCTTTAATCAAACAAAACCCTAAAAAGGAAGCAGAGATTAATCAATCAATGCAAAAAGAGTTTAGTAATTATCAAACAAGAATTCAAGGTTTTGCTTCAAGAAATTCCAATTCAGCAGTTTTATTCCCAATACTATCTTTAATAGATATTGTGACAGAAACAGACACATACGAATCTATTTTAAATCAAACAATCAAAGGCTTCCCAGAATCTAATTCATTGAAAGAAATTAAAGCTCAACTTTTAAAAATCAAAGCTGAAAAATTTGCTAATGATCCAGTGGCTCCAGGAAAAATAGCACCTGATTTTACGGAAAAGAAAGTTGATGGTTCTGAAATGAGTTTATCTGATTTAAGAGGAAATATTGTTTTACTTGATTTCTGGGCGTCATGGTGTGGACCATGTAGAAGAGAAAATCCTAATGTTGTCAAAATGTATCACAAATACAATAAAGATGGTTTTACAGTAATGAGTGTCTCATTAGATAAAGACGCTTCAAAATGGCAAGCAGCAATTAAAAAAGATGGTTTAGTATGGGAAAATCATGTAAGTGATTTAAAAGGTTGGAGCGCTTCAGCGGGACAATTATATGGTGTCAGAGGTATTCCTTATACCGTATTGATTAATAAAGAAGGTGAAATTATCAAAACAAATGTAAGAGGAGAAGAATTACAACAAATCTTACAACAACTTTTCGGTCACTAAAATGAGTTCTGAAAAGAAAATTTATTTTGCTTCTGATTTTCACCTTGGTGCTCCAAACTATGAAAAAAGTTTGATTCGTGAAAAGAAGATTGTACGATGGCTAGATCATATCAAAATAGATGCGAAAGAGATTTATCTTGTTGGTGACATATTTGATTTCTGGTTTGAATATAAACATGCTATCCCTAAAGGCTTTGTTAGACTTCAAGGTAAAATTGCTGAATTAACTGATAGTGGTATTACTATTCATATTTTCACAGGTAATCACGACATGTGGATATTTGACTATATACCTAAAGAACTTGGGGTTAAACTACATCGTAAACCAATTGTAAAAGAGTTTTTTCAAAAAAAAATTTACATTGGTCATGGTGACGGGCTAGGTCCCGGTGATTTTAAATATAAGATACTTAAAAAAATCTTTTCAAATAAATTATGTATCTGGGCTTTTGAGCGTTTACACCCTAACTTTGGAATTTGGTTTGCTGACACTTCTTCAAAGAAAAGTCGAGCGAAAACAGGAAATAATGATGCTACATTTTTAGGTGAAGATAAAGAATGGCTCGTACTCTATTGTAAAGAAATTCTTAAAAAACAACACATTGATTATTTTGTATTCGGTCATAGACATTTACCTTTAAACATCAAGCTAAACGACAATGCTACATACATCAATACAGGTGATTGGTTAAAATATTTCACCTATTTAGAAATGAGTAACGAAAATGTTGAATTAAAAGTTTGGGAAGAGTAAAAAAGCCTTAAGAATGCTAATTATATAAATACAAAATATAAGGTTTAGGGTTTAATTCTTTACTCTGTTACAAAGAACATTTTTAACCAATACAACTACTTAACCATTTTAGCAAAATCCTTAGCAAAATATGTTAAAATCCCATCTGCTCCTGCCCTTCTGATACTTAATAACATTTCATATACTGCTCTTTCGTAATCTAACCATCCGTTTTTAGCTGCCGCATAAACCATAGAACACTCCCCGCTTACATTATATGCAGTAATTGGAATATCAAAGTTTTCTTTCAATAAATGAATAATGTCTAAATAACATAAAGCAGGCTTAACCATTAAGAAATCAGCTCCTTCATCAGCATCCAACATCGCTTCAATCATCGCTTCACGTTTATTAGCCGGATTCATTTGATACGTTTTCTTATCACCACTTTTTGGAGCAGAATTTAAAGCATCTCTGAAAGGTCCGTAAAATGCACTAGCATATTTGGCTGTGTAGGACATGATACTTGTGTTTTCAAAACCATTATCATCCAAGATAGAACGAATGAACCCTACTCTACCATCCATCATATCAGAAGGACCGATTATATCCACTCCTGCTTGAGCTTGAGCTAAAGACATTTTACCTAAAATTGGTAAAGTTTCGTCATTTAAAATTGCCCCATCTTTTACCAGTCCATCATGACCGTCAGAGGAATATGGATCCATTGCAACATCACTCATAATAACCATTTCAGGAAATGACTCTTTTAAAGTTCTAATTGCATTTAAATAAAAATTATCATCTGCATAACTGTATGAAGCAACAGTATCTTTCAATGATTCCTCCACAGCTGGAAATAAATCATAAGTAGTTATTCCTAGATTCAAACACTCTTCTATTTCTTTCTGCAATAAGTCAATTGACCACCTGTAATTGTTTGGTAAAGAAGATACCTCATTCTTAATTCCCTTACCATCAACTAAAAAAATAGGATAAACCATATGTTCTACCCCAATTTTAGTCTCTTCAATCATATTTCTAATCGCATTATTTTTACGATTTCTTCTAGGTCTAATATTCATTATTCTGAATTTTTGTTCTTTTCACAAAACTAATCATCAATTTTTATTAAAAATAATGATTCATCAATTTAGTTAATTAATCTTAACTTCTTTTTAGCTTCATCTCTTGTAAAAGCATTAAAATGCCACCATTCCGTAGAAATATTTTTAAATCCTTGACTTGCCATAACTTCCCTTAACAACCTTCTATTATTAATTTGTTTTAAAGATAATACTCCAGAATCCACAAATTGCTTCTCAAACTTTGGATAAGCTATCAAATTTAAATCATCATAGCCTGCTCCCATATCTAAAACCACACTGTCATTCGTACAAATTGTTAAGTCAATGGCTGCACCATAATTATGCAAACTTCTTTTTTTAGGGTTTGAAACAAATTTTACTCGTTCATTTATTGGTATTGTATCTAGAGCATCCCACATCTTTTGTTGTATTCTCAAAGGTCTCAAACCATCATATACCAACAAATGTAAATTAGAATCTAATCTCGTCAGGTAATCTTGACATTTAAACAAGCGAAACGCAACACTTTTTTCAAGAAATAAATGCTTTGCATTTGGATACAATATACGTTTCATGAAATTATCAATCGTAGCGTACTTAAGCTCAATATAAATATCGGTTCTTAAAGTGTTAATAGCGACAATATCATGAATTGAATCATAAAAAATTGTATCTATTGGATTTAAACAATGTTGATTCGAATCAATTTTGGATTCATTTTTAATTTCTTGAATTGCTTTTATATGTTTTTTATTTTCAGAGCAAGAACTAAAAATTACTATAAAAGTTAACAAAAAACAATAAAACTGAAACATTATAGACTTTGATTTTAAATTCATTTTTAATTATTCAAACTTTCTAATTAATTTTGCATAAAAATAATTGAATATGCCAAAAATATCACAAAAAGCGGTTGAGATGCCTGCATCACCAATTAGAAAATTGGTTCCATATGCAGAATCAGCAAAAAAACAGGGTAAAAATGTATACCATTTAAATATTGGTCAACCCGATATTGAAACTCCTGAAGTAGCATTAAATGCTATTAAAAATTTTGACGATGACGTTATTGAATACAGTCACTCAGCTGGATTAGAATCATATCGAAACAATCTATCTAATTATTATGTCAAAACAGGAATTAATGTTAAGTCTGAGGATATCTTAATTACAACAGGTGGTTCTGAAGCTTTGATTTTTGGCTTTATGACAACTTGTAATACAGGTGATGAAATCATAATTCCAGAACCTTTTTATGCAAACTACAATGGCTTTGCAGTTGAAGCTGGTGTAAAAGTAGTTCCTGTAACAGCTACAATTGAAACAGGTTTTGCACTACCTCCTATTGAAGAAATTGAAAAGAAGATAACTTCTAAAACTAAAGGAATTGTAATATGCAACCCTGGAAACCCTACTGGTTATTTATATTCAAAAGCAGAATTAGAAAAATTACGTGACATCGTTAAAAAATATGATTTATTCTTATTTGCAGATGAAGTATACAGAGAATTTTGTTATGATGGGGCTATACCATTTTCTGTAATGAACTTAAAAGGAATCGAAGATAACGTTATTATGATTGATTCAGTCTCTAAACGCTATTCAATGTGTGGAGCAAGAATTGGAGCTTTGATTACAAAAAACAAAGAAGTTATGGCTGCAGCTTTAAAATTTGGTCAAGCGAGGTTATCCCCACCAACAATAGACCAAATAGCAGCAGAAGCAGCATTAAGTACACCACAATCATACTTTGATGATGTTTCGACAGAATATGTTGAAAGAAGAAATATTATGGTAGATGGTTTAAATGCAATCCCTGGTGTGTATTGCCCAAAACCTAAAGGTGCATTTTACTGTGTTGCCAAATTCCCAGTTGATAGCGCTGAAAAATTCTGTCAATGGCTATTAGAAGACTTTGAATTCGAAGGTCAAACAGTTATGATGGCTCCTGCTAATGGTTTTTACTCAACAAAAGGAGCTGGTGAACAAGAAGCTCGTATTGCTTACGTTTTAAATCAAGACGCATTAAAAAACGCAGTTATTTGTTTAAAAGAAGCATTAAGAGTTTATCCAGGAAGAACAATAGATTTTGAAAAAACTGTTGTTGTTGAAAACTAAGAAACTTTTTTAGTAAAAAAAGGTGTTCAAAATGAGCACCTTTTTTTTATTACCGCTTTTCTGATAGAGCTCACTTATTTATTTAATTTTGTTAACTAAAATTTTATTTTGATGAAGAACTTTTTTAGAAGACTAAAATATTATGCCTTTGGCTTTGGTATAGGACTTATATTTGTATTTGTATTTTTCAAAAATAGAGGCTGTAGTTGGCTTCCATCAAACAGAGTTAAAAATACACTTCTTGACCGTGTGATTGTAATTCCAGAAACAGATCTATTAAGTTTAGAAAAAGAAAATATAACAACAGAGGATTTAAAAGAAATCTTGAACGATGGAGATATATCATTTAAAGAAAGTTCAAAACACCAAAATCCAAAAATATATCTTATTGAAAAAGAGATAAATAACACAAAGTACAATAAGTTTTACTTTACACTACCAGAAGAAAGTTTTATATCAGAATTAAGGATTGAAAAACCAATTTCTAACTCAACAAAAAAATTTGGAAAACTACTATTTTTCCCAAACGATGAAAATTTAATTTTTGTAGATTCCTCAAGTTTTATAAATTGTCAACAAGAAAAATTAGGGTTATTAAACCCGAAGGATATTTTAAAAATTTTGAAAAAAAATGGTCGTATCAACTTCTCAAAATCTCATTTAAATTCCAATCCCAAACCTGAGCACATCTTGGAAATCACTTTGGATAACAATAAAAAAGTAAACCTTAGTACGATTTGGTACAAAAACAAATTAAACATAACGGAACTAAACTCAGAGGTCAAATTAGATTGTGAGTAACTTTCTTAACATAAATTGTTAATAATTCAAACAACAATTGAAACCTATTAGCGTTAGTTTTTTATATTTTTGAAAAATGGAGTTTTCAGCAGAACAAATTGCAGGTATCTTAAATGGTGAAGTTGAAGGTAATGCATCTATAACAGTTAATTCATTAGCTAAGATTGAAGAAGGAAAGGTTGGAACCTTAGCATTCTTATCAAATCCAAAATACGAAGAATATATCTACAAAACAGAAGCTTCAATCTGTATTGTTAACAAAACCTTCGTACCCTCAAAACCTTTACCTCAAAAATTAACACTAGTTAAAGTTGAAGATGCGTATTCTTGTTTTGCAAAACTTTTAGAGTTTTACGACCAGATGAGGAGAAAACAACCTAAAATTGAATCACCCTCATCAATTGCTGAAAATGCTAAAATAGGAGAAAATATTCATCTTGGAGCTTTTAGTTACATAGGAGAAAATGTGGAAATTGGAAACAATGTTGTTATCTATCCAAATGTTTATATTGGAGAAAATGTGAAAATTGGAGACAACGTCACTATACATCCAGGTGTTTCAGTTTATGTAGATTGTATAATTGGTAATAATTGTACAGTTCATTCAGGCTCAATAATAGGTTCTGATGGTTTTGGTTTTGCTCCAAACGAAAACGGAGAGTATACTAAAATACCTCAAATAGGAAATGTTATATTAGAAGATAATGTAGAAATTGGTTCTAATTGTACAATTGACAGAGCAACTATGGGCTCAACAATCATTAGAAAAGGAGTTAAACTTGACAATTTAATTCAAATTGCACATAACGTTGAAGTAGGAAAAAACACTGTAATGGCATCTCAAGTAGGTGTTGCAGGTTCTACAAAAATTGGAGAAAGAGTAATGATTGGTGGTCAAGCAGGAATTAGTGGCCATATTCATATTGCAGATGAAACAAAAATAGTTGCTCAATCTGGTATTCCAAACACGGTAAAAAAAGCAGATTCTTTAATGGGTTCTCCAGGAATTCCGTTAGAAGATTTCAAAAAATCTTATTTCGGATTCAGAAAATTGCCTCAAATCTTAAAACGATTACAAGAAGTTGAAAATAAAATAAAAGAACTAACAAAAGTAAATTCATAATGGCTGAAAAGCAAAGAACACTTAAATCTCCAATTAAATTATGTGGTGTAGGACTACATACAGGGGAAATTGTAAATATTGAAATATGTCCAGCTACTGAAAATCACGGATACAAGTTTCAAAGAACTGACATAGAAAATCAACCAATAATTAATGCTGATGTTGATTTAGTTGTAGCAACTGACAGAGGTACTACTCTAGAATCAAAAGGTGTAAGGGTTTACACTACAGAACATGTCCTAGCTGCATTATATGGAATGTCTGTTGATAATGCATTAATAAAAATCGATGGACCTGAAATTCCAATTATGGATGGATCGTCACTTCCTTTCGTCAATGCTATTGATGAAGTTGGATATGAAGAACAAACTGCTGATAGAGTTTATTTAGAACTTGATGAAATAATTAAATTTGAAGACCTTGAAAAAGGAAGCGAATTTTTAGCAGTTCCAGATCCTGAATATAGGTTAACCGTTATGGTTGATTATAATTCACCAGCTCTAGGTACTCAACATGCAGGAATTTATAAAATTCAAGACTTTAAAGAAGAAATAGCCAAATGTAGGACTTTTGTATTTTTAAAAGAGTTAGAATTCTTAGCAAAAAACAATTTAATCAAAGGTGGTGATCTTGATAACGCTATAGTTTTAGTAGAAAGACCTGATGTAACTCAAGAAGAACTTGAAGATTTAGCTAAATCACTAGGTAAGAATAGTTTAAAAGTTAATTATGATGGCATTGGTGTATTGAATAGTACAAAATTACAGTTTGAAAATGAACCTGCACGCCATAAATTATTAGATATCATTGGTGATTTAGCATTAATTGGTAAACCAATCAAAGCTCATGTTTTAGGAGCGAGACCTGGACATGCTAGCAATGTTAAATTTGCTAAAGAAATCAAAGCTCACTTCAAAGCAAAACAAAAACAAGGTCGTCACTTTGACTTAACAAAAGAACCATTATACAACATTAATGATATTGAAAGAATGTTACCGCATAGGTATCCTTTCTTATTGGTTGACAAAATCATGGAAATCACTGAAGAGTCAATTATTGGGGTTAAAAATGTAACAATGAATGAGCCTATTTTTACAGGTCATTTCCCTGGTAACCCAGTATTTCCTGGAGTTCTACAGATTGAAGCAATGGCTCAAGCTGGTGGTATTTTCGCATTAAGTAAAGTTGAAGATCCTCACTTGTACTCTACTTATTTCATGAAAATTGATAAAGTTAAATTCAAAACTAAAGTTCTTCCAGGTGATACGGTTGTATTTGAATTGAAACTATTATCTCCAATACGTAGAGGTCTAGTTGAAATGGGAGGAAAAGCTTATGTAAACGGTCAGGTAGTGATGGAAGCAGAAATGCTTGCTCAAGTAGTGAAAGATAAAGCTTAAGATATGATAAGTCAATTAGCAAGTATTGATTCAAATGCTAAAATCGGAAGCAATGTAACTATTTCACCATTTACAACTATTTTTGAAGATGTAGTGATAGGTGATAATACTTATATTCATCCTAATGTTACTATTTATCCTGGTACAAGAATTGGTGAAAATTGTGAAATTTTTCCCGGTGCAGTAATTGGTGTTATCCCTCAAGATTTAAAGTTTGAAGGTGAATACACTACTGTTGAGATTGGAAATAATACAACAATTAGAGAATGTGTAACAATACACAGAGGAACCAAGGATAAATATGCTACCAAAATTGGAAGCAATTGTCTTTTAATGACATATGTACATGTTGCCCACGATTGTCAAATCGGTAACAATGTAATTTTAGCTAGTTATGTTGGACTATCAGGTCATGTAGTTGTTGATGATTATGCTATTTTAGAAGGAGCAGCAGTAGCTCAACAATTTGTTAGAATTGGAGCTCACTCTTTTATAGCTGGAGCTTCACTTATTCGAAAAGATGTTCCTCCATATATTAAAGCAGCAAGAGAACCTTTAACATTTGCAGGTGTAAACTCTATCGGTATTAGAAGAAGAGGCTATTCAGACGAACAAGTTAGACAGATTGAAGATATATACAGAATTCTTTATGTTCAGAACAATAATATTACTAAAGGTAAAGCAAGTGTTTTAGAATCTATTGCTGAATCAGATATTAGAAAAGAAATTCTGAATTTTATAGAAACTTCTGACAAAGGGATTATAAGAGGCTTAATTTAATATGCTTTCAAAAAAAACAAAATATGCACTTCACGCTCTTACCTATTTGAGTAAAAAAGATTGTTCTCAACCAACCTTGATATCAGAGATTTCAGAAAACGCGAACATACCAAAAAAATTTCTTGAATCAATTCTACTTGATCTTAAGAAAAGTTCAATTCTTAATTCTAAAATGGGTAAAGGTGGAGGCTATTTTTTACGTTTAAAAGCTTCAGATATTAAACTCTCAACTATTATACGTATGTTCAATGGACCTATTGCATTACTACCATGTGCAAGTAAAAACTATTATGAACCTTGCGACGAATGTACAGATGAAACTTTGTGTGGTTTAAAATCAGTCATGGAAGAAGTTAGAGATGAAACTTTGCGTATTTTAGAAAACAAAACAATTCAAGATATCATTAACAAAGAAATAAAATTATAAAAGCGTGTTTCATAGAGCTGAAGTTGTAGAATTAACGATAACTGATTATGCATTTGGTGGTCGTGGTATAGCAAAAATACCCACTGAAGATGGATTTTTTATTGTCTTCGTAGATAATTCTTTTCCTGGTCAAAAAGTAAGAGCAAGAATCGAAAAAAAGAAGAAGAAATACGCTGAGGCTAAATTAATTGATATCATTGAACGTTCTGAATTAGAACAAACGAATTCTTTTCAAGAAATATCAGGTGGGCCTTATATTTATCTACCAATAGAACTTCAAGAAAAAGCAAAAAAAGAAACTACTTTAGAATTATTTAAACGTATTGGAAACGTTAAAGATATTGATAAAAAGTTTGATTCATTTATCTCATCACCAGAACATTTTTTCTATCGTAACAAAATGGAATACAGCTTCTCCTCTATTGAGCATGTTCCATCATCTGGAGAAGAAATAGACGATGCTTTTGCTTTAGGATTTAAAAGAAGAGGCACTTGGTGGAAAGTAGAAAGCTTAAATAAACCCAGTGGCCTTTTTGATGAACAATGGGAAATAATTTTAAAAGATTTTAGAGATTTTTTAAAATCATTTGAATTACAAGCTTGGCATCCACCCAAAAAAAGAGGTTTTTTCAGACATATTGTAGTACGAAAATCATTTCACCAAGATCAATTATTAATCAATCTTGTAACAAGTTCTGAAGGGTTAGAAAATTTTGATGCACAAAAAGCGGGTGACTTTTTAATCAAAAAATTAGGGAATCGTTTAGCTGGATTTCAACATACAATTAACGACAATGTTGCAGATCGAGCTAAGATTGAAAATGGATCTGTAAATTTAGTTTATGGTGAAAATAAAGTCATTGAGAAATTATTAGGCTTATCTTTTGAAATTAGCATGGAAAGTTTCTTTCAAACAAATCCAAAGTGTGCTGAACTACTTTACACAAAAGCATTAGATTATGTTTTTGAAAATGATATAGCAGACAATGAAATTGTTATGGATTTATTCTGTGGAACTGGTACAATTGGACAAATCTTAACAACTCGAAAAAGCAATGTCAAAATTGTAGGCGTGGATATTGTCGAGGAAGCTATTGAAGATGCTAAACTTAATGCAGAGAGAAATGGGATTCAAAATATCGAATTTCACGCTGCTGATGTTGGTAAATTCTTGAGAGAATACCCTGATTATCAAGGTAAAATAAAAACAATAATTTTAGATCCTCCTCGAGCAGGAATAGCTCCAAAAACACTACTTAAAGTAATCAATTTAGGGGCAAAACATATTGTTTACATTTCGTGTAACCCTTCAACTCAAGCAAGAGATACAGAAACTTTAATTAAAGAAGGATATCAATTAGACAAAATTTCTTTGGTAGATCAATTTCCTCATACAGGACATGTTGAATCAGTTGCTTTATTCAAAAAAGGATAAATTAGCTAAGGTTATTACCTCCAATAAAATTCAAAACCTTCTATATTTAACGATTGGTTATCTAAGGTTTTTATTTTAAATTGATGTTTACCTGGAAGTAAATCAATAAAGTTCTCTTCTGTAAAAATTTGAATTTCTGGATAAGTTATCCAAAAGTCTTTTAGAAATAAACTGTTTTCAATAGTCAATATCACCTCTTTAGTAAGCTTATTATCTTCAATAGCATACTTAAATGATTCTTTCTCAGGTTTAATTCGATTTAATTCTAAAGATGAGAAATTAGACTTATAAATTTTGCCATTTACTTTAATTTCAAATGTAAAGTTTAGACCACTATCTATGATACTATCTAAAAAATATGATTTCTTTATAATTTCCTTTGTTTCAAATGGTTTTAAATTGTAAACAGAATCAGAAATTAAAAGTATATCTCCAACTAAATTCTTAACTTCAAAATGACAAGATACATCTGCAGAGTCAGGTAAATTGTATACTAAAACATACCCCTCCTCTCCTATCTTCTCCGTTTTTTCAAGCACCACAACATCTTGATAAGATTGACGAACTTTGTAATGTAACGCTTTCCAATTCCCATAATAATCGATACTTGACCATGTCGGGCCCGGCCAACAATCATTAACTTGCCAATACAATGTCCCCATACACTTAGGCATGCTCGTTCGGTGACCAGCTATTGCTATTTCAACAGCCTTACTTTGAGTTAATTGTGAAAAATAAATGAATTGTTTAAAATCATCCGTTTTACCATAAAGCAAATCTGAATGCTTTTTTATCATTCCATTTCCAACATAACTTTTCTGATGATGTTTCATAACAGAACTATTCAAATCCATCATACTTGAATCAGAAAACTTTAAAATCGTTGCTAATTCAGGAAAAGACTGAAAGCCATATTCAGCATTAAAACGACCAGATTTAATTCCAAAATCTTCAATTGGATCCTTACCATGCCATACCCCCCAATAATGCATCGTTCCATGATTAAAATATTCATCTTTACCCCAATTACTTAATGGAGAAGTGTGTATATAACGTACTTTTCCTAATCCATAAAAGTCAACCTTTGAAGGTGCCAAAACTTTAAACAATGTATCATACGATTTTTCGATAGTAGATGCATCTTTACCATAAATCCCATATTTTAATTGAAATCCCCAATTTTTCCATGCTACATCAACTTCGTTATTCCCGTTAATTAAGATCACAGAAGGATGATTTAAAATTCTTGGAAGTTGATAATCAAACTCTTCTGATACACTTTTTAAAAACGAAGAGTCTCCAGGATACATTGAACAAGCAAACATTAAATCTTGCCAAACCATTAAACCTAATTCATCACATCTTTCATAAAAATAATCATCTGGATAATAACCTCCACCCCAAACTCTAACTGTGTTAAAATCAGCATCAACCATTGCTTGAATCATTTTTTCAATGGCTTGATTTGAAACACGACTAGGTAAAATATCTTGTGGGATATAATCACCACCTTTACAAAAAATAGGTTTATCGTTAATTTTAAAATAATAACTCGTGCCCCATTTATCTTGGTTTGTAACAAGATCTACGATTCTTATTCCAAATCTAACAGATATATTTTTTTGATTCAAACTAAAATTATCATCAATAATAAATCGAATATCATATAAATTTTGAGATCCATATCCTTTGGGCCACCATAACTTAGGATCAGGAATTTTCATTTTAAATGAAACAGTTTTATCATTCTCAAACTTTAAACCATTATCTATCTTAAAATCAACACAATTCAATTGAAATGAATTTGTATCTATTTTATCTGAAAACTGAAATTTAAAAGCTAACAATGCTGTATCTTGATCAATTTTTATGGTTTGAACTTGTTTATTAACTATTGAATTTTTATAATCCTCAATCAAACTTACAGGTTTTAAAAAACCTAATGTATTAATCCTCGGAGCCCAATCCCAACCAAATTGATATTGAGGTTTACGTGTCAATGGAGCAATTGAAATTTCAGCTAAATCATTTGGAGCCGGGTAATGAAACTTTTCTGTTTGGTAACGTTCCTTATGATAAAGAACTGGAGGTGTAAAAATGGCTTTAAGTTTATTCTTTCCTTCTTTCAAATATTTAGTTATATCTACAGAGTAAGGTCTAAAAAAATTATCTGTTTCTAAGATTAAACTATCATTTAAATAAATACTTGAATATGTATCAACCAATTCAAAATTTAATCGTGTTGAAGAATTAACTGATGATAGATGATAATTAAATTCTGAACGATATTCCCATTGATAATCCTCAATCCAATTAAATAACTTTTCATTTTCACCATAAAAAGGATTTGGCAACTCACCAAGATCAATTAAAACTGCTTGAATACTTTTGTATCCATCAATTTTAATCCATTCTTTCTTTATTGGATGAAAAACATCCCATGACAAAATTTTGTCTTGAGCATTTATATTCAAGTAAATAAAGAAAACCATATAAAAAAATACAGCTTTCATTAGAATATTAATTAATTTTTAAACAATGTTTTAAGATGAACTGATAAATTTAATTTATAAACTCATCAAATTTCGAACTTTCAATCCTTTATTTAACTAATAATCAAATAATTAATCAAAAGCACTCATAGATACTTATATCTTACTTATTTTCAATCCAATCTATAATTTCAGTATCATTTGGTTTAACTTTTGGACTAATCACCTTAACTAAAAAACCTTGTTCATTAATTAAGTATTTTTGAAAGTTCCATTTAACCTCATTATCTTCTAACCCATTTAATTCTTTACTTGTAAGGTATTGGTAAATTTCACATTTTTCTTTTCCTTTTACAATGACCTTGCTCATCATTGGAAAGGTAACTCCATAATTTAATTTACAGAATGAAGCAATCTCTTCATTTGTTCCCGGTTCTTGACTTAAAAAATCATTCGCAGGAAAGCCTACAATTGTAAAATTATCATCTTTATATTTTTGATACAATGCTTCAAGTTGTTCGTATTGAGGTGTTAATCCACATTTAGATGCAGTATTTACAATCATAATCTTCTTACCTTTCAAACTTTCAAAGTCAAACATATCACCTTGAATATCTTTCACTTTGAATTGATAAATTGGTTTAACATCAACGCTATTCAAACTCAAAAGTAAACCTGCAAAAACCAATGCAACTAAAAATTTTATCTTTTTCATAAATCAATAATTTGTTTGATACACCTAAAATAAAGATTTTAATGAAAATTTCGGAACATTTTTTGCTTTTTTTCGAATAAAGAAATATGACTAAAAAATTCTATTTTTTCATTTTAATTTTTATTTCTCTGAACCTAAATGCCCAAGTAGACTTCAAAGGAGTTTGGCAAGGTGTAATCATGATGTATGGTCAATCAATGGATCAAGCCAATACGTTCTATTTAAATATTGAAAGTAATGGTAAAACCTCTGAAGGAAAAACAAGAGAAGAAGTTGTTAATTCTCCATACTATTGCATCAAAAAAACTTCGTATAGCAGTAAGAATAATGAATTAAAATTATCACAAAAATTAATCACTAAAAAAAAATCAAGTAGTCGAACAACCTGGTGTTTATTCAACGCAAACTTGAAATATAATGACAGTACAGGGTATTTGGAAGGTACGTTTATAAGTACTAAATGCAGAAATTATGGTGGTAAAATTATTATGTATCGTTCAAATGCAACTTTTTCAGAATCGGAAATTTTAGTATTGCCACAAGGATGGATTAAAACATTTCAAAAAGATTTAAATGTAGGATTAAATGCTCCTGAAATTAGAATTAAGGAGAGAAGCGAATTTGTTTTTGAACCCATCTACTTTGAATATGATAAAGATGAACTTAAACCTGAATACGAAGCATTTTTAATGCGAATGATTAAAGTTGTGAATGGCCATCCAGATTTAAGGGTTCAGGTTACAGGAAATACTGATTCTGATGGATCTGACGAATACAATATTGACCTCTCCAAAAGAAGAGCTGAAGCAATTATACATTTTTTTGAAAATCAAGGGATTACCGTAGATCGATTAATCATTAACTTTAAAGGAGAAAGTAATCCTATAGACACCAATTCAACACCAGAAGGAAAACAACGAAATCGTAGAGTTGATTTTGCTTTTATATATGAATAAAAAGATTTTAGATTGATTTACTTAATAAAATAAAAAATAAGACTAAGTGTTATTTCGAAAATCTTATTTTTTATTAAAAGAAGTAAAATTATGTATTTTCACTTGAGCAAAGTATAATATATGAGATTTAGTTAGAAATTAACCCTACTCAGTTTATATTTATAAATTTTAAGTCTATTTTGTTTTAAAGTTTTAATTCTAACTCTATACTTTGATAGTTGCTTTACTCAATACTTGTTTAATAGAAATCTAAGTTCATAAAATAAAAAAATGCCAACCTTTTAAGGTCGGCATTTTTTTAATAAATATTATTAATCTATAACTTAGAAATAAACATTCCTCCCAATAATAAACCGATCATACAAACAATAAGAACAAAATATTGCAATTTAGTAACGTTTAATTTTAATTCATCTTCATGCTTATCTGAAGATACAACTAACATTACAGTTTTTAAATAGTAGTATATTCCTATACCAGAATTAATAATTGCGATGATTACTAGAACAGGGAATTTTGAAATTGCACCAGCAAATATTAAATATTTACCAAAAAAACCAACTAATGGTGGAACTCCAGCTAATGATAATAACGCTAATACTGTTATAAAACCAATTAATGGATTTCTTTTTGCTAAACCTTTAAATGCTTC
>CAZOLZ010000012.1:0-1751 GCA_964580965.1 uncultured Flavobacteriales bacterium | reverse complement strand
ACATCAGGACTCCAAAAATGGAAAGGAGCAGCACCTACTTTAAATAAGAATGCAGCAAGAATTAATAAAATTCCAATTTTTATTAAAGAACTATATTCTGTCATAGCGTTCAATTTCATTCCAATAACAGTAATATCAAATGAACCTAATCCTGCATACAACCATGCAATACCAAATAATAAAACACCTGTAGCAAAAGCACCTGTTAAAAAATACTTAATTGATGCTTCACTAGATAAAATATTTTTTTTGTTAGTACCTGCCATAACATAAATAGGAATAGACAATATTTCCAATCCTAAAAAGAACATAAACAGATCTGTAAACGCAAACATACATAATGCACCTGATAATGAGAAAAGTAATAATGCAGTAAAATCACCTAGATGCTCTTCTTGTTCTTTAAATGTTTTATATCCAGTCAAAATAGCTAATGTTGCAAATAAAATTGCAACGATTGAGTATCCAATTGCCGTTTGATCAAATAATAATCCTTTATAATTAAATAATGTTACTGGTACGTCCCATTGTCTACATAATAAAATTGCAGATGTTAACAATCCAATCAACGCTGTAGCTAATACTAAAATTGGTTTTTTAGTAAATGAAATAAACAACGAAGCTAAACCTGTTATAAAAATGACTATTAAAGCGTCCATACTTTTATTTTAAGAATTTTAATTATTTAACTGAATTTAATAGTTGATTCACACTAGGTGAAATAAAATCAATTACCATTTGAGGATAAATACCGATGATAAGAATAAGAGCTAAAATGATGAAGTAAGTTAACCACTCATTCCATTTTAAATCAGTAAACTTTTCAAATTTTGGATCACCATACATACTTAGTTGATATCCTCTTAAGGTATATACTGCACCAAAAATCAATGTTGTACCAGTTATTACACCAATCCAAACATCATAATTAAACAATCCTTTTAATAACATAAACTCTCCAATGAAACCTGCTGATAACGGTACTGAAATTGCAGCTAAAACTAATGCTCCAAACATAAATGCAAATCTTGGAGCTAATTTTGCAACACCTCCTAATTCACTTAAATTTCTTGTACCTAATCGTTGTTCTAAAATGTCAGCAGATAAAAATAATCCAACAGCTACTAAACTGTGATTTAACATTTGAATAAATACAGCTGACCAATTATCACTTGATAATAAAATCGCACCTGCTGCAATTAAACCAACGTGAGAAATAGATGCAAAAGCAAATAATCTTTTGATATCATTTTGCTTAATAGCTATTAACGCAGCGTAAACCACACCTATCATCCCCATAACTACAACCCAATTAGTCATTTCACCTAAAGCTTCAGGTGCTAATGGAACTAACCAACGAACCATTCCGTAAAGAGCCATTTTCAACATCAATGCAGATAACAACATTGTACCTGCCATTGGCGCTACAGTATATGTTGATGGTTGCCAAGAATGAAAAGGGAATAAAGGAATTTTAATTGCAAATGCTAAAAAGAAACCTCCAAATATCCAAAAAGCAGCTTTTGTAGATAATTCAACAGCTATTAAATCTTCATATGCAAAACTTTTAGCGTAAGCTTTAATCGAAATGATAGATACCAACATTGCTAAAGAACCTACGAAAGTGTAAATGAAAAATTTAATCAATGCTGCTTTACGTTCTTCACTTCCAAACCATAAGGCAATTAAGAAAACTGGTATTAAAGTAATCTCCCAAAAGATGTAAAACAATATTCCATCAAAAGAAGTAA
>CAZOLZ010000011.1:0-50478 GCA_964580965.1 uncultured Flavobacteriales bacterium | reverse complement strand
AAAAAAAAATCAAAATAGGAAACCTTGAAGAATCTTTTCAAAAAAATGTGTTTTTATTAGATGCAAAAAAAGTTGGTTTAAATCAATTTAGAGTTGTAATTGAGAATGCTCAACAAGAATATACTTATAAAAATAATAGTAGGCTTTTCCAGATAGAAGTTGTTGAAAAAAAGAATAAGATTTTGTTTGTTTCAGATGCTCCTCATCCAGATATATCAGCTTTGAGGTCTGTTTTAGAAAATGAACAACAAAATGATGTGGAAGTTATTAACTCTTCAGATTGGTTAAATAGAAATGATGTTGTGAGTTTGGTGATTTGTCATGAACCAGGACTGCTTTATAATAATGTGTTTCTAAAAAAAATAAAACAAACAAACCAACCTATTTTATGGATGGCAGGTTTGCAATCAGGAGCTGATGTTTTAAATAAATTGAACTTAGGATTTAATTTTAATTTAAGATATCAAACAGAAGAAGCTCAATCTACTCTTAATTCTAATTTTGAACTGTTTGAATTATCGCATGAATTAAAAACATTAATTCCTAATTTACCACCTTTAACTATTCGTTTTGGTCAAATTAAATCAGGAGGCAAAAATACGATTCTATTAAAGCAAAATATTGGAGGTGTAGTTAAAGAAGAACCAATAATATCTTTTGTTAATAATGGTAATCATAAGGTTTGTTTTATATATGGAGAAGGTCTTTGGAAATGGAAGATGACAGATTATGTTTTGAATGAATCACACGAAAGTTTTAATGAATTATTTTCAAAGATAACCAATTATTTAATCGTTCAAAATGATGACTCACCTCTAAAAATTATCATTCCTGAGCAGGTAACATCTCAAGATGAATTAGTTGTTAAGGCTACATTTTATAATGCTTCAAATAAATTAATTAATAAACCTAAACTCAATTTTTCTTGTAAGTATGATGGAGTTACAAACAATTTAGAATTTGATAAGAATGATGATTTTTATTCTTTAAATTTAGGTAATTTGAGACCAGGTAAATATACCTGGAGCTGTAAGTTAGAATATAATGGGAAAGATTTTTTTAAGAATGGAGAATTTATTGTTGAGGAATTAACTGTTGAAGATTTAGATTCTAGAACTAATAAGGATCTTTTATTACAGATTGCCTCAAAATCAAAGGGTGTTTTTTACTGGCTTAAAAATGGTGAAAAAGTGATAGAAAATATTAAAAATGAAAGTAGTGTAGTTTCTATATTCAATGATCGAATTAAAATTAATCCTTTGATTGATTTTTATTGGTTATTTATTTGCTTGATTATCTCTGTTTCGTTAGAATGGTTTTTAAGGAGATTTTTAGGGAGTTATTAGATAAAATTAATAATCTTCGCAGTATATTTGCAAAATGAACTCGTTGTTTAAAGATACATATAAACATAAAGGAATGCGTCGCCAGTTGATAGGTGAACTAAAAGAAAAAGGGATTACAGATGAATCTGTTCTTGAAGCATTTAATCAAGTTCCACGTCATTTTTTTTTAGATTTAGCATTTACAGAGCAAGCTTATTCAAATATCGCTTTTCAGATTGGTGCTGGACAAACAATTTCTCATCCTTACACAGTCGCATTTCAAACGCAGTTATTACAAGTTAAAAAAGGAGATAAAGTTCTAGAAATTGGAACAGGTTCTGGTTTTCAAACAAGTATTTTATGCCAACTTGGAGCTAAGGTATACTCAATTGAAAGACAAAGGGAACTCTATAAAATTACCAGTGGAGCTCTTAGTCCTTTAAGGTATTTAAACTTCAATCCTAGGTTATCATATGGAGATGGCTATAAAGGTCTTCCCTCATTTGCACCTTTCGATAGTGTTATTGTAACCTGTGGAGCCCCTTTTATACCAGATGCTTTAAAAGAACAATTGAAAGTGGGTGGTAGGTTTGTTATCCCTTTGGGAGAGGGGAGTGTGCAAAGAATGATTTTGTTGATTAAGATTTCTGAAACTGAATTTAAACAGTATGATTATGGTGACTTTAGCTTTGTTCCAATGTTGGAAAATAAAGCAAAGTAAGACAAACTACTAATAAAATAACAAGCTATCTAAAACACTAACCTTTAGGTAAGAATCTAAAAGCTAAAAATGTTTTATCAATTAATGTTGTATTTAAATCCAAAAATAACTCTTATACCTTGGTTTGGAGCAAAAATATAACTTGGATCAAAAGTCAAAGCATAAGGGTTATCTTTGGTAGCTATTACACCTCCATTTTGATCATATTGAACAGTTTTGTCAAAAGGATCATGTGCTCTTGAAATTAAAAAGTTGGTGGATTTGTCAGGAGTATAATTCAATATATTTTTTACTCCAAGAAAACAATTTAAATCATTGAATATTTTTTGATTGATAACAATGTTTTGATTACTCCATGTTGGTGAAGAACTTGGTCTAGGATCTAATTCATTGACTAATGGAAGTAGCATTGGTCCGACTAAAAAACCTGTGTATGCTATATTTGTATTAGTTTTTTTGAAAGAATATTCAATTCCCCAATTTGCATTAAATTTTTCAGTTAAAAAAGGAGTGAAAATAGAATTGTTTTCATAAGTTTTATTATCAATCAATGTGGTGCCAATATTGATTTTAAGGTTGTCATTCATTTGGTAGATAATATTTAAAGCTGTTCCTTTATTAATATGCTTACCACTAATATTAGCATAAACAATCTTATCTAATTGTGTATAATCTGGAAGAATTCTATTTGTGAAATGGGTGTAAAATAATGAGAAATCAATTTGTAATTTTTGTCCTTTTTTGAAGTAGAAATTTTTGTAGTAATTAACATTTACGTTATATGATTGTTCAGGTTTTAAATTTTTCTCTAAAACAACTATTCTTGCTCCAGATAATGCCGCATGATCCTCAGTGAAAACATTAACATTTCTATACCCTGTTCCGGAATTTAATCTTAATACATGTCCATTTTTTAAATCTACTTTCAAACCGAGCCTTGGAGTGTAAACTAGGTTATGAATATTTGAATAATCTAATCTAGATCCTATCAAAAGTTTGTATTTAGTTTTAATTTGAATTTCATCCTGTAAAAAAAAGCCGATTAAATTTTGTATCTCTTCGAAGTTTTCAGTTGCAGGTGTATTATCGTCATAATTTATATTCTTATGATTAACTCCTAATAGTAGTTCATTATTTTTAATCGTTTTGTTATAAGTAATCTGGTTAAACAAAATTGCTTGATTTGCTTTAAAACTTGTTGTTCCGTAATAGCTGTTTTGATTGTGTTTATTATATGAAAAAGAAATGTTCATATTTTCTGAAAAAGGTAACTTGTAATTACCAATAAGTTCTAATCTTGAAGTGTAGATACTTTCACCGTATTTTTGATCTGTACCTCTATGAATTTTGTTCCAATCTAATTCACCTCCCCATCGGTCCTCGTAAAAATATCTACCGGCAATATTTAAATCTTGACTTTTTAAAGGGATTTTCCATTTTTGGAAAATTGAAATTCGTTCAGATAAAGAAAAGTCAGTAAAGTTATCTTGATTCAAATCTATTAAGTTGCTAAAATTGTAGTAATTTATTCCAGTTAAAACCTGATTTTTTTCGAATAATAAACTTTTGAATCCTAAATCTAAGTTTTGCTCTAGTTGATTCGTTCCAAGGTAATCTATTGTGAGTTTGGGTGCCTTTTCAGTTTTTTTAGTAATGATATTTATAATACCTCCGATAGCTTCACTTCCATATAAACTTGAAGCGGGACCTTTAACAACTTCAACTCTTTCAATTAAACTGTTGGGAATACCTGATAATCCATATACAGTAGATAAATTTGATACGATTGGCATACCATCAATTAAAACCATAGTGTATGGTCCTTCTAGACCATTTATATGAATATCTCCTGTGTTGCATACTGCACAATTTATTTGAGGTCTAACTCCATTCACATTTTGTACAGATTCAAATATGTTACAGCTTGGTATTCTATTTAGAAAATTGATATTGAAATTTTCAACAGGTGTGACACAATTATATTTTTTTACCTCTTTTAAGTTTCCAGAGATTACTATTTCATCAAGATCTGCATGTTTTGATTTTAGGTATATAAAACTTTGATTTGGTTTTAATTTGGTTTTATGGTTAAATAAATCAGGATGTTTAAATTTGATTATACTGTCTTTGATTTGATTCCTGTAAATAATTACTTTTCCTAAACTATCTGATGTACCAATAAGTTTTTCACTAGAATTAAATAAATTAACCCATTCAATTGCTTTACTCTCTGATTTTATCGTTAATTCTATGACTTCTTGAGCATGTGTAACGATGTTAAAAGAAATAATTATAAGCGTTAATATCTTTCTCATCTTTAGTTTTTAACAAAATTAAATATATTTTTAGATTAGACTAAAAATATTTAAATGATTAATCAAAAAATATTTATATAAATCTGATTATAAAATATTAAGCACAATTATCAACGATTTAATAATAATGTGGAAAAATTATAGTTGGAATAGGTATATTTTAATAAACACTTTTGTTAAATTTGCGCGAATTTGGGAAATCGTTTCCTTACGAGGTTTAAATAATATTAAGAGCGTAAAAAAATGCCAAAAAACAATTCTTATAAATCAATTTTAATTATTGGGAGTGGTCCTATAGTAATTGGACAAGCCTGTGAATTTGATTATTCAGGTTCTCAAGCAGCAAGGTCTTTAAGAGAAGAGGGGATAGAAGTGACTATCATCAATTCAAACCCTGCTACTATCATGACTGATAACATTATTGCTGATAATGTTTATCTTCAGCCGTTAGAACCAGAGAGTATTGTTGAGATTTTACAAAAGCATAAAATTGATGCTGTTCTTCCTACGATGGGTGGACAAACAGCTTTAAACCTTTGTATAAAGTGTGATGAGATGGGTATCTGGAAAGATAATGGAGTTGAAATTATCGGAGTAGATATTAAAGCTATCGAAATTACTGAAAATAGGGAGGAATTTAGAGATTTGATGGGTGTTATTGATGTTCCAATGGCACCGCAAAAAACCGCAAAGTCTTTTTTAGAAGGTAAAGAAATTGCTCAAGATTTTGGTTTTCCTCTTTGTATTCGTGCATCTTATACTTTAGGTGGTGCAGGTGCTTCAATTGTTTATGATCCAAAAGAATTTGATGATTTATTAGATAGAGGACTTCAATTATCTCCTATTCATGAGGTTATGATTGATAAGGCTTTGATGGGGTGGAAAGAGTATGAATTAGAGTTGTTGAGAGATAAAAACGATAATGTTGTTATTATCTGTTCTATTGAGAATTTTGATCCAATGGGGATTCATACTGGAGATTCTATTACTGTTGCTCCTGCGATGACATTATCTGATTCTACTTTTCAAAAAATGAGAAACATGGCCATCAAAATGATGCGCTCAATAGGTAATTTTGCAGGTGGTTGTAATGTTCAATTTGCTGTTTCACCGGATGAAAAAGAAGAGATTATTGCGATTGAAATAAATCCTAGAGTTTCTCGTTCATCTGCTTTAGCCTCAAAAGCTACAGGTTACCCTATTGCTAAAATTGCTTCAAAATTAGCGATTGGTTATACATTAGATGAACTTGATAATCAAATAACAAAAACAACTTCTGCTTTATTTGAGCCAACTTTAGACTACGTTATCGTTAAAATTCCTCGTTGGAACTTCAATAAATTTCCTGGCACAGACAGAAAGCTAGGACTTCAAATGAAATCGGTTGGAGAAGTAATGGGGATTGGTCGTACTTTTCAAGAAGCTATACAAAAAGCTTGTCAGTCACTTGAAATTAATAGGAATGGATTGGGTGCTGATGGTAGAGAGTTGACTAATCAAGATGAGATTTTACATAGTTTAGAGAATGCAAGTTGGAATAGGTTGTTTCATATATATGATGCAATCAAATTAGGTATTCCTTTTAAAAAGATTGTAGAAAAAACCAAAATTGATATTTGGTTTTTAAAGCAAATTGAAGATTTAATCAAATTAGAACGTAAGATAGAGAAATATCATTTAGAAAATATTCCTAAAGAATTGATGTTTGAGGCGAAACAAAAAGGTTATGCCGATAGACAAATAGCTCACTTATTGAGATGTTTAGAGTCTGAAGTTTACAAGAAAAGAACAGAGTTTTCAATTAAAAGAGTTTACAAATTAGTTGATACTTGTGCAGCTGAGTTTGAGGCTCAAACACCTTACTATTATTCTTCATTTGAGTATGAAAACGAAAGTAAAGTTTCGGATCGAAAAAAGATTTTAATTTTGGGATCAGGACCAAATAGAATAGGTCAAGGTATTGAGTTTGATTATAGTTGTGTTCATGGTGTTTTAGCAGCTAAAGAATGTGGTTATGAAACAATAATGATAAATTGTAATCCAGAAACTGTATCTACTGATTTTGATACAGCAGATAAATTATATTTTGAGCCCGTTTTTTGGGAGCATGTATACGATATCATACAGCATGAAAAACCTGAAGGAGTTATCGTTCAGTTAGGAGGTCAAACAGCCTTGAAAATGGCTGAGAAGTTATCTAAGTATGGGGTTAATGTTGTGGGAACTAGTTTTGAAGCATTAGACTTAGCTGAAGATAGAGGTCGTTTTTCGAATATTTTAGAAACAAATGATATCCCTTTTCCAAAATATGGAGTTGTTGAAAGCGCTGAGCAAGCCTTAGATTTAGCTGATGACTTAGGTTTTCCTCTTTTGGTTAGACCTTCTTATGTATTAGGTGGACAAAAAATGAAAATTGTTATAAATAAAGAAGAATTAGAACACCATGTTGTTGATATTATTAATGAGATGGGAGCTAATCAAATTTTATTAGATCATTTTATAGGTGGAGCTATTGAGGCTGAAGCAGACGCAATTTGTGATGGAGAAAATGTTTACATAATTGGTATTATGCAACATATTGAACCTGCTGGTATTCACTCAGGTGATTCCTATGCAGTGTTACCTCCATATAACTTAGGTGATTTTGTTATTCAACAAATCGAAGATATTACCAAAAAAATTGCAATCGCTTTAAAAACAAAAGGATTAATCAATATTCAGTTTGCTATTAAAGATGATAAAGTTTATGTTATTGAGGCAAATCCAAGAGCTTCTCGAACTGTTCCTTTTATAGCAAAAGCTTATGATGAACCTTATGTGAATTATGCTACTAAAGTGATGTTAGGAAATAAGAAAGTTACAGATTTTGATTTTAACCCGAGGAAAGAAGGGTATGCGATTAAAATCCCAGTTTTTTCATATGAAAAATTTCCTGATGTTAAGAAAGAGTTAGGTCCAGAAATGAAATCGACAGGTGAAGGAATTAGATTTATTAAAAACTTGAAAGACCCGTATTTTGTCAAGATTTATTCTGAAAGAAACTTATACCTTTCGAAATAATGATTGTTGAAGCTGGTGTTGTTAATTTATTTAGAACTATTCTGATAATTATTGGAGTAGTTGCATTATTAAGATTTATTGGTCGACTTTTAATTGCTAAAAGACAATACGAAGCAAGTCAAAATGAATTAAAAGCTCAAAAAAGTGACCAAAAAAAAGCTGATTATATCCAAAAAAATATCGGCAAAACTTCTATAATTAAAGACTCAAATCAATCTTCAGTATCTTCTAATTTAGATGCTGAAGATGTTGATTTTGAAGATGTCAACTTATCTTAAATAAACAAAAACATGAATGTTAAACGTTTTTTTCAAAACAATTGGATACACTTTCTAATAATTGGATTGTTTTTTATTATCACGTTTGTTTTTTTTAAACCTCAATTTTCAGGTTATGGTTTAAAACAGCATGATATTGAGCAGTTTGCTGGAATGGCTCATGAGACAAATCATTTTAGAGAAAAAACAGGGCAAGAACCACTTTGGACAAATTCAATGTTTGGAGGAATGCCTACTGCTCAGATTTCTGTTTTTTATGATGGAAATGTATTTCAATCAATGACAATAGGTTTTATTCGTTTTATGGGAGGGCCAGGTGCCATTTTATTAATTCATTTAATTGGTTTTTACATTCTTAGTCTTTGTTTGCGTTTGAATCCTATAGTTGGTTTTTTTGGCGCAATAGCAGTTTCATTTGCGTCTTATGAAGTAATTATTTTAGCAGCTGGTCATAATTCAAAAGCAATTGCTGTAGCATATATGGCTCCTATAATTGGGGCTTTTTTAATGGCTTATAGACGTAACTGGAAATGGGGTGCAATATTATCTGCTTTGTTTATGTCTTTTCAGTTAGCAGCAAATCATTTACAGGTGACATATTACATGGCTATATTGTTATTGGCATTAGGTGTATACGAATTAGTTGTCAATATTAAAGGTCAAAAAATCAAACCGTTTTTAATTACATCTTCTGCTTTAATAGGTGCTTATTTATTGGCTTTCTTTATTAATTATGGAAATATAGCTATAACAAATGAATATGCTAAACATACGATTCGAGGGAAAAATGATATAACCATTACTCCTAACGGTTTACCTTCGAAAGTTCAATCAGAAGGGTTAGATAAAGATTATATTACAAGATGGAGTTATGGAATAGGAGAGTCATTTACGCTTTTATCACCTTATGTAAAAGGTTCATCTACAGTACAATTAAGTGGTAGTCCTTTTGTTGATTTAGCACAAAATTCTGATTTGTCAAATGAAGAATTGAAAGCAGCTATGGATATGCCTGTTTATTGGGGGGCTCAACCAATGACATCAGGCCCGGTTTATATTGGTGTTATTGTTATCTTTTTAAGTTTATTAGGGTTGGTTTTTTTAAAAGATCGATCTAAATGGGTATTTCTAGGAGTTTCAGTTTTGGCTTTAATGCTTTCGTGGGGGAAAAATTTTATGGGGTTAACAGACTTTTTTATTGATCATATTCCAGGGTATAATAAGTTTAGGACTGTTACAATTATTTTAGTAATTGTAGAGTTATGTTTGCCTTTAATAGCTGTTTTATTCTTAAACCAATTGATTAAAGAACGAACACAAATTAAAGAAAACTTAAAACCATTTTACATTACAACGGGTGTATTTTTCTTATTATTATTGATTATTCGTTTTAATGGTATAGGAGTTAACTATTCATCTAATTTTGATAAAGAACAGTTAGAACGATACCGAGAAGGGATGGCAGGACAGATTAAGGGTATGGATCCAAATGTTTTATTAACTCAATATAATCTTGATGTCAGAAATTCTTCTCAAGTTGACCAGTTTATTGATGCTCAGATGCAAGGAGTTGAGAAAGGTTTTAATGCAATCAAAAAAGTAAGAAAAGATATTTTCAATTCTAGTATGAATAGAAGTGTTTTGTTTTTTATTTTCTTAACAGGCTTGATTTTATTGTTGTTTTACACTGAATTGAAAACAACTTACATTATTAGTGGAATAACAATTCTATTAATGGTTGAATTAATTCCAGTTGCTTCAAATTACTTGAATAGTGAGGAGTTTGATAATAGAAGTTACAAATATTGGGTAGATAAAGCTAAAATTGAATATCCTCAATTACCTGAAGCGGGAGATGAACAAGTTTTAGCTAATGAATTGAAAGAAAATCCTTCATTGTCAAAGTTTATTTTTGAAGCAGAGCAAGAAGGGGTTAAAATTGCTTCTGAGAAAGAATTAACAGGTATTGACAAAGAAAGGGTTGTAGGAGCAAAGAAGTTTATGGCTTTGAATGACCATACGAATTATAGAGTTTTTGATTTTGGAGGTGCTTTTAATAGTGCAAGAGCATCATACTTTCACAAGTCTTTAGGTGGTTATCATGGCGCTAAATTGAGAAATATTCAAAATGTTTTTGATTTTCATTTAGCAAATTCAAACAATAACGTTTATAACATGCTGAATGTGAAATACTTTATTCAAAAAGGTCAGTCACGTCCTAATCCAACGGCTTTAGGAAATGCTTGGTTGATAAAGAATGTTAGAGGCTATGATTCTCCAAACGATGAAATTAGAGCGTTAGGAACTACTTTTAGAGTAGAGAATGCTAACAATGGGGTTTTATTTGTTAATGGAGAAAAAGTTTCAACTAATCTTGTTTATGGTTCAGAACAAATACAATATCTTGTTCAAGGTCGAGATACACTGAATATACGCTTACCAAATGGGTTAAAAGAAGGGATGAAGGCTTTATTTGTTATGGATGCTAATGGAGTAACTAATTTAATTCCTGAAATTACATTAGAAGTTGATACAGCGAATTCATTTGAGACTTTGGTAAACATCAGTGTTGAAAAAGAGTTTAATCCTAGAGTGGATGTAGTATTATTAAATACAGAAAAAACTAAATTAACATCTAAATCATACTCAGCAGAAGGTGAAATCAAAATGAAAAGTTATGCGCCGAATAAGTTAATTTATGATTTTGAATCGAATGAAAAACAATTAGCTGTTTTTTCTGAAATATACTATCCTATTGGTTGGAAAGCATTTGTTGATGGTAAAGAACAAGAAATCCTCAAAGTGAATTATTTGTTAAGAGGTTTAGAATTAGATAAAGGAAAACATACAATTGAATTTAAATTTGATTTACCAACATATCGTAAGTCAAATACATTGGCAGCTATTGGATCGGTATTCATTTTTCTATTAATAATATTTGGATTCTGGACTGATCGAAAAAAGGTTAATAGCTAATTGAAAGTACATAAGTAAAACAAAAAAATACGGCAATGAAATCAATTTATTCATTATTTTCTTACATAACAACATTCTTTTTAATAGGATTTCTTTTTTGGATTGAATCTATTTTAACATCAGTACCTAAAGAAGTATTCCAAATTGCGAGATATTTAGGTTTAGCTTTATTGGTTTTAATATCAATCAAGCGCAAAAAAATGTCCCTTTGGATTTTTCTTGCGATGATAATGGCTATCGAAGTCGGTATAGACTTTCCAGCTTTCTCATTGGAAATGAAACGATTTGGTACAATCTTTTTAAGATTAATAAAATCATTAGTCGCTCCGTTAGTTTTTGCAACATTAGTTGTTGGTATCGCTGGTCATAGTGATATTAAGCAAGTAGGGAGAATGGGTTTAAAGAGTATACTATATTTTGAAATAGTTACAACAATAGCTTTGTTTGTAGGATTAATTACGATTAATTTAACTCAAGCTGGTGTTGGGGTTGAAGTTGAAGCTTCAACATCTGATTTAGCTAAATCAAAAGAACTTTTAGCACAACAGCACACAGGAACAGGAGATCATATTATAGATGCTTTTCCTGAAAATATAGCTAAATCTGTAAGTGAAAACAATGTACTGCAAGTAGTAATTTTTTCTGTGATTTTTGCAATAGGTTTGGGAATGGTTAAGCATCCAAGACCAAAAGAAACGATGTTAAACTTTTTTGAAGGTTTAAGTGAGGTAATGTTTAAATTCACAGATATAGTAATGTATTTAGCTCCACTAGCAGTATTTGGTGCTTTATCAAGTACGATTGCCTCCTCAGGTATTGAGATTCTTTTTGCTTTGCTAAAACTAGTAGGGACATTATATATTGCGTTACTAGCTTTTGTATTAGTGGTTTTTGTACCAATTATTATAATTGCTAAAGTTCCAATTAAAGGATTCTTAAAAGCTATAACAGAGCCAGTTTCTCTGGCATTTGCAACAGCTTCCAGTGAAGCGTCATTACCGATTGCTATGGAAAATTTGGAAAAGTTTGGTGTTGCAAAAAAAGTAGTTGCTTTTGTAATACCTACAGGTTACAGCTTTAATTTAGATGGTACAACTTTGTATTTGTCATTAGCTTCTGTTTTTATTGCACAAATGTCAGGTGTTGATTTATCTGTAGGAGAGCAAATTACAATATGCTTAGTTTTGATGTTAACCTCTAAAGGTGTTGCAGGTGTGAGAGGAGCATCATTCGTAATATTGGCAGGAACCGTTGCTTCAATGGGATTAGATCCTGAAAAAGCAGCAGTAATTCTAGGGGTAGATGCTTTAATGGATATGGGGCGAACTAGTATCAATGTATTAGGTAACTGTTTAGCATCTGTTGTAATAGCCAAAAGTGAAAAAGAGTTTAATATGGAGCTAGCAACAGCTCAAAATGAATTTGAAGATTAAAAAATAATATAAAATGGCTCAAAAACATACTACGAGAAAAGAAGATTATTCTAAATGGTATAATGATTTAGTAAATAGAGCAGATTTAGCTGAAAACTCCGGAGTTAGAGGTTGTATGGTTATCAAACCATATGGTTATGCTATTTGGGAAAAAATACAAGCACAATTAGATTCAATGTTTAAAGAAACAGGACATCAAAATGCTTATTTTCCTCTGTTTGTTCCTAAGAGCTTATTTGAAGCAGAGGAGAAAAATGCTGAAGGTTTTGCAAAGGAGTGCGCTGTAGTGACACATTACAGGTTGAAAACTGATCCAGAAGATAAATCTAGATTGATCGTTGATTCAAATGCTAAGTTAGAGGAAGAGTTAATCGTTCGTCCAACTTCTGAAGCAATTATTTGGAATACTTATAAGGGATGGGTTCAATCTTATCGTGATTTACCTATTTTAGTTAATCAATGGGCTAATGTTGTGCGTTGGGAAATGCGTACGCGTTTGTTTTTAAGAACAGCTGAATTTTTATGGCAAGAAGGGCATACAGCACATGCTACAAAAGATGAAGCAATTCAAGAAACAGAGTTAATGTTAGATGTATATACTGAATTTGCCGAGCAGTTTATGGCAATGCCAGTAATTAGAGGTAGAAAGTCGGAGAGTGAACGTTTTGCTGGAGCTTTAGACACTTATTGCATTGAGGCTATGATGCAAGATGGAAAAGCTTTACAAGCAGGTACATCTCACTTTTTAGGGCAAAATTTCTCGAAAGCTTTTGACGTTAAATTTGCTGATAAGGATGGTAAGTTAGATCATGTTTGGGCTACTTCATGGGGAGTTTCAACCAGACTTATGGGGGCTTTAATAATGACTCATTCAGATGATGAAGGGTTGGTTTTACCTCCAAAATTAGCACCTATTCAAGTTGTAATTGTTCCTATTCATAAAACTGATGAAGATCTAGCAGTAATAACTGAAAAAGTGAATGAATTGACTACTAGTTTAAAAGGTCTAGGTATTTCTTTCAAGTTTGATGATGATACAAATAAACGTCCTGGATGGAAGTTTGCTGAATATGAAACAAAAGGTGTTCCTGTAAGGATTGCAATTGGACCTAGAGATATAGCTGCAGGTCAAGTTGAAATAGCAAGAAGAGATACAAAAGAAAAAGAGACTGTTTCATTTGAAGGTTTAGCCATGTATATTGAAGAATTATTAGATGATATTCAGGATAATCTTTTTGAAAGAGCTAAAAAATTCAGAGATGAAAACTTACACAAAGTTGATACTTATGAAGAGTTTAAGATTCAATTAAAAGAAAAAGGAGGTTTTTATTTAGCTCACTGGGATGGAACAATAGAAACCGAAGAGAGGATTAAAGAAGAAACTCAAGCTACAATAAGATGCATACCTTTTGATCTTCCATCAGAAGAAGGTGTTTGTATGGTTACAGGTAAACCGTCAAAAGGAAGGGTTGTTATTTCTAAAGCATATTAATTTATTGAAATTTTAATAATCCCTTTTAGATAAAAGGGATTTTATTGTCCTTTCATAATTTTTTTAGCTGAATTAGATTATTCTTTTGACATCAATTTAACATGAATTCTGAGGAATTAGAATAATGTTTTAAACTGATTTTGATTCGTATTAAATTATCACATCAATAAAATATTCCACAGTTAATACATTTTAATCAATAAATGAATACTTTTAAATAATTCCTTAAGGTTAGTTATTTTTTTATCTTATTCATCGGTGAAAAATAGCTTTTCGTAGAATTTAACATGTTAATTTAAAATTAAATTCTCAAATTGCAATTGAATATAGAATAAACAGCATGGATACTTTAATAATAAAATATACTACGGAAACACCTTCTATTAATTTTAATTCAACCACAGGCTTATTGCAAATCAAAGGAAGATGTATTCCGAGCAACCCAGATGAATTTTGGGCAGATGTTTTATTATGGTTTGATTCATATATACAAAACCCAGCTCCTGAAACTAAATTTATCATAAACCTAGAGTATTTTAATATTAGCTCATCTAAACGAATCTTGTTTTTATTATATAAATTAAATGAATTAATTGATAAAGGCTACAAAGCTAAAGTTGATTGGTTTTACAGAGAATCTGAAGTAGATATGTTTGAAGTTGGTCAGGATTATGCTTACATGGTTAAAGTTCCTTTTAACTTCCATACAACAGATGAATTGGACGTTGTGACTATTTAAATCCACTATCTTATTTATTATAATATTTTTTGTTTTCAATACTTTTATTTTATTGAATGTCAAATCTTTTCTTAATTTTTTTTCTTTTGTTTTCTGTTGCTTCTTACGCTTGTAATTGCAACCCTGGTGGTACAATTGATGAAAATGTTGCCAATTCTGATGTTATCATTAAAGGAAAAGTACTCTCTTTTTCATATACTGATAAATTAGATACTTTGGGAGCTGTTATTTTAGGTGACCCTCGAAATACTTTTGCTAAGTATTGGAAATTTTATGTGAAGGTTTATGAAGTTCAAGTTAAGGAAACGTATAAAGGGTTTACTAAGGTTGATACGATAAATGTTGTAACAGGAATGAATGGTGCTTCTTGCGGAATTGATTTTACACTTGGTGTTGATTATATTATATATGGTTTTGAAAAGGATTATCAAGGCTTTTCAAGTGTTCAAAGGGTATCAAGAAACAGTATACTTTTTTGGACCAATAGATGTACTAGATCTCATTATTATTCAGATGAAGAAGCAGCTCTAATTAAAGCTACCGTTCAAGAACAAAGCTATAGAAGATGATTTATATACGATCCATCTTTGTAAAGTTTTTTAATAATATATTCAGGTCCTTCCATACACTATAATCACGTGCATAAATTAAATTAAACTTTTCAGAATTCGAATCATTTAAATTGTTAATATTTGAAAGAATTCCACTTTTTATTTTAGGTAAGTTTAAGCTTTGATTTTCATTATATCCAACTATCGAAGATTTTCCAAATAAAACTTTGAAAATATTAATTATGAAAGATTTTTTATTTTTGAATGCTAGTAGCAAAATAGGACTAAAGGCGATAAGTGTAATTGAAACTAAAAAATCAAAAGTTCTTTTATTTCGTATATTTTCTTTACTTGTAATATTGTTGATATTTAATACATACATATCACCGGCAGTATCAATAGAGTTACTTCCAATTAAATATATACTGTCAGGTTGAGCTATTTTAAAATCCAATTTTTTATTTTTTAATCTATTCATCCAAAAGATAACTTCATTCGCACTCGTATTTTTAGCACAGAATATAAGCTCATCAATTTGATATATATGTGCGATTTGATCCAACTGAGATATATTTCCTTTAAATAACTCAATTGATTTTTGTGTTTTGGAAGCAACAAATATTGCTTCAGGATTTGAAATCGTTGTTTGATTTAAAATTTCTTTAACTCTTAATACTTCAGTTTCGTCTCCTATAATTGCGAACTTTTTAAAAGATTGGCTTTCAAATCCAATTTTTGGATTAAAGAAGTTAATTAACCATCTCGATATTACAAAATAAAGAAATACATTACCTGATGCTAGTAAAATAAATAATCTCGAAAATTGCCAAGTTTTAGGAAGTAATGCGTAACCTGTTAAAATGATTACTGATCCAATAAAAGTCCCTTTAAGAATATTTTTTAATTTAACAGGGTTATCATAACTTCCATTAAAGAGGTTTGAAACTAACCATGTTAGAACATATGATGGAAGAGCAACCTTTATTATTTCAGCTGGAAAGGGGATGTTGTTATTTTTCCATAGAAACGATATTCCAAACAAACTCAATATTAGTAAGCTAAAATCTATTGTAGGAAGGGTCATTTTTTTTACAAATCGAACCAGAATTGCAAGAAATGCTCTAAAGTAAATGGCTAAATTTATTAGCTGTGAAAATAATTTAGCGTTTTTGTTCGAAAAATGTTTATTTGCAAAAATGATCATTGCATTGTAGAAAACAAATACATAATTTACTGAACTTTTTTTTGTGCTTTCTCCTTTGTAATGAATTATTTGAGTTTTAGGAAAATAGAAGTTTTTATATCCTTCTTTAATAATACGGTATGATAGATCGATATCCTCACCATACATGAAAAAAGTTTCATCAAGCAATCCTACACGATTGAGTGTTTCTTTTCGAAGTAACATAAAAGCACCACTTAAAATATCTACCTCATTTGTTTCAAATTCATCCAGGTGTCCCAGGTGGTATTGACCAAATTTTTTAGATTTTGGAAACAAATTTGAAAGGCCAAAGATTTTATAAAAAGCAACTTGAGGAGTTGGTAGTCCTCTTTTAGATTCTGGTAAGAAGCGTCCTTTTCCATCAATCATTCTTACTCCAAGCCCTCCAGCTTTTGAATCTTTATCCATGAAGTTAATAACTTTTTCAAGTGTGTCTTCTTCAATAACAGTATCTGGATTCAAAAGTAAAACATATTCACTTTGTGAAAGTTTAATTGCTTGATTATTTGCTGTTGAAAAACCAACATTTTTTTTGTTGTCAATAAGTTGATATTCTGGAAACTTTGTCTCAACCATTGAAACCGAATTATCAATGGAATTGTTATCAACTATAAAAACTTCTCCTGAAACATTTTTTAAGGCTTTTTTTACAGAGTTCAAACATTGTTCAAGGAAAAATTCAACGTTATAGTTAACTATAATTACTGCTATTTTATATTTATAGTTTTGTTTATCCATTAAAGGAAATCAAATTGAAATTATTTAATAGCGATACAAGAAATTTCAATTGGAACATCTAGTGGTAATTTTGCAACCTGAACTGTTTCACGAGCAGGAGGTAATTCATTAAAGTAACTACTATATATACCATTAACTGTATCAAAGTCATTTAGATCTTTCAAGAATATGCTACATTTAACAATATTTTCGAAATTCATACTAACTTCTTTTAAAAGTGCTTCAATATTATTTAATACTTGATGCGTAGCCTCTTCAATAGTAGTGGTTGATAACTCTCCTGTAATTGGGTTTAAAGGAATTTGACCACTAACATATAAGGTGTTATCTTTTAAAATAGCTTGACTATATGGACCTAAAGGAGCTGGAGCACCAGCAATTTGAATTGCTTTTTTCATCATATCAAAATATTAAACATGAATATTTTTATCTTTATGCAAGTTTAATAAAATAAAGTCATAAATCCTTGAAAGTTTTACTGGTTGATAATTTCGATTCATTTACATTTAATCTTTCTCATTACATTCAAAGGTTAGGTTTTGATGTTTCTGTCGTTAGATCTGATGAATTAGATATTCAAAAAGTTGACTTTTTTGATAAAATTATTTTATCACCAGGACCTGGATTACCAAATGATTTTCCTGGAATGATTGAGGTTATAGATAAGTTTCATAATACAAAACCAATTTTAGGTGTATGTTTAGGTATGCAAGCTATTTGTTCTTCTTTTGGGTGTGATATTTATAACTTAAAAAAGGTCTATCACGGTGTTCAAGAAAGAATTCAAATTGATTCAAATGATAGACTTTACAATGGTATTGAAAGAAGTATAGATGTAGCTCTTTATCATAGTTGGGCAGTTAAAATTGATAGTTCACAATGGTTTGTTACAGGTGTTTCGAATTATGGTGTTGTAATGTCTGTTAAACATAAAGTTTATGACTTATATGGAGTTCAGTACCATCCTGAATCTATTATGACAACAAATGGCTTGAAGTTAATCTCTAATTTTTTGTCTATTTGATTTGTCTAATTAAATCGATATATTTAAAATATTATTCTAAAATTAAGGTTATGAAAAAAATAGCATCCATTTTACTTTTAACAATAATTTTTGCTTGCTCATCTTCAAGTAGAGAAATTTATACTAAATACAAAGAATTATCTGAAGGTGGGAAGTGGAGTGCATCAGATGAAATCTTTTTTAAAGTAAACGTTAAAGATATTTCCTCTAAATATCAAATGAAATTGTTTTTTAGATGTTTAGAGGGGTTTCAATATAAAAATATGAATGTAAAAGTAACTCAAATTTCACCATCTAAACTTGAAGAAATAAAAGAGTATAGCATTAAAGTTATTGGCGATAACGGGGAAGTATTAGGTGAAGAGTTAGCTTCAATTTATGATTCTGAAACTATTGTCGAAAAAGCTAAAAAATTCGATGAAAAAGGTGATTATATCTTTAAGGTTGAACCGAATATGTCAGTCGATGTTATAAATAATGCCTTAGAGTTAGGGTTGGCATTAATTAAAAATGAAGAGTAATAATAGATATAAATTATTCATATTGAGTTAATATCTTATTGTTTATTCTTATTACCATAAATTATTCATTTCACATTTATAATTATTAATAGGAATTGCTTCTATTAAAAGAATTCTTAAAACCGGATTTTAATCCGGTTTTTCACTTTACCCCTTAAAAGATTGTTAAATAAAATAATTCTTGAATCTTACGACTTAATTTTCTTCTTCAATAATCACTGGTTTTCTAAAAATAATTTTTTCGTCTATATAATCCATTACTACATTTGAAGAAGTATTTATTTTTTTTGCCAACAAAGCTTTAGAAAGTTCATTAAGTACTTCACGTTGAATCACTCTTTTAACTGGTCTAGCTCCAAAATATGAATCATAACCAATTTCAGCAATATATTCGAATGCAATATCAGTTACTACTAAGTTAATGTTGCGTTCAGTCAAAATTTCTTTCAAATTATTTAATTGAATTTGAACAATTTGTTTAATATTCTCTTTTGAAAGTGGCTTGAACATAATCGTTTCATCAATTCTATTTAAGAATTCTGGTCGAATTGTTTGTTTTAGACGTTCCAATAATTCGATTTTTGCCATTTCAGTAGCGGCATAAACCTCATTTGGTTTTATGTTGTCAAATTTTTCATGGATGATATCAGACCCTAGATTAGATGTCATAATGATAATTGTATTTTTAAAATTAACCACACGACCTTTATTATCTGTTAATCGGCCATCATCTAAAACTTGAAGTAAAACATTAAAAACATCAGGGTTAGCTTTTTCAATTTCATCCAATAAAACAATAGAGTAGGGCTTTCTTCTTACAGCTTCTGTTAACTGCCCACCTTCATCATACCCAATGTATCCGGGAGGGGCACCAACTAGTCTACTAACAGAGTGTTTTTCTTGATATTCACTCATATCTATACGAGTCATTGCATTTTCGTCGTTGAATAAGAATTCTGCCAATGCTTTAGCTAATTCAGTTTTACCAACACCAGTAGTTCCCAAGAAAATAAAAGAACCAATTGGTTTTCTTGGATCTTGTAAGCCAGCTCTAGAACGTCTAACAGCATCAGAAAGAGCTTCAATTGCGTTTTCTTGACCTACAACTCGCTTTCCTAATACAAACTCAAGTCGAAGTAATTTATCAACATCACTTTCAAGCATTTTATTTAGTGGAATCCCTGTCCATTTGGAAACAACCTCAGCAATTCCTTCAGCATCAACTTCTTCCTTAATCATTTTAGAATTAGATTGAAGTTCAATAAGTTTAATTTTATTCGCTTCTAAATCTACTTCTGCTTGTTTAATTTTTCCATATCGAATTTCAGCAACTAGACCATAATCGCCGGAACGTTCAGCTTGTTCTGCTTGTAATTTTAGGTTTTCAATTTCTTCTTTTACTTTTTGAACTCCATCAATAATATCTTTTTCAGCTTTCCATTTGGCTTTAAATGCATCTCTTTGTTCGGTCAAAGTTGATAATTCTTTACCTAGATTTTTAAGTTTTATCTGATCGTTTTCACGTTTAATAGCCTCTCGTTCAATTTCAAGTTGCATAATTTTACGTTCTAATTCATCTAACTCTTCTGGTTTTGAATTAATTTCCATTCTGACCTTAGAAGCTGATTCATCGATTAAGTCAATAGCTTTATCTGGTAATTGTCTATCGGTTATATAACGTTGAGATAATTCAACAGCACTTATAATTGCTTCATCTTTGATTAAAACTTTGTGGTGATTTTCATATTTTTCTTTAATACCACGTAAAATTGAAATTGCATCCTCAGTTGATGGTTCATCAACTAAAACCGTTTGAAAACGTCTAACTAAGGCCTTATCTTTTTCAAAATATTTTTGATATTCATTTAATGTTGTAGCACCAACAGCTCTTAATTCACCTTTTGCTAAAGCAGGTTTTAATATATTGGCAGCATCCATAGCTCCTTCATTGCCACCACCAGCTCCCACAAGTGTGTGAATTTCATCTATGAATAAGATAATATCACCCTCTGCTGATATAACTTCTTTGACAACTGACTTTAACCGTTCTTCAAATTCTCCTTTGTATTTTGCGCCTGCAACTAGTGCTCCCATATCCAATGAGTACACAATTTTCGTTTTTAAGTTTTCGGGGACATCACCACTAACAATTCTATGAGCGATACCCTCTGCTATAGCTGTCTTACCAACTCCAGGTTCACCAATGAGTATAGGGTTGTTTTTTGTTCGTCTCGTTAAAATTTGAAGAACTCGTCTTATTTCATCATCTCGACTAATAACAGGATCTAGCTTTCCATTTTTAGCTAAATCATTTAAGTTATTAGCAAATTTTTCTAATGATTTGTATGTTCCTTCTTGATTTTTAGAAGTAACATTATGTCCATTTCTTAAGTCCATAATTACATTTTTTAAAGCTGATTTGGTGATTTTTTGATCTTTTAATAAGTTTCCGATAGAATCTTTACTATCACACAATGCAAACAATAAAATTTCAATTGAAACATATTCATCTTTAAAATTTTTAGCTTCTTGTAGTGCATTATTAAGTACTCTTTGAGAGTTGTTACTTAGATAAATTTGTCCCCCAGAAACTTTTGGGTAATTTTCAACTATTTTTTTTGTTGTAGCTTCAAGTGTACCTAGATTGATATTTAAGTTTTCAAGTAAATAGGGAATTACATCTTTATCTTTTAATAAAATACTAAGAAGTAAATGTCCAGGTTCTATTGTTTGTTGATTATTAGATTCAGTTATTTGTTGTGCATTTTGTATTACTTCCTGCGATTTGGTTGTGAATTTGTTAAAGTCCATTTGCTTTCATTTTTAAGTTCGAAAAGTAAAGCACAAAACTTAATCCAAATGAAATTTCTTTGATAAATATGACAGAATGACAGGTTTTAATATTGATTAGAAGGTTTAATACTTAGTAAGTTAGTAGTTAATTCTAAATTTTTTATTGCTTGCCCTTCTGTGATAGATTGAAGAGGAATATTTGAATTAATTTCATCAGTTGAAAAAATGTAAAAACCATTTCGTTTTAAAAATTGGTAAGTTGAAGATTTTGGGTTTAAATAAATGGTTGTTTTATTTAAAAGAAAAAACACAATATTACCCAATCCTTGTTGGCAATAAGTGTTTAAAATGAAATGTGAAACAGAGCTAATTTTGTTATTATATTCTTCAAATGGAATTTTATTGAGAATTGTTTCAATCTCTATTTTTTTTTGTTTTGAAAGATGTTTTAATAACTGTTTTTTGTAGACATTGTTCCCATAAGCAATTATAAACAACAAATTTCCTTTAAAATTTGAAAATTTATTGACAATTTCAATATGGTTTTGCAATGGAGAAGCACTATGTCCTATCATCACTTTTTGTCTTTCTTTGTGGTTATTAAAACAATTAACTTCATCTATATCAAGATAGGAGTGAAAAGAAAAAATAGGTTTATTCTTAGAGTTTTTAAATACCTCATAATAATCATCTTCAATGAAACTATGAAAACAATCAACTCTTTCTAACTGTTTAATATATATTCTTTTAGAAAAAATAAACCAAGGAAAAGTTTTGAACTTAAATAAATTTATAAAGGCTTCGAAAATGGTCGATATTAATTTTCTATAAAAAAAAGTTTTATTGTTTTGTGCGTATAAAAAATTAAGTTTAAAAGGAAGTTGATAATATTCGTAACTCCAAAAAATCCAATGGACTTCAATATTATTAGGTATTTGTTTGAGGAGTTTAATTTGAAAATAATGTAAGCTATGAAAGTAGATTTTTTGAACTTTATTTTTTGATAAAATTTCAGAAATGGTTAAATCTTCATGATAGAAATGTTGATCATTCTTTTTATAGGACTCATTTTTAAAGTAGTGGTAAAAGAAATGTTGTTTTTGCTTATTTACTTTTTTTATAACATTCTTTGAAAAAAAACCTCCTTGATCATAAAAAATATGAAGTATGTTTACCATTTTACAGTTGTCTCTTTTTTAAATTTAGCAGGATTTCCAGCGACCATTGTATTTGAGGGGACATCTGATGTTACAATTGCTCCAGCGGCAATAATTGCTCCCTTTCCAATTCTAATTTTAGGAAGTAAAATAGCTCCAGTACCAATAAATACTCCTTCTTCTATGTGGCAATTTCCAGAAATACTTACACCAGGACAAATTTCAGTATATTTACCTATAAAAGTATTGTGTCCAATAGTGCAATTTAAATTGATTAAAACACCTTTTTCAATAGTGCATTGAGAAGTAACAATAGAACCAGTCATAATATTAATTTCTTCACTAATTTTATTCTCAATACTCCCGATATTAGTATAAGGTGAAATAAGCTTTAATGGTGAAGCGTTTTTAATTTTTTTTAGATTTTCAGCAAACTTTTTTCTGTAAAAAGGATTTCCTATACCAATTACATAACTAAAATCTTCAAACGCTTCTAATTCTTTAAACGTACGAATTATCTGATGATTCGCTAAAATGTAGGAGTTGAATTCTGATGAAACATTGTCAAAAAATGATATTTCAGAATGATTGAATCCCATTTGATATAAAATTTCAGCACATTCCAAGGCAAAACCACCTGCTCCTAATATTACGATCATAAATTTGTTTTTAAAATTGAAATTATCAATTTCTGTTGTTCAACTGTTAAGGTATGATATAAGGGTAGAGAAACTACTCTTTTAGTTAGTTTTTCTGATAAATTACATTTGTCTGTTTTTTTTAAGTACGGAAGTTGATTTAAAGATGGATAGAAATAGCGTCTAAGATATATGTTATTTTCTTCCATTTTTTTTAACAAGATTTCAACCTGATCTTCGTTTTCTAGAAGAACAACAAAGTAAGCGTAATTGAATTCAATATTTTCAAAACTATAATTAACTGTTCTAATTTTGTTAATTTGACATTCCTTGAAGTAAAACAACCATTGCTCTTTTCTTTTAGTTGTAATCTCTGAGATATAATTGAAATTTGTCAAGCCCATAGCGCCGCAAAATTCATTCATCTTTCCGTTTATACCAGCTGAACCAAAAGTGTATGTTGAGGTATGCCCAAAATTCCTTAATTGCATTATTTTATCATATATTTTTTTCTCTTTACATACAATAGCTCCACCTTCTATAGTGTGAAATAATTTTGTAGAATGAAAACTTATTGTGGAAATATCTCCAAAGTTTAAAATACTCTTATTATTAAAACTAGTATTAAAACAGTGAGCCGCATCATAAATAACTTTTAAATTGTATCTATTAGCAATTTCTTCAATTCGATTTATTGCACATGGGTATCCGTATACATGAGTTGCCAATATTGCTTTTGTTTTTGAATTTATTTTTGCTTCGATTTTGGAAGGGTCAATGTTAAAAGTGTCTTCATCAATATCTACAAAAACAGGTTTGCAATTTTCCCACAAGATTGAGTTTGTTGTAGCGACGTATGAATAAGGAGTTGTTATGATTTCATCGTTGTTTAACTCTAAAGCTTTGATAGAAATTTGCAGCGCTATTGTTCCATTTGAAACAACAACGAGATAAGGAACATCAAAGAATTCTTTGAGTTTAAGTTCTAGTTCAGTAACAAAAGGACCATGATTTGTAAACCAATTTTTTTCAAAAATTTGTGCGATTTTCAATTGGTAATCTTCTAAAGGAGGACTAAAAGGCTTTGTCGCTGTAATCATTAAATTATAAATTATTAATTAAAAAAAATATATAAATATTATTTAAAGTTTTATTTTTGAAACAATAAAGTTTAACATCAAAGTGGGTATAATTCAAAAAGATTCAATAAAATCGACAATCATTTCCTATTTTGGATTGTTTTTGGGATATTTAAACAAGGGTGTATTATTTGTATATATTCTAACTACAGAACAGATAGGTTTAATAAATTTAATTTTGAGTTTATCTGTTTTGTTTGCTCAGTTTTCTAATTTTGGAGTGTTAAATTCGATCATAAAGTTTAATCACTTTTTCACAAAGAAGATAGTTGTTAAGAGATATTTTTTAAAGTATTTATTTAAAATTATTTTTTTTGGGGTAATAGTAGCAACTTCTCTTTTTATAGTTTTTGATGGGTTTGTTACAGGTTATTATTCAAAAAACTCAAAATTATTTGTTGATTATTATTATTGGGTTATTCCACTTGGTATTGCTAACATAACATTTATCAGTTTAGAAGCTTATTTGAGAGCAAATTTCAATAATATCATCAGTGTGTTTTTGAATGATATTTTATTAAGAGGAATGGTTTCTTTTTCATTGTTAATCCTCCTTTTTAAATGGATAAATTTTGAACAATTTTTCATTCTTCATACTGTAATTTATTTTATTCCAGTTTTAATTTTGTTAATCTATACTTTTAACAAATACCCACTAAGATCAAATAAAATTACATCTACTGCTAAATCAGAATTTAATAGATATAAAAAAATAATATTAAAATATAGTTTATATAACCATTCAAATACAATTGGGACTTTGTTTGTTTTTACTTTGGATGGAATGATGATTACTTATTTTTTAAATCTTGAAGCTACAGGTGTTTACACTACAATGCTTTATTTAACAAGTGCTCTATTAGTACCTTATAAGGCATTAATGAGAATAACTTATCCATTTATCCCACTTTATTGGAAAGAAAAAAACTCAACAAAAATGAATCAATTATATAAAGATACAGGTAATGTTTCGTTTATTGTTACAGGTTTATTATCAGCTTTGTTTTTTGTTAACATCGATCATTTTTTCAATCTACTGCCTGCAAATTTTTTAATTGGTAAGAATGTTTTTTTAATATTAATGATTGGTAAGATTGTAGATGTTTATTTGGGTTTAAATGGTTGGATTTTGGTTACCAGTAAGAATTATGCAAAAGATATCTATTTTACAGTTACATTATTAATTATTGCGTTTTTCATGAATTTATTCTTAATTCCTAAATATGGATTACTAGGGGCAGCTATTGCGACTTCAATCGCAATTATTCTATATAATATTTTCAGGTCGATATATATATATAAAATATATAGTTTATCACCTTTTGATAAAAGTCATTTTAAATCGTTTTTTTTAATGGGAATTTTGTTTTCGTTGAATTATTGGGAAATCGGTAATTTCTTTATTTCTCTTTTTGTAAAGTCAATACTAATTATAAGTGTTTTTTTAATTTTTATTTTGAAGTTCAATTTGAGTGAAGATTTGAAAAGAATAGTTCAATCAAAAATAAATAACATGAGTTTTAAAAAACTTAAAAGTTAATTATTTATTTCTTCCAAATATTATAATTCTTTTTTTGATTGGGTCTATTTAATTCTTCTTCTTTAAGTGGTATGCATTCCTCCATTGTGTCTTTGCAATCTTGAGGGAGTTTTTGATACAATTCTGTTCCTTTTGTTTTCCAAGCAATCATTTCATCGCTTACTTGTTTGATTATCTTGTATGGGTTTCCAACAGCTAAACTTCGAGCTGGTAAATTTGATTTTGTAGGAATAAATGTTAGTGCTCCAATAATACACTCTTTACCTATTAAAGCCTCATCCATTACCACGGCATTCATTCCAATTAAACTATTTTCGCCTATCGTTCCTCCGTGAATTATGGCTCCGTGACCAATGTGCGCACCTTTTTTTAATAGGGTAGTTGTACCGGGAAATAAATGAATGGTGCAATTTTCTTGAACATTACAACCATCTTCGATAATTATTTTACCCCAGTCACCACGAATTACTGCACCTGGGCCAATGTAAACATTTTCTCCAATAATTACATTTCCAATTATTGTAGCTTGAGGATGAATAAATGAACTTTCTTTAACTACTGGTATAAAACCTTCAAATGAATAAAATGCCATTGAAATAAAAAATATAAGTTTTCGAACTGTTAATTAATCCCAAAATTAATTTAATTTAAGCATCATTGAAAAAACTTTAATATATTTGATAAAAAGAGGTTCATGAAAAAGCTTGTTCTAATTATAGTTATAATGTTTTCATTAAATGTTAAAGCTCAATATGGTATTACTGGAGGCTTGTCATTTTTAAAACCTTTTGGTGTACCATCTACTTTTGTAGGTTTTAAATTAGGTGGAGAAATTCCTCATGATAATGAAAACTCTTTTTATCTGAATACTTCTTTTTATGGTAAAAAAAGGTTAGACCCATCTTCAGGAACAACTACACTTCAACTAGAAAATATCGATCCGAATGACTATTCTTTGAATTTTGTACAGACAGATAGTTATTTTAATTACATAACTATTGATGGAGGTAATAGGTATTATTTACTTGATGGTTATGATGGGGGTTTATCCATATATGGTGGTTCCAATATGATGTTGATGATCAATCAAGCCAAAATGAAGGTAGGAGATTATGATCAATCAAAATATCGCATACCCATTGGTCAATCTCTAAATGGTAATGTAGTAAGTCTAGGTGTTGGTTTTACTGGAGGTGCTAAATATTCAATTCCTGCTGTAGGTACTCTATTCTTTGATATTGTTGGAGATTATATGATTTTAGGTGTTCCTAGTAATAATACTGCTGTAACAGTTTCTCAACAATTTTATTCTCCAATCATTTTTTCTTTCAATTTTGGTTTCAGAAAAGATTTTTATTAATAGTATAACCTCAATTATTTATCCAAACTTATAGATTTACTATTTAAGTATAAAGCAATGTTATTTCTATAAACCAACAACTTGCTTTATTATTTTCTTAAGTAAATATTTTAAATATTCTTTTTGTATGATTGACAGAAGGAAAAAAAATCTTTTTTTTTATTAAAATTTAATGATAAAGTGTTCTTTTCCCTGTTCTTTTCTTGGTGTGATTAACCCCATTCTAAAAAAGTCGATAGAAACATGAAAGTTTTCTGAAGAACTGATTTTTTTCCAGCTATTTAGCATTGAGTTACTCCATCTAATATCGTCTAGTATGATAATGGTATTATTGTGGTAATGAGGTTTAAGTACTTCAATATAATTTGCTAGGGCCTTCCCATCATGATGACCATCTATATATATTAAATCAAACTTCATATCTTTTTCCAAATTCTCAATAAAGTTGGAAAATTTATTATTTATGAGTTTTATTTGATGGGGTTTTAAATTTTGAAATTGATTATATGTATATTTAAATGTATTTGGGCAACCTTCTACTGATGTTATAATACTATCAGGGTTGCCTAAATGTAAGTTTAGTGTACCAACACCTAACGAAGTTCCTAATTCAAGTATGTTGGTTGGCTGGTAGTATTTAGAGACTTTGAACAAAAGTTTGGCATATTTTCCTTTTGAAGAGCTGTTTTTTAGAATGTTTTTAACTTTCCTAAATTTGTTCATTTTTTTAGAACCAGCACCAAAATCTGTAAAATCAATTAAATCATCACTTTTAGAGAGTTCTTTGTAAAAGTTTTTAATGAAAAATTCATTTTTTTTATCAATCTTTGTATGTAAACATTTATCTACAAGATTGTATACAAAAGGGGAGTGTGTTCCATGTCTGCCTTTTGCTTTTAAAACGTAGTTGAAATATTCTTTAATAATATTCATGCTGCAAAATAACAAAACTTTAAAATATGATTAGCACTGATTTAGCGTTATCAGAAAAAAATATTGAATTACAAAAGGATAAAGTTTTTGGAGAGCATCCAGAAGTTGTCCTTGTAGCTCCTTGTAAATTTGGAGAAGGTATTATTAAAGTCGATCAAACAAATCAATTAGGATATATCCACAAATTTGATGTCACGAAGATGTCAACTTGTTTTTTTGTTCCTGCTTCTGGTTCAGGATCAAGAATGTTTCAATTTTTATATGATTTTTTAGAACAACCATCAGAGGACAATAGAAGTAATGTTGAACGTTTTCTTAATAATATTACTGATTTTGCATTCTTTCAACAAATACCTTTGGAAATTCGAAAAAAAATTGAAGCTTTCGAATTAGATTTGGATGAAGTAGTTTCTTACTTATTGAAATCTCATGGTATGGGATATGGCGATTTACCAAAAGGATTAATTCCATTTCATAAATTAGACCCCTTTATTCTAACTCCATTTCAAGAACAAGTTTTACAAGGTGTGAGAGTAAAGAATGAAAATGTTTCTTTTCATTTCACAATTCAATCAGTTTTTGAGGATATCATCAAAAACGGAATTAATCAAGCACAAAGTTTAACTGGTCAAAATTATAATGTCTCATTTTCTGTTCAAGATAAAGGAACGAATGCAATCGCTTTTAATTCAGAAAAAAAAACATTTATTAAGGATGATGGAAGTATATTGGATCGACCTGCTGGTCATGGAGCTTTATTGGAAAATTTAAATAAAATAGAAAGTGATTTTATTTTTATCAAAAATATTGACAACATTCAACCCTTTGTTAAGTCGGATAAAGCAATTACTACTTGGAAACTTTTAGGTGGATTGCTATTAAGTTTTAAAGAAGAAGCTAAAAAAGTTTATGACAATCCTTCAATAGAGACTTTTAAAAGCTTGAATGACAAGTATCAAATAGTTTCATCCTCAGAAATTAATGAGAATTTAACAACTGATAAGATTCAATCCATCTTAAATCGTCCAGCTAGAGTTTGTGGTATGGTTCGTAATGAAGGTCAACCAGGAGGTGGTCCTTTTTGGGTTAAAGATGAGAATGGTATTTCTAAACAAATTGTAGAGAAAGCGCAGATTACAATGAAAGGTGAACAATATCGTTTAATGGTTCAAAGTACTCACTTTAATCCGGTGATGATTGTTGCGTCTACTAAAGATTTTAATGGAGACAAATTTGATTTAATTAAATACAGAGATGATTCCAAGTATTTTATTGTTAAGAAAAAATTTAAAGGACAAGATATCCAGTTTATGGAATTGCCAGGTTTATGGAACGGAAGTATGGCATATTGGAATAGTCTTTTTGTAGAAGTACCCTCGTCAACTTTTACGCCAGTTAAAACAGTTTTAGATTTATTAGATAGAGCTCATTCAGTATAAAAATTTTATAAAAGTATAAATTACAAAGTTTTATGTCAGAAGATAAGAAAATCATATTTTCGATGGTAGGTGTTTCTAAAGTAACACCAACAGGAAAACCAATTATTAAGAACATCCATTTATCTTTTTTTTATGGAGCTAAAATCGGTATTATCGGTTTAAATGGTTCAGGTAAATCTACAGTAATGAAAATTATTGCTGGATTAGATAAGTCTTATCAAGGTGATGTCGTTTTTTCTCAAGGGTATAGTGTCGGTTATTTACCACAAGAACCTGAGCTAGATGAGACTAAGTCAGTAAAAGAAATCGTAATGGAAGGTGTTCAAGAGACAGTTGATGTTTTGAAGGAATATGAAGAAATTAACAATGCTTTTATGGATGAAGATGTGATGAATGATCCAGACAAAATGGATAAGTTAATTGCACGCCAGGGAGAGGTTCAAGATAAAATTGACGCACTTGATGCATGGGAGTTAGATAATAAATTAGAAAGAGCAATGGATGCTTTAAGATGTCCACCAGATGACCAATTAATTGGAACTTTATCAGGTGGGGAGAGAAGGAGAGTTGCCCTTTGTAGGTTGCTGTTACAAAATCCAGATGTGTTATTATTAGATGAGCCTACCAACCACTTGGACGCTGAATCTATAGATTGGTTAGAACAACATTTACAACAATATCCAGGTACAGTAATTGCTGTAACTCACGATCGTTATTTCTTAGATAATGTTGCAGGTTGGATTTTAGAATTAGATAGGGGAGAAGGTATCCCTTGGAAAGGGAATTATTCTTCTTGGTTGGAACAAAAAGGAAAACGCTTGAAAGAAGAAGAAAAAACTGCTTCTAAACGTCAAAAAATGTTGGAAAAGGAGTTGGATTGGGTACGAATGAATCCAAAAGCTCGTCAAGCAAAAAACAAAGCTCGTTTGTCGAATTATGATAAGTTGTTAGCAGAAGAACAAAGAGAAAAAGAAGCTGTGTTGGAAATACCAATTCCAAACGGTCCTCGTTTAGGAACTAATGTGATTGATGCTATTCATGTTTCAAAAGGCTTTGGAGATAAATTATTGTATGATGATTTGAATTTTAAATTACCTCCTGCTGGAATTGTAGGTGTAATTGGTCCAAATGGTGCTGGAAAAACAACTATTTTCAAAATGATTATGGAAGAGTTGATACCGGATGGAGGAGAATTTACAGTTGGAGATACGGTAAAAATTGGTTATGTAGATCAATCACATAAAGATATACATCCGGATAAAACAATTTTTGAAGTTGTGTCGAATGGTTTAGAATTTATTGAGATTGGAAATCAAAAAGTTAATGCAAGAGCATATTTATCTAAATTTAATTTTAATGGAGCTGATCAAAATAAAAAAGTTGGAATCTTATCAGGTGGTGAAAGAAACCGTTTGCATTTAGCAATGACATTGATGACTGAAGCTAATGTTTTATTGTTGGATGAACCCACAAATGATATTGATGTAAACACATTACGTGCTTTAGAAGAAGGAATTTTAGATTTTGCTGGTTGCGCAGTGGTAATTTCTCACGATAGATGGTTTTTAGATCGTATTTGTACACATATATTAGCTTTCGAAGGAGATTCTCAAGTCTACTGGTTTGAAGGCTCTTATTCTGATTATGAGGAAAATAAGAAAAAACGTCTTGGAGATTCAGGACCTAAGCGTATCAAATACCGTAAACTTGTAAAATAATTCTAAGTGCTAAATAATTAGCATTTAAAAATATAACATTATTAAAATGAGTGATCCGCTTCATGGAAAGACATTAGAAATGATTGTTACAGAACTTCAAGAAAAAATGGGATGGGACCATTTAGGTTATTTGATTCCGATTAATTGTTTTAATAATGACCCAAGTATCAAGTCTAGTTTGAAGTTTTTAAGAAGAACACCTTGGGCAAGGAAAAAAGTTGAAGATTTGTACAGAGAAAGAATGTTGGGATAAGCTAAGTATTACCTCAATATTTAATATTAAAAAATGAAAAATTAATTAAAATGGATATTAAGAATTTAGAACCTCAATCCTTATGGACAAGCTTTGCTCAATTGAATGCTGTTCCTAGACCTTCGAAAAAAGAAGAGAGGGTAATTCAATTTATGATGGATTTTGGTCAATCGCTTGGTTTAGAGACTTTTAAAGATAAAGTTGGTAATGTTATCATCAAAAAACCATCATCAGATGGAATGGAAAATCGTATTAAGGTAATTATGCAATCACACTTAGATATGGTTTGTCAAAAAAATAATGCTACTCAATTTGATTTTGATAATCAAGGGATTGAAATGTTAATAGAAGGTGATTGGGTAACAGCTAATGGAACCACTTTAGGTGCTGATAACGGAATCGGAGTAGCTGCTATTATGGCTGTTTTAGCATCAAAGGAAATCGAACATCCTGCAATTGAAGCTATGTTTACAATTGATGAAGAAACAGGAATGACTGGAGCCAAAGAATTGGAAGGAAAGAATTTTGATGGAAAAATTTTATTGAATCTAGATACTGAAGATGATGACGAATTATCTATAGGTTGTGCTGGTGGAATTGATACTAATACTTCATACTCCTATTCTAAAGAAGCAATTAAATCAAATTCAGTTGGTTTAGAAATCATAGTTAATGGACTTTTAGGGGGGCATTCAGGAATGGATATTGAAAAAGGTAGAGGGAATGCTAACAAGATTTTAAATCGTATTCTTTACACTTTAAATAAAAAAATTGAATTCCAATTAATTGAATTTGATGGAGGAAGTTTACGTAATGCAATTCCAAGAGAGGCATCTAGTTTGATCGCTGTTTCAAATAAAAATAAAAAAGTAATTATTGATTATTTATCAGAAATAACTGAAGAGATCAAATTTGAGTTCAAAACAGTCGAACAAAAATTAAATGTGGCTGTTAATGTTTCTGAAATAAAGGGTGAGGCAGTATCAAAAAAAGAAACAAATAAGATCTTAAATACTTTGTATGCAGTTCATAATGGTGTGTTTAGAATGAGTCCTGACATTGAAGGGTTGGTAGAAGCTTCTTCAAGTTTAGCAAGAGTTATTATTAAGAACGGTGAGTTTACGACACAGTCATTGCAAAGAAGTAGTGTTGAATCCTCAAAAAATGATGTTTCAAATTCATTAATAGCAGCATTTGAAAGTATGGGGTGTGAAGTTGTTCAATCAGGTGATTATCCTGGATGGCAACCAAATCCAAACTCTCAAATTTTAAATTTGATGAAGGATATTTACATTGAAAAATATAATGAAATGCCTCAAATTAAAGCTTGTCATGCTGGTTTAGAATGTGGTATATTGAGTGAGCATTTACCTGAGGTCGATATGATTTCATTTGGTCCAAATATAAGGGCTGCACACTCTCCTGATGAAAAAGTTCAGATTTCTTCAGTGCAAAAGTTTTGGGATTATTTATTAACTGTATTAAAACAAATTCCAATAGCGAATTAATTAATATTTCTAAAAGCTGTTCGTTTAGAACAGCTTTTTTTGTATTGACTATGAATATTTGACCATGAAAAAGAAAATTGTATTTTTTACAGGTGCAGGAGTTTCTGCTGAAAGTGGATTAGCCACTTTTAGAGACAGTGTAAATGGATTGTGGAATAATTATAGAATTGAGGATGTTTGTACACCTCAAGCATGGGATAAAGACAAAGCATTAGTTTTAGAGTTTTATAATTATAGAAGAAGACAATGTTTAGAGGTAAAACCTAATATAGCTCATAATTTAATTGCCGAATTAGAAAGTGATTTTGATGTTGATGTTGTTACTCAAAACGTAGACGATTTACATGAAAGAGCAGGCTCGACTAAAGTTGTACATTTACATGGAGAGTTAATGAAAGTTCGATCATCAATGAATCCAAATTTAGTTTACAATTGGATTGAGGATGTGAGGATAGGTGATAATTGTGAAGATGGTTTTCAATTACGTCCACATATCGTATGGTTTGGTGAACCTTTAGATAATCAAAAGATAGAACAAGCTATTGATGTTATCATGAAATGTGATATTTGTGTAATCGTGGGGACTTCTTTACAAGTTGCACCAGCAAATGGAATACCAACATTTTTAAAAGAAGGAGCCGAGTTGTTTGTAATCGATCCTAAAGATGTTTCAATCAATTTTCATTCAAAAGTTAGTTCTATCAAAGCAAAAGCGTGTGAGGGAATGGAAGTTTTAATGAAAAAATTAATTCAATAACATTAATTTATTATAAAAAAAGGATGCTGAAATAATCAGCATCCTTTTTTTATTCTAGATTCTGTATCTAATTAATAATAAATGGCTCTTCTAACCTTAGCAACATATTTAGCTAATCTAATTACTTGTTTTGTGTAACCAAATTCGTTATCGTACCATGCATATAATATTACATTTTTACCATCTTTAGAAACGATTGTAGCGTTTGAATCATATACAGAACAACAAGTGTTACCAATGATATCTGAAGAAACTAATTCAGGATCAAAAGCATAGTAAATTTGGTTTACTAAATTACCATTTAATGCAGCATTTTTAATTGTTGCATTGATATCTTCAATTGATGTATCTTTACCTAACTCTAAGCTTAAAATAGCCAATGAACCATTTGGAGTAGGAACTCTTACAGCATTTGCTGTTAATTTATCTTTAAGATCAGGGATAACTTTTGTAACAGCAGATCCTGCACCTGTTGAAGTAATTACCATGTTAATAGCAGCAGAGCGACCTCTTCTTGGCTTTTTGTGCATATTATCTAATAGGTTCTGGTCATTAGTGTAAGCGTGAACTGTTTCAATATGACCTTTGACAATTCCATATTTATCGTTAACAACTTTTAATACTGGTGAAATTGCGTTTGTAGTACAAGATGCAGCAGAAAAAATTTGTTCGTTTTCAATATCTAAGTCTCCTTGGTTGATTCCGTAAACAATGTTTGGAATCTCTTTACCTGGTGCAGTTAAAATAACTTTAGAAGCTCCTTTTGATTGTAAATGGCGAGATAAAGCTTCACGGTTTGTGAAGGCACCAGTATTGTCTATGATCAATGCATTATTGATCCCGTATGATGTATAATCAATATCTTCAGGATTTTTTGCTTCAATCATTTTAACTAATTGACCGTTGATGATAATTGCTTTATTCTCCAAATCTTCTTGTACAGATCCTTTGAAAGCTCCATGCACTGAATCATTTTTCAATAATGCGGCTCTTTTGATAATTTCAGCATCAGAAGCACTCCTAGTTACAATTGCTCTTAAGCGTAATTGCTGACCTTTACCAGCTTGTTTGATTAATTCTCTCGCTGCTAAACGTCCAATTCGTCCAAAACCATATAATACAACATCTCTTGGTTCTACACCATCATTTCCTTCAGTGCTTAAGCCACCTAATTTAGCATTTATAAAATCAGCTTTTGTTGAAAATGATGCTTCTTCGTTTAACCATTCACTTGCTAATTTACCGATATCTAATTTTGCTGGGGTTAAATCTGCTTTTAAAATTTCTTCAGCTAATTCAGAAGTAGTAAAAACATCGATTGGTTTATTAACAACTTCACGAGCGTACTCATGTAAATTTAAAATTTCAGAAATTGTGATGTCTGTTAAGTGATTACGGAATAATACTAGTTCTATTCCTTTGTCGTATAACAATTCACCAACTTTGCTTGCTAATTTTACAGCAGCACGTTCTCTCTCAACATGAGTTTTTAAAACTGTTTCGTAACCTAAATCAGTTGCCATTTGATAAAAATTTGATGTGAATATAAATTAAAAATTAAAGGCTGTCTGTGATTACAGACAGCCAATTTGTTTATCCTAGATATGCTTTTAATAACTTGTTTCTTGAAGTATGTCTTAATCTTCGAATTGCTTTTTCTTTGATTTGACGAACTCTTTCTCTGGTAAGATTAAATTTTGCTCCAATCTCTTCAAGTGTTAAACCATGATTCATTCCAATTCCAAAGAACAAACGAATAATTTCTCTTTCTTTATCAGTCAATGTACTTAAAGAACGTTCAATTTCTCTCTGTAATGATTCTGACATTAATTCGTGATCAGCTTTTGGTGAATCTGGGTTTGCCATAACATCCATTAAAGTACCACCATCTTCAGCAGTTGATAGGGGGGCGTCCATTGATACATGTCTTCCAGAAACACTTAAACTTTCCTTGATTTTATCTTCAGGAACTTCTAACGCTTCAGCTAATTCTTCAGCAGAGGGTTGGCGTTCAAATTCTTGCTCAAGTCTTGAGTACGCTTTGTTAATTTTATTTAATGAACCAACTTGATTTAAAGGTAGACGAACGATTCTTGCTTGCTCAGCTAATGCTTGTAAGATTGATTGTCTAATCCACCATACAGCGTAAGAAATGAATTTAAAACCTCTAGTTTCATCAAACTTTTGAGCAGCTTTGATAAGACCTAAGTTTCCTTCATTAATTAAATCAGGTAAAGTTAACCCTTGATTCTGATATTGTTTAGCAACAGAAACAACAAAACGAAGGTTTGCTCTTGTTAATTTCTCTAAAGCTCTCTGATCTCCAGCTCTAATTTTTCTTGCCAGTTCAACTTCCTCTTCAGCAGTTATCAACTCCTCTTTACCAATATCTTGAAGGTACTTATCTAAAGATTGACTTTCACGATTAGTAATTGACTTCGTAATTTTAAGCTGTCTCATTGTTCTTTTTGCGTATTAACTTGTTTGACAAAATATATGCAAAGATACGACGAAAAATAAATGTTATCCAAATATTAAGCGTAATAAAATTTGCAAACAGTTTTTGTCCTACGTGCTTATTTATTTTTTTGTTACAATTTTTGGTGATATCGATAACCTCTGCCACCAATATGTTGAACCGATAATTTCGACTAACCTCAATTATCGGTTGATAGCTGTAATAGTATGATTCCATTTATTGTTAAATTAAATCTCAAACCCTTTAAATACTTTTTGTCCAGACTCTGTTATAATTTCCAGCCAAATTACACCATGCTCTTGATTTAATTTGTTTGTAAGTTGCTCTGGGGTTCTTATAATTTCATTGTTGGCTTTTGTGATAACCATTCCTACGTCTAAACCTTCAGATTTTAGTTTTCCAGTTGCTATATTTTTGATTTTAACACCATAATCTAGAGAAAGCTCTCTTTTTTCTTTAGATGTAAGTTGTTCAAATACAGCGCCCAAAGCCATATTTTTTTGAATTTCAGCTTTTGAAATTAGTTCTGTTTCTCCATCACTGTTTCTCAAAACTAATTCTTTCACTTTTTCTTGCTTGCTTTTATCTCTTACCGTAACGTTTACTTTATCTCCAGGTCTTCTTTTGCCAATTTCTTCTTGAAGTGATGATACAGAATTAACTTCTTTTGTTCCGATTTTTAAAATTACTTCACCATCTTTTAAGCCTCCTTTGTCTGCACTTCCATTTTCAATGACCTTCGCGATATAAACACCTTTTAAATCAGGTAGATTTTCTTTTTCTTTCAATTCTTGGTTAATATCTGCGATTTGAACACCTAAAAATGCTCGTTGTACAACACCGAAATCAATAAGGTCTGAAATTACTTTTTGAGCTAAGTTTACTGGGATTGCAAATGAATACCCAGCATACGATCCAGTTTGAGAAGCTATTGCGGTGTTTATTCCAACTAACTCACCTTTTGTATTTACTAAAGCACCACCAGAATTACCTGGGTTAACAGCAGCGTCTGTTTGGATGAATGATTCAATTGGTATTATATTTTGATTGGTAGGGTCTGTTAGTAAATTAATATTACGAGCTTTAGCAGATACAATTCCAGCTGTAACTGTAGAAGTTAAGTTGAAAGGGTTCCCAACGGCTAGCACCCATTCTCCAACCTCTAAGTTATCACTATCACCCATTGAGATTGATTGAAAGTTTTCACCCTCAATCTTAAGAACAGCTATGTCTGTTGATGGGTCAACACCTACAACTTTTGCTTTATATTTAGAGTCATCATTGAGAATCACTTCAATTTCACTAGCATCTTTGATAACATGGTTGTTTGTTACAATATATCCTTTTGAGGAAACAATAACTCCCGAACCTGAACCTGAACCGTATTGTTTGAATTCTCTTCCGCCAGCCCCTGGACCATAAAAAAATTCAGAAAATATATCACGTTGGAAGTTAGTTTTAACAACTTTTGTTGTTACGTGAACGACCGAATTTAGTGAACTTTTTGAAGCTTCTGTGAAATTTGTTAATGCTGTAAAATTTTCACCAACTCCTGTTGTATGAGCCCAACTATTTTTTTTACCGTCAAAAAGTATAGACTTTGTTGGTACTGTTGTTTGTGTTGGGTTTTGAAAATACAAATATGTACTCAAAGGGATAATTCCTCCTAATATCCCCAATCCGATGTTTTTAATGTTTGTATTCATTTTGTTAAAAGTTTTGTTTAAGGTTTTCATTTTGATACACGAATATAACGAAGAGGTGGAATATCATGTTACAAACTCTCTGTTAAAGAATGTTAAGCAAAAAAAAAGTAATTCATTTTTAAAATATTTAGCCAATTTTTTCTGTTAGTTGATTAATTGAAATAAATTTGCGTTTATCGTTTTATGATAGTACAATTTTACAAATACCAAGGCACAGGAAATGATTTTGTGATGATTGATAATCTTTCAGGTCAATATGATCGATTGTCTATTAAACAAATCCAATTTATTTGTGACCGAAAATTTGGTGCAGGAGCAGATGGTTTAATTAAAATAAATCGTTCTAAAAAAGTTGAATTTGAAGTAGATTATTACAACTCTGACGGTTCTAAAAGTTTTTGTGGTAACGGTGCCAGATGTGCTGTTGCTTTTGCTAATTTTTTAGGGATTCAAACTTCAAATGTAAGTTTCGATGCTTTTGATGGTGTGCATGATGCTGCATTTAATCAATTAGAGGTTAGATTAGATATGTCTGATGTTAAATCGGTAAAACTAATTGATGGCGATTATGAGGTTTATACTGGCTCACCCCACTATATCCGTTTTGTAAATAATTTAAAAGATTACAATATTGTTGATTTTGGTAAAAGTATTCGATACAACAATTCATATAAAACAGATGGAATCAATGTAAATATTTCACAAATAGTAACTAAAAATAATCTTGAAGTTTTAACTTATGAAAGAGGAGTAGAGGATGAAACTTTTTCGTGTGGAACAGGAGTAACAGCTGTAGTTTTAGCTTATGCTTTTAAAGAAGGTATAGAAAAAGGTGAAGTTGTTGTTAAAGTTAAAGGTGGTGATTTAAAAGTAGCTTTTAATCAAGTTGAGAAGGGTGTCTTTAATCAAGTTCAACTAATTGGTCCAGCTAAATTTGTTTATAAAGGAACGATAGATGTATAGTTTTGAATTTGATAATATTATTCATCAATTTGATGAAGTAATTTTAAATAAAGGGATTTATTTGTCAGTTGTTCATGCCAATAAAATTCCACCTCATATAGGGATTGTAGTTGATGGAAAATATTTCAGTTTAAAAGCAAAGGGTAAGGATATTAATGTTCCTGTAAAAGATTTATTGAAAATAATTCACCGTAATCAAATCGCTTCCCTCTTTCTTCAAATTCCAAAGATTATAACTATTGAAGATATTTTAACAATTTATCAAAGCTTTAATAAAGCTGTAGCTTATGAGTCAAGTTGTTTAACTCCTATCAAACATATTTTTCAATTGGGAGATGAGATTCAAAAACTTGGAGACTTATTGAAAGTTTTAAATCAATCACAATCAATAGTTTCAGTATATGGTGTTAATATCCAAGATGAATATAAAGGTATACCAGCCTATGAAGTAGATGCGATTCATCAAAGATTAGAGATTTTAGCTACAAAATCGAAACAACATGTTTAAAGGAGATCAAGTATACATTCGTTTGGTTGAATCTTCAGATGCAGGAACCATTCTTTTATGGGAAAATAACCCTGAGAATTGGAAGGTTTCTGAAACAGAGGTTCAATTTGATTTAAACTTAGTTTTGACTTTAATTGAACAAGCTCAAAAAATAAGAACTTATGGACAATTACGTTTTATGATTTGTTTAAACTCTTCGGATGAAGCAATTGGAACAATTGATTTATTTGATGCGAATTTTAAACATAAAAGGGCAGGAGTTGGTGTGTTAATTGCTGATAAAAGTCAACGAAATAAAGGTTTTGCAAAGGAAGCTTTAACTTTAATTGTAAAATATTCAAAAGAAATTTTAGGGTTTAAAAATTTATATTGTACTATTCATTCTGATAATAAATCGAGTGTAAAACTTTTTGAGTCAATAGGTTTTGAATTTGTTGGAGCAAGAAAAGACTGGTATTTAGATAAGGTTAAATGGTTAGATGAATTAATATATCAATTATGTTTAAAAAGTTAATCTATGTAGGTATAATTTTAGTTTTGATTACAACTTTTTTTATGAAAGAAAAGTTGTTTCTGTATTTTGATGCAAATAAGAAAACGATTAATAAAACTGATCTCTATTTTAATTATAATGCTATTACAGGTTTAGAAGGTTTGGCACAACAATTAAGTGAACAATCATTAATTGACGATATTGAAGCATTTGTTTCAGTTGGAAGTTATAAGAATTTAGATTCCAGTAAATTAGCTAGTGGTAGATATTTAATTGTGTCAAGTACATCCTACAAGACTTTATTAAATGGCTTTACAAAAAATGCCTTAGGAAATGGTAATGCAGAAGTTGAAGTTGATGTAACATTTAATAACTGTAGAAACATTGAAGATTTAGCAGGAAAAGTGGCAAGTTCATTAATGTTTGATAGTACAACTCTAATCAATTATATTTATTCAGGTGAAACTTTAAACAAATACGGGTTTACGAAAGCTCAAATTCCAGCTTTGTTTATTCCGGATACTTATAAAATGTTTTATGATACAGATGAAAAACAATTTGTAGCTCGAATGGCTAAAGAATTTAAAAACTTTTGGACAGATGAACGTAAATTACTATTAAATAAAGTTGGATTAAATTCTCCATCTCAAGCGGTAACACTTGCTAGCATCGTATATTCTGAACAATCAAGAAATAAGGAAGAATGGCCAATCATTGCAGGTTTGTATTTAAATCGCATTAAAAAGGGTATTCGTTTACAATCTGATCCTACTTTTAAATACTGCTGGGGAGATAAGTTAAATGGTGTTCAACGTTTATTAGCAAAGCATAGGGATATAGATTGTCCTTATAACACCTACAAAATCAATGGACTGCCTCCAGGACCAATTTATATACCTTCAGCACCAGTAGTAGATGCAGTTTTACATAGGGCAGATGTGAATTATATTTATATGTGTGCAAAACCTGATTATTCCGGATTGCATAATTTTGCATCATCAAGTCGAGAGCATTTTAAAAATGCAAGAATTTTTCAAAAGTGGCTGGCAACAGAATTAAAAAAGAAAGGTTAATGGAGGTTTGCTTTTGCGGAAATAATGAACTGTTTGAACGTTGTTGTAAGCCATTTATTGAGAGAGATGTGTTACCTGAAACCGCTAAACAATTGATGCGTTCCAGGTATTCAGCATATTGTGTAAAGAATATCAATTATTTATACGATACTACAGATCCCATCAAACGTTTTTTAACCTCTAAATCTGCTATTAAAAAATGGGCTAACAAAACAGAATGGCAACGCTTAGAGATTGTTCGATCGGAATATGATTTGGTAGAATTCAAGGCTTTTTACAAAGAAGTTGGCTCTGAAAAAATACATGTTCATCATGAGGTTTCTCGTTTCAGATTAGAAAATAAACAATGGTATTATGTCGAAGGAAGTGAAGGATAAAATTAATCAACTTGTAAAAGAATTAGAGTTGTTACCGCATCCGGAGGGTGGATTTTATAAAGAAACGTATCGTTCTGATATGACAATTCCTGGAATGGAACGACAATTAATGACAACAATTTATTTTTTATTGACCTCTGAAAATATATCACGTTTTCATCGTATTAAAAGTGACGAAATCTGGTTTTATCACGGAGGAAGCCCTTTAATTGTTCATACTTTAACTTCGGAAGGACACCAAGAGCATCTAGTTGGAAATGATTTTGAAAAAGGATATTATCCTCAATTTTTAGTACCGAAAGATACTATTTTTGGTTCTTCTGTTTTAGAGGAAAATAGTTATTCATTGGTTTCTTGCGTTGTAGCTCCGGGATTTGATTTTGCCGATTTTGAATTGTTTGATACAGAAATATTGTTGGAGGAATATCCTAATGATGAGTTGATTATTAGGAGGTTGAGTTAGTGTTTTTTCTATTTTTAATCTATTTAAATATTCCGATGACAAAAAATCAAACCATTTCAGCTACATCTTCCATAATCGGATTTTTTAAATCAGTAGCTATTAAAAACTCCTCCACAATCTTCTCTTTACTATACTTTTTAGAACGATTAATGGCATTTTCTATCATAAACGGAATTCTTGCTTCGTTTAAAAAATGTTCAATGATTGCTTGAGCCATTTCATTTTTACCGCTTACTAAATAACCTGATTTTTGATCAATAATAATATCTTTTGGACCTTTTGATTTATATGCAATTACAGGTAAACCACAGCTTTGAGCCTCTAAGACAACAGAACTAAATGTGTCAAATTTTGAGGGCATTAATAATAAATCTGCAGATGAGTAGATGTTTGGTAGGTTAACTTTATCGACCCAACCTAAAAATTTAGCTTCAGGTAATGCTTTTTTCAAATCCTTTTCAAGTGGTCCAGTACCAGTAAAAACGAACTTGATGTCAGGAACAACATCTTTTATAGTTTGATATACAGATACTAAATCCATAATACCTTTTTCCTGACTTAATCTCCCTGAAAACAATAATACTTTTTCATCATTTTTAACTTTAAAAGTTTCCTTTTTATTTTGTTTTCTAGGAAAGAATATAGCATCGTTCCAATGAGCTGTTAAGTGAACTTTTTCAGGATTGAATTCCATGTCTTTACCTATTAACCATTTTTGGTGGTCACTATTTAATACAAATAAATTATCAAATCCACTGTAGAATGTTCGCATGAATCGACGCATTCTGTTTAAATTACTACTATCGAAGTTTAATACTTTTCTTGCAAACATTATCCAATCTGTATGCATGTAAAAACTAGCAGGAACAGTAAAAGCATTTTTTAAGTATAAACTACAAATTCCCATGACACCTTCTGTTGAACACATAATTCGATTATATTCATTTTTTAAGAATAATTGGTGGATTTCATAAAAGTTTGGAATTCGAACGCTTTGTTCTTGATAGAAGGGTAAGGTAAACTCTGTTAATGGTTTTACAACTATTAAATGATCATCAGGTTCTACTGTGTTGCTACAAACAAGAAAATCTATTGGTAAATTCAAACGTTTGACTTCTTTGTGAAATTGTTGTAAGAAGTGAGAAACTCCATTTTTATCATCAAAAGTATCTGTTAACCAAAGCATACGCTTGGGATGTTTATAAGAGTTAATAGCATCCCCAAATTCATTTAGTGTTTCTCTGTTGTTGTATAAGACTTTTGTACTTGTAAATTGAGCGGCTAAAATTAGTGAAGAAGCAAGAAAAGGAAAGGGGAGACCATCTAAAATTTTTGCTAAATCTTGAGCGTTTTTATCTTTCGATTTTTCTTTTTTAGAACTTCCGATAAACGAACGAATTTCACTAGGTATTTCTAATTGTTCAATAATATCGATTAATTTCAATTCATTTAACTGACCATTTTGGATGATTTTGTCGATGTGTTTATTCAATCTTTTAAATAGAATTTGAAGTAATTGATCGTGAATCGAATGAATTGATTGATCGATTGTTTGAATCATCGCTTCATTTTCTAAATTGTGTGCTTTTGCAATCTTTAAGGCTTCATCAAAAATTCCTTTGTAATTTTTTGATAAAAACAAACGTTTAGATTTTGAAGGAACTTTTCCTGTAAAACATTCATGAAATAATTCGATGAATTTCATTGTTGTTTTATGTTGCTTCAATTCAGCAAATGCATTTGTGATGATTAAAGCAGTCATTTTTTCTTTAAAACTACCTTTATGTAATAAAATTCTAAACAATCCTGGATCTTGTTTATAAATTGCAATTTGACAAACGTAATCTAAAAAAGCAACGGTTAATTTTTCTGAATTTTGATGCGTACCATAAACGGCCATATCTCCTTTACGAATTGCTTCTAAAGCTAATTCAGAAATCTTTTCATTTTTCAAACGCTTTTTCAGATTAGGGATGTGAAGGTACGTTCCAGTTTGACCAGAAAAAATACCCATGTGACTATCAGAACCAGCAGAAAGTGATTTTTTATAACGGTTGTGGCAGTATAAACTAATCTCAACACCAAAACGTTTAGCATCAGCATCGATTTGTTCTGGAGTTAAATTTTCAATCCAATTTTTAACTAGCATATTTTGCCAAGTATCTCTCTGGCCATTTAAAACTTCAAAACGTTCAAATAATAATACCATTTTTGAAAAGAAATCAAAGTTAGGTTGTTGGTTTACATTGTAATGGTATAGTGGGTGTGCCCAAATAGTTGGCAAATTATTTGATTTTGTGTATTGTAAAAACTGGTAAACATTTTTACGTAATTTATTCAACGTATTTTCTTGATCTTGATTGAATCCATAAGTTAAAACGTGAATTCCAATATTAAAATCAGGTACCGTACAACTAAATTCTGCACCAACCAAAATATCTTTACCTTTTTCGATTAATTCATAGCAGCTTCTAGCGTTATTGTGGTTTGTAATCGTTATTGCAGTTGCTTTATTTTTATTAAGTCGTTTGATTAAATCTTCAGTAGGTAGCCACGTTTCTGGAACGTTTAAAATTCTACCTAATAATTCGTCAGGAACGTTACTATTATGATCGTGACAGTGTAAGTCAATTTTAATACAATTATCAAGGTCGAATTTTAGTTGTTCTTTTTCAAGATAGAATTGTAAGTCATTAGAAAGGTTTTCGTGAAAAGAATGAGAGTTAATGTTCTTGTTTTGCATAAGTTTTAAATACTTTATGAAACAAAATTATACTATTTCGAGCTACTCTTAAGTATGTTAACAGATTGATTATAAAAAGATAATATTAAGGAAAAGATTTATAAATATTGTATTTACATTGTATAACGTTTCTAAGTTTTAAAACAAAATACCTTTTTTTTGGTATTGAATTTTCTTTACTTCAAATCTATATTTGTATCGTTATTTAAATTTAATCTAAATAAAGATGGGTAAAATAATTTTAAGTTTAGGAGTAGTCGTAAGTTTATTAGTTAGTTGTGATAAGAAAGAATCAAATAATTGTCCCGATGAAACAACAACTTCTTACGATATACCTGAGACTTATGATTTTAAAAATGCTTCAGGCTTATCAACTGTTAGTTATGAAGGTCAAACCGACCGTTTGAATCAATTGAGAGAAATGGTAACATACATGAAAACTGCTAACAGTCAAGTTGTAAACGCTCAGCAATTAAAAGACATGTTTGCTAATACAAATGATGATGGAAATGGTCATTTTACATTCACTTCAAGCAAGCAGTTGAAAAGCAAATGTTTTTCATTAGATGTTTCTTTTTTTGAAGACTACATGGACTCTTTAGAGCTAGCAAGTAATGATTTTGCAAATACAGCTTCAAATGGACAAGCAGGGGTATTAACAACAGGTACTTCATCTTATTTATTTACCAAATCAGGAAAAGAACCTTTACAATTTATAGAAAAAGGTTTAATGGGGGCTGTTTTTATGTATCAAGCTTTAAATGTTTATTTTGGTGATGATAAAATGTCAGCTGATAACACTTCAATTGTAGATGCTCAAAATGGAAAATATTATACAGCTTTAGAACATTATTGGGATGAAGCATTTGGTTATTTTGGTGTAGGAATTGATTTCCCTTCGACTATTCCAGGCGATTTTTGGGGTAAATATTCAAATGCACAAGATGGATTATTGGGGTGTAATGAAATTATGATGGATAACTTCATTAAAGGAAGAGCAGCTATCTCGGCGAAGATTGCAGGTGACAAAGAAGAGCCTATACAATTAATCCAAAATACTTGGGAAGATATTAGTGCAAATCAAGCGATTAAATATTTAGATGATGCGAATACTGCATTTGGTAACGATAACGCTAGATTATTACATGTTTTATCAGAAGCTTATGCATTTACTATGAATTTAAAGTATTGTCCTGAGGAAACAAGAAACATGACTCAAACAGAGATACAAGTAATTTTAGATATGTTTGGAGATAATTTTTGGGATTTGTCAAAAACAAATATTCTAGCTATTAAATCAGCTTTAGAATTAAAATATTAAAAAGTTATGAATAAGTGTCGCATTTATTTACTATTGATTTTGTCTTTTCTTGTATTGTCCTGTGACAAAAACAAAAAAGATGAAGAAACAAGTTTTAGTAAAGTAGATCTACAAAAAAATATCGGAAAAAATATTATTCTTCCCGGTTATAGAACCCTAATCGATGAAATTGATTCATTAGAAGAGTACCACACATCTTTTCTAGCTTCACCTTCTCAAGATTTGTTTGATCAGATTCGTTTAAAATGGTATAACACTTATTTACAATGGAATAGAGTTTCAATGTTTGAGTTTGGACCAGCTTTAGATATGGGATTGAAAGGAGCTTTAGGCTTGTTTCCTAATGATACTTCTAAGATTTTAAATAATATAGCTAGTAATTCTTATGATCTTACAACTGTCTCTAATACGGATGCTGTTGGATTACATGCTTTTGATTTTTTACTTTACAGAAGGAATGCATTTGAAGATTATAAAAATGATATTAATTATCAAAATTATATCCAAGCTTTAATTGATAAAGCTCAATCAGAATTAAATTATGTTTATAATCAATGGAATTCAACATATTTAGATGAGTTTAGTAATTCTACAGGTACTGCTTCTACTAGTGCATTTTCTATGTTTGTAAATGAATTTATAAAGTCTTATGAAGAAACGAAGTGGACAAAAGTTGGTATACCATCAGGAAAACAGACTCTTGGAATTGTTCAAAAAAATTATATCGAAACTAGATTATCAAAAAAATCATTAACAATTTTATTTGAGAATCTAAAAGCTATAAAAAGATGTTTTAATGGTGAAAATATTGATGAAGTTAATGGTGTTGGATTTGATGATTATTTGACTGATTTAGATAGAAATGATTTAGTGAATTCTATTAATAATTCTTTAGATGAAATCATCAATGATGTGAACCAAATAACAAATGATTTCGAAACAGAAATAGAAACTAACCCATCTTCTATAGAAGCTATTTATACCAAAATTCATAATCTTACAATTTCTCTTAAAACAGATATGACTTCAGCTTTTGGTGTATTAATAACATACCAAGATAACGACGGTGATTAATTCAACCATAGCTTTTTTTAACTTTAATAAAAAAGTAAATATTGCTCCGCTAGTGGTTTTTAGAATCCTATTTGGAGCTTTATTGATATATAGTACTTCAAGGTTTATGCTGAAAGGTTGGGTATATGATATGTATATTCAACCTTCATTTTTTTTTGGTTATTACGGTTTTGAATGGGTTAAACCATTGGCTGGAAAGTGGATGTATCTTCCATTTATCACTCTGCTTATTGGTGCATTAGGTATTATGATAGGTGCATTTTATCGACTTTCATCAATTTTGGCGTTTTTGTCATTTTCTTACATCGAACTTTTAGATAAAACTAACTATTTGAATCATTACTATTTTATTAGTTTAATGTGTTTTTTGTTTATACTAGTACCTGCTAACAGATCATTTTCAATGGATGTTAAATGGAAAATTGTCCCCCCTTTAAATCAAGTTTTTTATTGGCATATAGGAGTTTTTAAATTCCAGTTAGCTGTTGTTTACATTTTTGCAGGAATAGCTAAACTTCACTCAGATTGGTTATTTGAAGCTCAGCCTTTAATGATTTGGCTGCAAGCCCATCGTGATATGCCTTTAATTGGTTCATTACTCAAGGAAAAATGGATAGCTTATATTTTTAGTTGGTTTGGTTGTGCTTATGATTTACTGATAGTCTTTTTTTTAATTAACAATAAAACAAGAAGGTCTGCTTATTTAGCTGTAGTTATATTTCATTTAATAACTTGGTTTTTACTGCCAATAGGAGTTTTTCCATGGGTTATGATCCTTTCTACAACTATTTTCTTTTCTGTTTCTTTTCATGAAAAAATTCTTTCTTGGTTGAAAAGAATTGTATGTTATAGAGTAGAAGAAAAAGCAAAAGAAATCAAAAAATCAGTTTTAGTAAGGGTAAGTAGTATAATTGTTGTTTTGTTCATTGTTATTCAGCTTGCAGTTCCTTTTAGGTTTGCATTTTATCCAGGTAACCTATTTTGGAATGAAGAAGGTTTTCGTTTTTCATGGAGAGTTATGTTGATGCATAAGGAAGGTTTAGCAAATTTTTATATTATCGATAAACAGACGAAAAGAACAATTGAAATTGATAATAAAAAATATTTAACTGAAATTCAAATAGATCAAATGTCTACACAACCAGATATGCTATTACAGTATGCACAACACCTCAATGAAATATTTAAAGATACAATTATAAATGCTGGAAGTCAATCTTTTCATATTGTTGACCCTAAGGTTTCAGCTGAAGTTTTTGTTAGTTTAAATGGTCGGTCATCTCAATTATATGTATCCAAAAAACATGATTTATCCAAAATTCCATATAATTTAGCGCATCGAAATTGGCTAGAGCCTTACAAGGAATGAAATTAATTCTCACTGGAATATTGTTTTTTTGTATTTTCCATTTGTTTGCACAAACAATTGAAGGTAGAGTTATGGATGAATCTAATGATTTTATTCCCAATGTTTTATTGTATAATTATTCAAATAAATATCACCAATTATCAAATTTTGAGGGTAGATTTAAAATAAAAGCCAAATTAAAAGATACAATTATAGTAAAGTTTCACGGTTTTGAAAATGACACAACTGTAGTAAATGACTATCATTTAAGTCAGGGGTTAATTGTTAAATTGAGAGTGGAAGCAAAAGAATTAGAGTCTGCATATGTAATTAATAAGCGATTAGAACATTTTGATATTGGTAACTTACCACCAATAAAAGGTGTTCAAATAACAACTGGAACAAATGCTGTTATTCAAATGGAGAGTTTATCTGGTGCAAAATCAACATCAAATCCAAGAGAAATGTTTGCAAAAATTCCAGGATTGAATATTTGGGAGAGTGATGGTGCTGGAATTCAAATTGGAATTGGAGGTAGAGGATTAAGTCCAAACAGAGCCGCTAATTTCAATACACGTCAAAACGGTTATGATATTAGTGCTGATGCTTTAGGTTATCCAGAAAGTTATTATACACCACCTTTTGAAGCATTAAAAGCAATTGAGATTACTAGAGGTTCAGCTTCTTTACAATTTGGAACTCAGTTTGGAGGACTTTTAAATTTCATCATTAAAGATCCTGAGGAAGACTCACCTTTTGCAATAACATCTAGACTTACTGGAGGTAGTTATGGTTATGCAGGAGCTTTTAATCGAATTTCTGGAACAAACAATAGGTTCTCTTATCAAATATATCATCAATATAAAATGGGAGATGGTTATCGTAAAAATTCAAGCTTTGAACAACAACAATTATTTAGTCAGTTAGGCTATTACTTTAATGAGAAAGTCCATTTTAAAGTAGAATATACTCACATGGACTACTTAACTCAACAAGCTGGAGGTTTGTCAGATTTACAATTCAGTATTAATCCGAGAGATAGTTACAGAGATCGAAATTATTTTTCAGTAAATTGGAATATGTTAGCTACGCATTTAGATGTTGATTTTACACATGATTTAAAATTTAATGTGCGCGCTTTTGTTATGCATTCTACAAGATCCTCATTAGGTTTTTTAGGGAAGATTACACAATCAGATCCTATGGGCAATAGAACTTTAATTAAAGGTCTTTTTGAGAATGGCGGAATTGAAGCTCGTTTGTTAAAAAAATATCAATTAAACAAAAAGAAAGACAGGTATACAAGTGGAGCTTTTTTAATTGGTTCAAGGTATTATCAGGGAAGTTCGATTGCTAAACAAGGTGATGCATTAGGCGGTGATCAAGCAAATTTTTCATACCTTAATCCAAATAATTTAGAAAATTCTTCGTATTCATTTCCTTCCCAAAACTTGTCGATTTTTCTGGAGAATATTTTGTTTTTAACGCCTAAGTTTACGGTAAATGCAGGTGTTAGATATGAAAACATTCAAAGTGCAGCAGAAGGCTTTTACAAACGTTATTCAGTTCATCCTTTTACTAATGATACTCTAGCAGCATATACAATTTATGATGATCGAACAGTGAAAAGAAGTTTACCATTGTTCGGATGTGGTGCCTCTTACAAAACTTCATTAACAAGTTCAGTTTACTTTAACTTTACTCAAAATTATAGAGCTATAAACTTTACAGATATACGTGTTACCAACCCAAATATCATCATTGATACATTAATGAAAGATGAAAATGGTTTTACTGGAGAGTTGGGTTATCGAGGAGTGAAAAGTAACATAATAACTTTTGATCTAACTTTGTTTTATTTGTATTATGCTGATAAAATAGGTTTAGCTCCTAAAGCTGGTACTGTTTTCAAAGAGAGAACGAACATTGGTGATGCAATTAATTTAGGTGTTGAAACATTTATTGAAATTGATTTATTTAAAGTGTTTAATGATAGTTCTAAAAATAGCTTGAATTTATTTACGAATATAGCTTATATAAAAGCTCAATATGTTCGGTCCAAGGAACCTAATTTTATTGGTAAAGAGGTTGAGTATGTAAGTCCATTTATTTTAAAATCAGGATTAAAATATAAAACAAACAAGTTTTCAGCTCAGATACAAGGCTCTTACAATTCTAGACAGTTTTCTGATGCTTCAAATGCTGAAATACCATCAGGAGATGCTTTGATAGGACTTTTACCCTCTTATTTAGTTTTTGATTTTTCAACAAAGTATGAATTAAGTAAATCATTTTCT
>CAZOLZ010000010.1:43488-51393 GCA_964580965.1 uncultured Flavobacteriales bacterium | reverse complement strand
AGACCCTTTCTATCTTCAAATCACGTGTAAAACTCAACCCTTTTTTTCTTGATAATTTATACAATACTTCTTTTGCTGTCCAAGCTAGTGTCAAATCATAATCTGAATCTACATGAAAGCTTTTCATTTCTTCACAAGATAAAAACTTGTGAGCAATTTTGGAAATCTTAGACCTAACCCTTTCAATATCTAACCCCAATCTAAACTTCTTAGAATAAGCTATTCCGACACAGTTATCAGTATGACTAATCGAGATGTATCCTACACCCTTTATAAAAGGTGCACCAACCTCATTATAATAAATATGCTGAAATCCAACCAGATCCATTCTCAACATTCTTGTTGCAACAAACTCTCGTTTACGTTTATCATTGGTAAATTCAAAAAAACGTTCTTTTTCAATCTCAGTTAATTGATCTAAATATTCTAACGGATTAAAATCTTCATACTGCATTAGTAAAATAACAGTAGAACCTATATGATATTTTGATTTAATAAACTGCACTAAACTTTTTTTTACAAAAGAATAAAAAAAACTTCTAAATCAATTTTTTATCCAAAAAAAATAGTAAAAGGCGTAATAATTATTAAATTTACGGTCGTTATTAACGAAACATAAAATGGCATGAAAATACTTGTTTGTATAAGTAAATCACCTGATACCACATCTAAAATTGCTTTTACTGAAGGTAATACAAAGTTTGATGAAAATGGTGTTCAGTACATTGTTAATCCTTACGATGAATGGTACGCTTTGGTAAGAGGTTTAGAATTAAAAGAAAGTTTAGGAGGTTCAGTAACTATTGTTACTGTTGGAACAGTTACTGATGATGCTGTTATCCGTAAAGCTTTGGCAATTGGAGCTGATGAGGCTGTAAGAATAGATGCTGAAGCAACTGATGCATACTTCACAGCTACTCAGATTGCAAATTATGCTAAAGAAAATAATTTTGATCTGATTTTAACTGGAAAAGAAACTATTAACTACAATGGTTCTCAGATTGGAGGAATGATTGCAGAAGAGTTAGATTTACCTTATATTTCTATCGCGACTAAACTTGATTTAAATGGAAGCACAGCAAAAGTAGAACAAGAGATTAACGGAGGAGTTCAAGAATTAGAAGTTGAATTACCGGCTGTTATTTCTTGTGCTAAAGGAATGGCTGAACAAAGAATTCCTAACATGAGAGGAATTATGGCGGCTAGAACAAAACCATTGAATGTTGTTCCTGCTAAACCTGTTGAAGCAATGACAAGTTATGTTTCATACGCTTTACCTGCAGCTAAATCAGCTTGTAAAATGGTGGATCCATCAAATATGGATGAATTAGTTTCTTTATTACATAATGAAGCTAAGGTAATTTAATCAATAAACTATTGAAAATGGCAATATTAGTATATATTTCAACAAATAACGGTATAAGTAAAAGTGCTTTTGAAGCAATTACTTATGCGAAAAAAATAAATAGTGAAGTAATCGCATTAACTAATGGAAATTGTAGTGCTGATTTATTAGCTGAATTGGGAAAGTATGGTGCATCCAAAGTTTTAGTTGATAGAAATGTAACAACTGATGACGCACAATTAATTACGAAAGTAATTGCTAAAGCTGTTTCAACAACAAACACTTCTGTAATTGTTTTTTCTCATGATTTAGTTGCTAAAGCTGTTGCTCCTCGATTATCTGTTAATTTAAAAGCAGGTTTAGTACCAGGTGCTACAAGTTTACCAGATACATCTAACGGATTTACATGTGCTGTAAATGTGTTTTCAGGTAAAGCATCAGCGAATGTGTCAATTAAAACTGATAAAAAAATAATTTCATTGCTTCCAAACTCTTTGCAGCCTGAATTAACTGGTGAAAATTGTGCTGTTGAAGATTTTAATGGAGAAGCAGGGGAATCTAAAATAAAAGTTCTTTCTACAAAAAAACCAGAAGGAGATATTCCATTACCTGAAGCTGAATTAGTCGTATCAGCAGGTAGAGGATTAAAAGGGCCTGAAAATTGGGGAATGGTTGAAGATTTAGCAAAAGAATTAGGTGCTGCTACAGCATGTTCAAGACCTGTGGCTGATATTGGTTGGAGACCTCATCATGAACATGTTGGTCAAACTGGAGTAGCTATCCGTCCAAACTTATATATTGCAGCTGGTATTTCTGGAGCAATTCAACATCTAGCAGGTGTCAATGGTTCTAAAGTTATTGTAGCAATTAATACAGATCCAGAAGCTCCTTTCTTTAAAGCTGCTGATTATGGAGTAATTGGAGATGCTTTCGAAGTACTGCCCAAATTAACTGAAGCTGTAAAGAAGTTCAAAGCTTCAAATAACTAAGATTCTAAGCATAATAATACAAATTAGACAGCTAAGTTAATTTTCTTGGCTGTCTAATTAAATTAGAAAATTAACATGGAGGAAAAGGTTAAATTAGAAATTGTAGGGTTATCATATAGCCAAACTCAATCTGGAGCTTATGCACTAGTTCTATCAGAAGCTGGAGGTAAAAGAAGGTTACCGATAATTATTGGTGGTTTTGAAGCTCAAGCTATTGCTATTGAACTTGAGAAAATGACCCCTACTAGACCTTTAACTCATGATCTATTTAAAAGTTTCGCTACATCATTCGATGTCAATATTAAAGAAGTAATTATTTACAACTTAGTTGAAGGTATTTTTTACTCTAAAATCGTTTGTGACAAAAATGGACAGACTGTTGAAATAGATGCAAGAACATCAGACGCAATTGCCATAGGTGTACGTTTCAGTTGTCCTGTTTACACTTTTGAGAATATTCTATCATCTGCTGGAATATTATTAGATGAAGCAGCCGTTGAAAATGAATTAAACGAAATTGAAGAAGAAGAAGTAGAAGTACAATCAGTAGAATCAGATTCTATTGAAGAATTGGAAAAACAATTGAAAATTGCTATAGAAAACGAAGATTACGAACTAGCATCAAAACTAAGAGATTTAATCAATAAGAAAAATCCTTAATCAAAGCTATGGAAATGTTAGAGAATCGAATATTTGATATCTCAACTCCTCAAGAATTCGAATCATTAGCTATTGAAATATATAAATTTCAATATCAACAAAATAAAATTTACAACCAATTTGTAAATCAATTAAACCTCCCAAACCCTCAAAATATTTGCGAAATACCGTTTATACCTATTTCTTTTTTTAAGACGCATCAAATAATTTCTTCAGACTACCCAATAACACATAAGTTTTTAAGTAGTGGTACTACATCTCAAAATAGAAGTAAGCACCTTGTACAAAACATAAAACTTTACGAAACTTCTTTTTTAAAATCATATCTTTCTTTTATTGGAAATCCCAAAGACCAAGTTATTCTTGGACTTTTACCCAACTATATTGAACAAGGAAACTCTAGCCTTGTGTACATGGTAGATAAACTTATTAAAGAAACAGAAAATGAGTTATCAGGATTTTATCTTAAGAATACTGATGAGCTTTTAAAACAGTATCAAAAAGCAATCTGTCAAAACAAAAAGGTAGTCATTTTTGGAGTTTCATATGCCTTGTTAGATCTAGCTGAAAAAAATGTAGATTTATCCAAAGCTACAATTATTGAAACTGGAGGAATGAAAGGGAGAAGAAAAGAGCTTTCCAAAGACCAACTTCATGAACAATTAAAAAAAGGATTAAATTGTGAATTTATCGCGTCTGAATATGGCATGACTGAACTATTCTCGCAATCATACAGTAATAAGGATGGGGTATTTAAATTACCAAACTGGATGCAAGTTATAATTCGAGATATCAATGATCCTCTATCATATGTAAAGAATGGAAAAACAGGGGGTATAAATGTAATTGATTTAGCCAATCTTTATAGCTGTAGCTTTATTGCTACACAAGATTTAGGAAAAATTAATAATGGAATGCTTCAGTTAATGGGACGATTTGACAATTCAGATATTAGAGGGTGTAACCTAATGGTAGAATAAACAATCATAAATACTTATTAACAAAATACTGATTTCCTAGAGTTGATTCAAGATTGTTAATGGTCAAATCTGATATTTTTTATATTTTCACGGACACAAATTAAATTCAAAAAAAGATGAAATTCTTCTATTTATTGATGTTAATATTCTTGTTTTTTTCATGTTCTGATTTCACAAAAGGAAAGCAGGTTAAAGAATTAACACGAATGAAGCAAACTATAGATAGTATTGAAACAGTTTTAATTGAACATAAGTACGAAGAGCTTGATAGGTATTATAAAGATGCTTTGATTGTAAAAAGTAGAATTAAAGAAAATTATTATTCAGATACAATCTCAGTTGAATTTGCTCAAAAATTGGATCAATATAAATTATTAATGAACCAAACTCCAGCAATAAAGAAAGCGTATTTAAAATTGCTTAATTCGACAAATAGTGAACGAGAACTGATAGAAAAATTGATCTCGGACATCAACGAAAGTAATGGAGATCGTTCTGCATATGAGGACTATATTTTGAAAGAACATTTAAAAATAAACCTACTTCGAAATAATCTTATAACATACGTTGAAAAGAGGGATGAGAGTATAAAAATATACCACTCACTTCATGATGAAATTTATCGTTTTTCATTTGATTTAATTACAAATTAAAATGTCGAAATCTTTTTTCTTCTCATTTTTTTTTACGCTTTTTATATTCCAATTATCATTTTGTCAATCTGAAAATGACCTTCGTTTGGCTTCTTATTATTTTACAAATGGGGAGTTTGATAAAGCAGTCATTTATTACAAAAAGATTTACCAACAAGAGCCTACAAAAATAAATTTTCATAAATACTATGAATGTTTATTAAATATTAAAGATTTTAAAGTTGCTGAAAAGCTTTTAAAACAAAATCAGAAAAAATATGGTGATGAAGTTGATTTCAAATTTTTAGTTGCTGACTTTTATGCTTTAGCAGGCAATGAAACAAAGAGTAAAAAAGAATATGATAACATCATTGCAAGTCTACCACCTTTCGAATTTATGATTATTGAGACATTTGAATCTTTTTTAAATTTGAATCAATTCGATAGAGCCTTTGAAACTTTAAAAAAAGGGAAGAAGATATTAAAAAACAATTATAAATTTGAACTTGAAGAAGCCATATATTATGAAAAGATAGGAGATACAGATAAAATGCTTGATACTTATCTCAAGTATATTCAATCAAACACATACAATTTATCGGTTGTCCAAACAAAACTTTCCAAATCATATGATTTAACTGATTGTAATAATGAAATTTATCAAAATTTAAAATCAAGACTTTTAACACTTATACAGAAACATCCTGAAGATATCTCATGGAATGTAATGTTAATTTGGTTATACTTAACAGGACAAAATTATAAAGCAGCACTTAGACAAGTAATTGCAATTGAAAATCGATCGAAAAATAGTGATGGTCAAAAAATATTTTACTTAGGTTTAGACTGTATTGAAGCAAAAGCATATGATGTTGCTATTCAAGCTTTTCAAGAGTTGATTTCTAAAGGTGAGAAAAAATCATTTTTCATCGCTGCTAACTATCAGTATTTAAATGCCAGTTTCAAAAAAATAACAGAAAACAAACAATTCAATTCTACCGATTTAAAAGAGTTAATTGTAAAGTACGACTCAGTAATTGATATGTACACTAACTCAAAAACTACACTCAACCTAATGCTTCAAAAAATAGAAATATTAGCATATTATCTTAATCAAATTGAAGATGCGGTTGATTTGTTAAATACTTTAGTTTATAATTCTAATATTTCATTAAATGATAAAGCAATTTGTAAAATGAAATTAGCTGATATCTATGTGCTTAAAGGTGATATTTGGGAAGCCTCATTGTTATACATGCAAATAGATAAAGCTTTTAAATACTCAGAAATTGGACAAGAAGCCAAACTTAAAAATGCCAAAATCTATTACTTTGACGGTGAATATGAATATGCTCAATCTCAACTTGATGTATTGAAACAGTCTACATCTAAATTAATTGCAAATGACGCCATGGAACTTTCTATTTTAATTACAGATAATCTTGGTTTAGATAGTAATTTTAGAGCTATGAACTTGTTTTCTAAATCTGAACTAGAATTTGCTAAACACAATTATTTATTGGCAAATAACCTACTTGATAGTATAACTATAAATTTTCCGTATCATGGGTTAATTGATGAAGTTTGGTATAAAAAAGGGTTAATTGATGAAGCTCAAGGGAATTGGCTTGAAGCTATTGATAAATGGAGTCAAATTGCAAATCACTTTTCGAATGATATATTAGCTGATGATGCATTATACAAAATTGCATCCACTTACCAATTTAAACTCAATAATCAGGAAAAAGCCAAAGAGTATTATAAAAAAATCTTATTTGAATATCAAGGAAGCCTTTACCTTGAGGAAGCTAGAAATCAATTTAGGTTTTTAAGAGGAGATAAAACAATAGAAAAATGAGACTGTTTATTACATTTATCTTATTAGCAGGAAATTATTTCGCTCAAATTAGGGAAGGTGTTTTAACTTATAAAGTTGAATTATCTTCAGAAAATAATGAAATGAAAGATGCATTAAATATGTTTCCTAATTCTAAGTTAACGATTTACTTTGACTCTTATAGAACTCGTTCTGAAATAAATATTGGTAACGTAATAGACATGACAACTATTTCAAACATTCTTTCTGAAGAAGTAACTGTTTTGATTAATAGTGTTTCAGGTAAAACAGCAATATCTTCTTCTATAAGCGACTATAAAATGATGATAGACACTAATTCCAATTCATATCATACAACAGATAGTATAATTACAATCAAAGGTTTTGAATGTAAAGAAATAATAACAAAAAATGTATTTGGAGAACATAAGTCGCTTTGGTTAACTGAAGCTATATTTTTAAATAGTATCGGTCATAATTTTTTCTACCTACCATACTCAGGAACACCTTTGAAATACAATATTATTTACAATGGGATATACATGAGTTTAAGTTTGATTGATTTCCAAACCATAGATAAAAACATATTAAATATAGATCAACTGTTTGATACTTCAGTTCCTAAAGGGTATGTTTTAGTTACAAAGGATGAATTATTAAAAAACTAAAAACAGAGTTCTATTACAATTAAAATCTAGCTTTTATTATACTCCAACTCAATTTTTGAATCTGTGTAATGAGGAACCCAACCTGACCTATCAATAAATATTCGAATTGCTTTTACAAAAGGATTTTCTTTACCAGCGTCAAACCAATGTTTTGTCCCTGCTGGAACAGAAATTAAATCTCCTTTTTCACACAATAAACAAAAAACTTCACCAGTATCTAAGTGGAACCAAAATTCACCTTTACCATCAACAAAAAAACGAATTTCATCTTCACTATGTGTATGCTCTGCTAAAAACTTGGCCCTTAGAGCTTCGTAATTTTCTGTTAATTTATTAATCGAAATGACATCAGCAGTTTGGTATCCGCCTTTTTCCATAAAAGACTTTAAATCTATTTCATATGCAGCTAAAATTTCATCTTGTGAAGCTGTATCATCAAATTCAACATCACATTCCCATTGATCAAAATAAATAGACCTTTCTTCAAAAAAAGAGCTAATCTCATGGGGATTATTTATTACCTTATTTTCTTTAGGAATAGTTAAAACTGCCATATCATTTAATTTTTAAACCCAAACTTTTGCTCCTTCGGAACAATTTTTACAAATATCGATATCATTTCTGTGATTCAAGATAGCAAAACGAAAAGATTGATAAGATTTATTCTTCCAAATCGTGTTGAAATCTTCATTTTCTATCGAGCCAAGAACGTGTTGAGCATCTTTATCAAAACAACAAGGTACAACCTTTCCATCCCAAGTTAAAACGCTGCTAGACCACATGCGCCAACAATG
>CAZOLZ010000010.1:0-43388 GCA_964580965.1 uncultured Flavobacteriales bacterium | reverse complement strand
TTTTTTCATCAATGAAATGAGCGTTTGTTGATGTAGCTGTATAAATTTTATGTTGTTTAGCCTCTCTTATTAAATCTAAAAAATGAGGATTTAAAAAGGGCTCACCTTGAAAATAGTAGTTGATGTAAAAAACAGAGTTCCCAATAGATTGTAATATTTGACGATGGAAATCAGTTGTTAACTTTCCCGTTGGCCTCGTAAATTGTTTTAACCCACTTGGACATTCCGGGCAACCCAAATTACAAGCAGTAGTTGGCTCAATTGAAAGCGCAAAAGGTTTCCCAAATAATACTGATTTTTTAATATACTTAGAGATTAAATAAGAAATTTTCAATAAGATCAAATTTAAAATTCTTTTTAAAGTAAACTTTGAAATAATATTTAAATGATCAATTATTTGAACACGTTTAACCATTATGATGAAAAAGGTTTATAAGAATAATCTATCATTGAAGAATAATTGAACTTTAATTCGTTGTCTGATAGGTCAACTATTTTATCAAATTCGCCACCTTTTTCAAATTTGGGAGGTGTTAATTTAAAATAACGTGATGCATTTGTATAAAATTCCTTTTTTGACGGATGATAAGGATAGCAGCCATTTAAAACTTTTCCAAAAAAATTAGATTGAATCACATGAACTATCAAATTTACAGCATCTGTCAAATGTATCATATTCACTGGTGCATCAGCATTCGATAAATTTCCTCGTTTGGAAATGAAAAAAATCGGATGTCTATTACCTCCTAGTAAGCCTGCCATGCGAATGATTGTGAGACTTTCACTTAATGTTTTCCGAAGTAATAACTCCGTTTGAACAAGATTAGAATTTGAATCTAAACCCTCATAAGGGATAGAAACAGATGCTATTCTTGAAGATGGTTTATAAACACTTGTAGAACTAATAAAAATCCATTTTGCAGTTGGATTTAAATCTGAATATATCTTAGCTACCTCATTAATTTTTACAGAATATTCGCTTACTTTTGATGGAGGAATAGCTATGACAAAATAGTTCACTTCTTCAAAAGTGGGTCTTTCAGAATTTGAATTAAGATCCAAGTATTGAAAATCAATATTGTTATTATTAAAAAGGGACTTCTTTTCAATTGAAGTAGAAGTCCCAATAACATTGTATTTATTTCGAATCAATGATTGTGCAAGCGGAAAACCTAACCAGCCACAGCCAATGATTATAACTTTTTCCATTAACGATTTAACGTTGATTTTATAGCTTTAATTAAACGATCAACATTTGGAATAGCTTCATCTATAAGAGTTGGTGAAAAAGCTAATGGGGTATCTGTTTGAGTTACTCTCATAACAGGTGCATCTAAATAATCAAATGCATAACGCTGTAAATGGTAAGCAATTTCAGAAGAAATTGAACCTAAAGGCCATGCTTCTTCTAAACAGACACATCTGTTTGTCTTTTTAACAGATTCAACAACAGTATCGTAATCAATAGGTCTAACTGTTCTTAAATCAATAATTTCACAAGATATACCTTCTTTTTCTAAAATTTCAGCAGCAGCATGAGCAACCTTAATAATTTTACCAAAAGAAACAATTGTAACATCTGTACCTTTTCTTTTAATATCTGCAACACCAATAGGTATAATGTAATCTCCTTCAGGAATTTCTCCTTTATCACCATACATTTTTTCAGATTCTAGAACTAGTACTGGATCATTGTCTCTAATAGCTGCTTTCATTAACCCTTTTGCATCATAGGGAGTTGAGGGAACTACTACCTTCAATCCTGGAACATTTGCATAAAATGATTCAAAACTTACAGAGTGAGTTGCCCCTAATTGTCCTGCAGGACCATTCCCTCCTCTAAAAACAATTGGACAACTATATTGACCACCCGACATTTGAAGCATTTTAGCCGCACTATTCATGATCTGATCAGCTGCTAAAATAGCAAAGTTCCAAGTCATAAACTCAACAATAGGTCTTAAACCATTCATTGAAGCTCCAACAGCAATTCCTGCAAAACCTAATTCAGCAATTGGTGTATCAATAACTCTTTTAGCTCCAAACTCATCAAGCATTCCTTGAGAAACTTTGTAAGCTCCATTATATTCCGCCACCTCTTCACCTAAAAGAAAAATGTTTTCGTCTGAGCGCATCTCTTCACTCATTGCTTCTCGTAAAGCTTCTCTAAACTGTACTGTTTTCATGCTTCTAGTAAATTTAATTCCTCAAACTTATTAAGGGTTGCCAAAAGTAATAATTTTTATGCTAATTGTAACAAAAACTAATTCGCAAAAAAAACCGTAAAACATAAGATTTTACGGTTAAATAAATATATTTTAAAAATCAGCTATTTAAAAATCAGCTGTTTTACAATTTTTTGTGAACCAACATTTAACTCTACAAAATAAAGTCCACTGCTTATTTCATTTCTTCCAATTAAAACCAAATTATCCCCTTCATTTGCCATGATAGAATAATCATCTAAAACTTGACCTCTAATATCACGAATTAAAATTTTCACATCCTTGATACCATTTTGATTTTCAAATTGAATTGTAACATCTCCGCTTGAAGGATTTGGATATATCGATAAAAAACTAATATCATCTAGCTCGTTAACACTGGAAACAACAGTATCCATAGCATCACCTTCATAGAGGTTTATATCATCTAAAAATAAATTGTTTCCTCCATCATTTTCTAGCTCAATTTTAAACCTAAAATTGTCAACGAAAAATGTTGATGTAATATTTTTAACATGAACCGTTGTCCAGTCATCATCTGAAGTTGGAGCCCAATTTCCACTTGATGTTAATGAAGATAAATTGTTGTTAGAAAAAGTTGTTCTAGGTGACCATGTTTCTCCACAATCTTTTGAAGCATAAACCCTTAAATACTCATAATTTTGACTTTCCTTCTTACGGTATGCAAATTTAAATGTTAGTGTTACTTTATCTGAACTATTAAGGTTTGATAAGTCAATTGATGATGACTCTAAAGCATTTTTTGATAAATCATTAATCGTTGAGTTTCTTAGTTTTAATGATTTTTCACTATCATAACCATTAGCATAATAAAGATTATAATCAATCACATTTCCTTCTGAATTATGAAGTGAATTTGCTCCATTAAAAGTTGACATATTCTCAAAACCTTCATAAAACGGTAAATTATTCTTTTCAGACACGAAAATCATTTCTGCCTTGGTCTCTGTCAAACTTGAAGTACCATTTGAGACTGTTAGTATAACATTGTATCTACCTGGTGTATTGTAGTAAACTGTTGGATTACTTTCTGTTGATGTTGATGGAGTACCTCCCTCGAAAGTCCAATTCCAAGATGTTACACCATTATAAGATTCATCTTCAAATGTTACTGACTCACCTTGACACAATAGCGACCTTGAAGCATTAAAGTCTGCATTACACAATTCTACTGAAGCACCAGCTCCTGTTGCATTCAAATTTGATGTTTTCCATAGTTGATTTCTACCTCCAACAGAACTATTTAAAGCTGCTATCATTCTATTTTTTTGTCCTTCGGTAAACATTTTAGAACAGTAAGAGTAATCCATGTAATTCTCTACATTAGCCAGCACACCACACGAACTCTCATTTAAATTACAATAAGTTACACCTATCGTATTTGGAGTATCATTCACTCCATCATCATAATCACAGTTATCCACTCCGTAACACGGATCATTTGGATTATTTGAACCACCGGTACAACCAGGGTTATTTGTGCCTCCCCATGTATGATCTAAATTCAACCAATGACCGCATTCATGAGTCAGAGCTCTTGAATGTAGTTCACTCGAAGTACCTATCGAACCTACATATTCATGAAGAATCCATATTCCATTATACATTGAACCTCCGAAATAGTTAGAGGGTAAAAATGTATAACCAGCTCCTTGAGCTAATCCACCACAAATAAATACATTCAAATATTTATCACCAGGCCATTCTCCTTGGTATACATCATTCCCATAAATAATTGCATCTACTTGATCTTGACCGTGACCGTCTGTTCCCTCATAACTCAAAGGTGAATTTGTTCTAGTTATACCTCCAAAACAATTTCCATTTGGAGCTTTTGAAGCCAAAACAAATTCGATTTCAACATCAGCAATGATCCCCTGAAATTCAGCTAAAACATCATTCTTATCTGAATTTAGAGCTCTATAATCTCTGTTTAAAATATCTAAAGCATCCATTATTTGAGCTCTAGAAATATTCTCTACTCCACCATTATGTAAAACATGAAAAACAATTGGAATTTGATAAACAACTCCTTTAGGAATAGCACCTGTTTTAACCAATTGAAGAACAGAATCCAATTCTTTTTCTTCTTGATTAATCGTGTTTAGAGACTTTTGATTTTGTTTCAACTTTTCCTGGAGTTGAACTTGTTTTTTATGTGTCAAACAAAATTCTACGTCTTCGCCCTCTCTACAATTACCTCTATCAATTTGAGGTATATTTGTATTGTTTAAGCTTTGAGCAAAAGTAGAAGTTGATATTGAACACAAAAATGAAAAAAGAATGTAAATATGTTTCATTTTTACGTTTTTATAATTTTAGCTGACATAAATATAACAAATTGAGACAAACTCTAATCAAAAAAAAATATTAAGTGTAAAGATTATTGATTTATCGGTTTTAGTAATTTCTGTAGTTATTCCAAAGTCTATTTCTAACCCCAACTACAATATTCATTGTAGTTTGTTGATTCTGATCAATATAAAACATATGATTTTCAACAAAAACCTGAAAATTTTGAAAGAACTTTAAATCATAAGCTAAGGATAAATTAAAATGTAATACGTTTAATTTATTTCCTTGTCCCAAAATTACACCATATTCATAAGGTCTATCATCATAGGGTTTATAAATTTCTCCACCATAACTTAAAGAGTCTCCTTTATCATATCCTTTGAGGTAGTAGTTCACAAATGATTTTAAATGAAAATGATTTTTAGAAAGCTTTAACTCAACTAAAAGTTCGTTAAAATTAGCCCCTAAAGGATGAGCTAAAACGGAACCTTGATTTGCATAGTTTTGACTGAAATCAATATGAGAGAATGTATAGGGTCTAACATAATTATTCTCTATTCTGTAAAACCAATTGAAGCCATTCGCTTTAAAATATCCTTTAATTCCAAGTTGATAAGCATATTTATTCCCCCACCAATTTGTTCTTGCCCTAAACTCAGATAAAACAAAATCGTCAAAAGCCAACTGACCGTATAAAGTTTGATTTTTGTATTTAACTGATAATTGTCCTCCTAAAAAACTATTATCAGAAGAACCTAATGCGTACTCTTGTGGACGATAAAAAATTATAGGATTTAAATACTCTGATTCAAATCCTCGATTCAATCCTTTGTCTTGAGGCGCAAAAAGCACATTTTCAAATAACCCAATATTTAACCATCTAAAGATATTATAACTCAAATAATGAGAAACTGCATATTTTGAATGCCAATTACCATTCGAATCAGCTTCGCGAAATAAATGATAAATTACATCATAGTCAATGTTCCAAAAATTTGTACGAATTTGAAAAAATGGAGCTGAAACACCATAATCGCTCAAAAAAAGTGAACGTGAACCTTCTCCTATAAAATTATGATCTATACCTGAGTGAAAATTAAATATATGATTGGGTTGATAAACAATCCTTGCCCTTATGTCTCCATAATAATTCATTGAACCTGATGAATCATTAAAAAAAGAATGTGGTGTAATGAATTTTGAGTTAGAGTTGTAAACCCCGCCTACAGATGAAACTCTATAGAAAACTTTTTGTGAATGATCAGACTCAATATTAAATCCAAAACCTGACCTAAAACTTGAAGAAGCATTAAATCCTCCTAACAAATCAACTATAGGTTCAATTCTTGTTAAAAGTTTTGAGTTATTAATTAAAGTATACCCTGAACTTTTTCCTCCTCTTTTAATATTCAAATAAGGTTTGATACTGGAGTGAAAGTTTGTTGAACTTGGCAAACTATCCATTGGAGTTTCTTCAATCAGTGGATTAGAATATAACTGACCTTTAGAATAGAAGGAAATAAAAATAGTTGCTATTAAAAAGAAAACTCTCATTAAAAATCAGTATATCTATTAGTTAAAGCCGTCTTCAAACCGAATGAAAAAAACTGTGTAATTGGGGTTGATGTTGATTGATCATTTCTGTAAATATAAGCCCCAAAAACACTCAAATTTACCTTTCTATTAAAGCGGTATCCAACTTCAACAGCATGATTTTGTAATCCTCCATTTTGTTCAATATTTTCCGATGAAAAGCCGTTAAGTCTTGTCACTTGATAATTTCTCAGAGCAGTGAAAATGAACTTAAAATCAATGTAAAATCGCTTATATTCATAGTTCACTCTAGAAATAAATTCATGAAATCCAGACCCTAAAACATGAGCCAAAGGAAGGTTTCCATTACTGTAACTTAATAAATGATTATCTGATGACTCGTATAAGTTTGATGGAACTGTATTATACTCAAGTTGAACCATCATGTTATTTACACCTAAAAGAGATGCATACTTTCTAACTCCTATTTGAAAACCAAAATCTAAAAAATAAGCTGTTGAAAGTTGGCTGTAAGCAAGCAGATAATCTGATAAACGATATTTTACATTTAATCCAATAATGTTGTATTTATCGTTCTGAATTAATGTTCCTAACAATGGAACTGGGTTGTAAAAAAGTGGTTTAACTGATTTTGAAGCAATTGAATCTCCTTTACTCCAGATGATACCCTCAAATAAACTTAAAACCAGTTTTTCAGTTGGTTTAAATGTCAAATAATTGATACTTAAAGCTTTTGGAATATAGTATGCTTCTGCACTTGATGTATATTGCCTTCTCATCAGATTCATCAATTTACTTCTTAAATATGTAAAATCCCATTTTGAAGAAAGTTTATAATTCGATTGAATATATGGTGAATTGAAGCTATTATCAGATAATAAAAGTGATCGGTAGCCAGCTCCTATAAAATGTGAATTATTACCTGCCAGAAGAGTTAAACGATTATTTACTTTATAAGCGATATTACCAAATGCATAGGCATAATCAAAACCATTATCCTTAAAAGGTTTAGTTCGAGCACCACCAGGTATTACAGCATTTTGAGGAGAATATGAATTATAAGTCGGATATAGCTCACCGTTTGAAATAAAATAATCCGTTTGATACTCTGTAAATCGAGCTTGATTTTCATAAAAAGATGACGAAAACGAAAAGTTTTTAAAAAAATCACCTTCTATAATAAATCCTCTAGTGTTTTGAAACTTTCTAGGCTGAATACTATCCTCTTTATTTCTACCAACAGATAACTCAATAGTAGGTGAAAAGGTTATGTAATAATCATCTCCCTTTAATTCTATTAAGTGTTTTTTGTATAGAAGTGATGTTAATAGATAGTATTGCTTTGAAGAATCTCTAATATAATTTGGTAAATCAAACTCAGATTCTAAACATGGAAGAAAATCTCCTCCTTGATAAATTTTTCCTTTAAACGAACTGTAGAGCTGATCTTTGAAAAACTGATTTAATGAAATGGTATTATTTTGAGCAAAAGAGTTTGAAACAAACATTAACGTAAATAATAACCAAACTCTTTTCATAGATTGATTTAGTTACTTTTAATTGCTTTTGTTTTTGCAATAAAAAATGGATTGACTAAATTTTCCTTATTGTAAACTAAAGGAAGTCCAGTTTCAACATTCAAAACTTCACCACCTAATTCATTTAAAATTGCATGACCTGCTGCAATATCCCATTCCATTGTTGGTGCAAAACGTGGATATATATCGGCTTTGTTTAAGGCTAAATCAAAAAATTTAAGTGCACTACCCTTTTGGAAATAAGAAACACCCTCATATTTTTTGTGAAGTTCATCGACTAACTTTTCATATTCATTATTTGAAAATGATCTCGAGCCAATCACAACTAAAGGAGTATTCACTTTTGATGCTGCTTCAACTTTGCACCAACTTTCTTTTACAGAAAAGCTAGAAAAAGTTGAAATATATACTCCTAAATCTTTTCCTCCAAAAATAACTTTTTGTTCCGTGGGAGATGCTATTACTCCAAAAATTGGATTATTATTTTGTATTAAAGCTATACAAATTCCAAATTCATCATTTTGTTTAATGAATTCTTTTGTACCATCTAGTGGGTCAACACACCAATTTAAATCCCAGTTTTTTCGTGTTTGATAATCTTCTTTGTGACTTTCCTCTCCAACAATAGGAATATTTGTTGCGGCTAATTTATTGAGTATAACTTTCGAAGAAGCTATATCTGCAAGTGTTACAGGTGAACCATCTTTTTTAAATTGTGTATTAATTTCACCTTTGTAATATTCCATTAATACTTTAGATGCTTCTATAGATGCTTCTATTGCTGTGTGATATGATTGAGGAATTACGTTCAACTTAATGTCTGACAATCATTTTACGACTTAAAATCTTTTGGTCTTTGGATGAAACTATTACAAAATAAATACCGTTCTTCAAGTTTGAAACATCAATCTTCTTTTGCCCACTAATTCGATCAATTAATATCTCATTCCCTAATACATCAATCAATTTCACTATACATTCCTCAGAGGTATTTTTCATTGAAACATTTACAAAATTTGATGCAGGATTTGGAGAAACATTGAAAGATAAATCAAGTTCATTTTGCTCTTTAATTGAATTTGTTCCAAAAGTCAACATAACATCAACTGAATCTAAATACTCGTTCGAATTTTGAAAATCTGTCAAATAATACCTGTAGTGGCCCACTCCATTAATGTTTTTTGGATCATATTGTGGCTTTAACTCAAAAGAAGAACCTGATGTTAAATCAGGAGCCCAACTTATAGGTGTCATGTATGGATCTCCAGTAGCATCGAAACAACCAGTTCCCCAACAAATTTGATCTTGCCACTGCGTAGGTTCTGAAATGACTGTTCTAGTTATAGTAAGCTGTTTGGAAGTTGAAGCTGTGTTTGTAATATCAATACGCACAGCAATAAATCCAAAATCCAAGTAATAAGGATCATTCTGAGCAACAGATACTTTTAACGTATCTCCGTTTAAAGCAACAGTTTGGCCTTGTTCAACAATTTCAAGATTAGATTGTGCAAAAGACATACTTCCGAATACTGAAAACAATATAGAAGCGATGGTGTATTTAAATTTCATTCTAGCTTTTTTATAATTAAAGGTTAACAAATATAATAAAAAATGAATTTTGAAACAAGACATTACAATTAATAAGCTGAAAAGTGATTTTCATTCATTTTGGTCATCCTTTGTATGTTATCTACACTTTAATACATGGTTTGATTTTTGTAAATCAAAATTATTAATTAAGTTTGAAGTTAGAACTTAATATGTTAAAATTGAAAATAAACTTTAAAACTATGAATAAATTATTTACAACTCTACTTTTCTTAACACTTCCATTTATAAGCTTTTTACAAGATGAAAACCTCAAAACACTTCCATCTGTATCACTAAAAAATCTTGAAGGAAATGAAGTTAATACTGCAGAAATGGGATTTAATGGCCCTGTTGTAATTAGTTTTTGGGCAACTTGGTGCTCACCTTGTAAAAGAGAGTTAAATGCTATAAACGATTTATATACTGACTGGCAAGATGAAACAGATGTTACACTAGTTGCTGTTTCAATTGATGATGAAAAAACTAAAAATCAAGTTCCTGTTTATGTCAATGGTAAAGCTTGGGATTTCGAAGTATTACTTGATCCAAACGGAGATTTTAAACGAGCTATGGGTGTAAATAATGTACCCCATACTTTTTTAATTAATGCAAAAGGTGAAATCGTATATACTCACAACAACTATGCTCCGGGAGACGAAGATCACCTTTATGACGAAATTTTAAAAATCGTTCAACACTAAATTTTGAATAATTACAATGCTTAATAAATATTTTACAATTGTAGCCTTCATTATCGGAGGCTCTTTTTTATTTGGTCAAAATAATTCTAATACAGGAACGATTTCAGGGAATATTGAAACAACTTTCCAATATTTAAATGAAGATTCCCTTATTGGTGCTAATCTACCACCTGAAAAAGGATTACTAAATTCATACATGAATGCCTTTTACACAAATGGGAAGATTAATGCCGGCATGAGAATAGAATCATACCTCCCACACATCAATGGTTATCCTGACCGTTTTGATGGAACAGGCTTAGGGATGCGGTATATAGGGTATCAAAATGATTTTATATCTGTTACATTAGGTAACTTTTACGAACAATTTGGATCTGGGTTACTTTTAAGGATTTATGAAGATCGAGCTTTAGGTTATGACAATGTATTGGATGGAATGAGGTTAGTTGTAAAACCTTACAAAGGTGTAACTTTAAAGGGGGTATATGGGTTACAACGACAAGATTTTCAAGGTGGTAAAATCATTAATTCTAGTGGTATTGTTAGGGGAGTTGACGGTGAAATTCATTTAAATGAAACGATTGACTCATTATCAAACTTCCCGTTAGATATTACTTTGGGAGCAACTTTTGTAAGTAAATATCAAAAAGATGACAATGATCTTTTAAAGCTACCTGAAAATGTTGGTAGTTATGGAGGAAGATTGAACTTAAGGTACAATAAATGGCGACTTGATGCTGAATATGTAGAAAAGTATAACGACCCGTCTTCTGACAATGGTTACATATATAACAAAGGTTATGCAGCCTTATTTAATTTAGGTTATTCTACAAGAGGCTTAGGTATTAATTTCTCTGGAAAATCTACTGACAATATGAGTTATAGATCTGATAGAACACAAGCATTACAAGTAGATCTTATCAATTTCATTCCAGCTATGAATAAAACCCACACTTATAATTTAGTTGCTTCCTTATACCCATACGCAACTCAGCTTAATGGAGAAGTAGCTTATCAAGGTGAAATTTTATATACTTTTCCTAAAAAGAGTAAAATTGGAGGGAAATATGGGACAACATTAAACTTGAATTATTCAACAGCTTATGAACCACTTCAAGATAAAAGTAATTTTAATCCTAAAGACTCAACAGGAATTGTTTACTCAACAAGTTTATTTGATGCGAGTTCAAACCTATTTTGGCAAGATATCAACGTAAGTATTTACAAAAAGCTTACAAAAAAATTAAATGTTACTTTGAGTTATTTCAATATTAAATTAAACAACGACGTTGCTAAAGTAACAGAAGATGCTAAAGGTATTATAAATCCAAATATTGGTGTTTTAGAAATAGGTTATAAAATCAATAGAAACCATTCATTTAGAGTTGAACTTCAGGAATTAGTTAACAACAGAAAATTTGCTGAAGACAAGGGTGATTGGGCTACAATGGTTATAGAATATAACTATAAATCAAATTGGGTTTTTGGATTAATGGACCAGTATAATTATTCAAATCCTAATAAAGATTTACAAATTCATTATGTAATAGGAACTGTTGGTTATGTACAAAATGCAACACGTTTCATGGTATCATACGGAAGACAAAGAGCCGGATTATTTTGTGTAGGGGGTGTTTGTAGAAACGTTCCAGCCTCTAATGGATTAACTTTTACATTTACACAAAGCTTTTAAGGTAAAAAATGAAAAAAATGAAATTAAAACTATTCATACCGTTATTATCGATAACACTTCTTGTATTTTATTCTTGTGATAAGATAGAAAACCCTTACCTTCCTCAATATGTTGATATTGATACTACACTTTTAGATGGCGTAGATATCGTTGGTTACAAAAATACCCTTTGGCCAAATTTCACACAAAACACAAATACAGATAGAAATATTTTAATCGAAGATTATACCGGTCATAAATGTGTAAATTGTCCAGAAGCAGCTGTTGAATTGAAACAAATTATTGGAGGAAACCCAGAAAGGATTTATGGAGTAGGAATACATATTGGCCCTAACGGAACTAAACCTTTCCAAACTACTTCTGGAAATTTGTTTGCTACCGATTACACGACACCTGAAGGAATTGAAATCTCTGAGGAAATTACTGATGGTGGGTTTATCGGAAACCCTTCGGGTACTATTAGTCGTACAAAAGTGAATAATCAAATATTTCACACCTTTTCTACATGGGGAAGTATAGCAAACAATTTAATTAATGAAAATGATTTAAAGGTTAATATCCAATCTACCATAAACTATTTCCCCAATACACGAGGTGTATTTCTCCACACAGAGGCTGAATTTTTAACTGATTTTACAGATGAATTATATCAAGTAGTTTACATCGTTGAAGACTCTACAGTTTCCGCACAAAGTACACCTTCATCTTGGAACTTTCCTAATAATGTAGATGTAAACTATGTTCACAAAGATGTTCACAGGGGGAACATTGATAATAAAGCAATGGGAAGAAAACTAGATGAATCAGTAAAAATAGATAAAGATGGTAATGTTATTGATGGTAATAAATATTATCTAAACTACAGTTACAAGCTTCCAGATGAGTATAATTTAGAAAATATACACTTGTTAATTTATGTTTACAATAGAAATACACTCGAAATTTACCAGGTAATCAAACAAGAATTATAGAATAAAGCGTTTTCTGTTAAGCTTCTTTTTCGGATTTAAGGGGCTTAATAGATTTTATTGACTTTGACATCAATTCAATAATTAACTTTTCTGCTCCCTCATCACTACTTTTAAAAACGTAAGTAACTCCATCTATAACCTTTTCAGCATATACATGATAAGATTTATGGGGAACACCTACAGAGTTTGATACTTTATCTAATCCCTTTGGCATTAATTCTTGTTCATACAAAATGAAATCTTTTTCGTCAATTAAATACTTGATTTTATAAAAATCTAATTCTTGAAGTTCTTTCTTTCTTGAGACAACCATATCTGTGTAGTCCCCCCAGTCATCAATCAACATGTGAAAATTTGACCCTAAATAAAGCTCCCATTTAAAATCACCTTCTGTATGAATCACTTCCGCTTTCGTTGAAGCTCCAATATTAGCCGTTTCATCAGGTAACATCATCATGATGGGGATATCAAAATCACTCATGTTAAACCCTTGAAATTCATAATAATCATCATCTAATTGAAATTTTGACTGTGTTTTTTGTTCTTCAGGCTTTTTCTCCTCTTTACATGAATTAAAAAGTAGTGGTAAGAAAAGAACTAGAAAAGATATTTGCCTTAAATTCATTTTGAGTAATTTATTATAAAATGCATCAATTAAGCTAATATATGAAATTATAAAGGAATTGCGCTTAAACTTTATCTAAATACATTAAAAATTGTTAAGATTTTAAATGTATTACATAATTATAACTCCTTCAGCGCCTAAAACTGGAATTGTCTTTATGTTATTATCATTTATGCTTTCAGCTGGGAATACAAATTTTTTATCATACATTGTATCCTCTACCCAAAAGCTCACCCAGTATTCATTTGCAATACCAAAAACATCTTCCATTATCGGTTCTATTTTAGCAGCTTCGTTAGGAAGTAATACTTCTAACGTATGTCTTAAAGTAGAGGTCTTAATTTTTTCTCCAGTAACAGCATTCTCTCCATAACCTTTACTTGTTATAATGATACCTTCCATGATATCATTTCTTAAATTCAGCAAGTATGCATAATAAACTGTTTCTTGGTGTTCATTTAATTCTTTTATGATTGCTACAGCAACATTCTCTACTTTAGGACTTTGAAGTTCTTCACGCATAATAAATATTCTATTTCTGTAGGGCTACCTTTTTACCCAATTCAATTAATTTAAATAAATCAGCTGGATGCCCAGCTTTAAAAATTTCTTTTTCAGTATGATTTGATTCTTGAGAAAGCTTTATTGTCTTATCTCTTTTAGAACCCAAACGAACAATAACAATATCCTCTTCTGGAATTGAAATGATATACTGCCCTAAAATTCCCCTACAATAATAAACAGGGTTTTTATCACCTAAATATGTCCATATATGCAAACCATATCTATAATTCTCGGTTTTGTCTTCTATTAACATTGATGGATTTTTAATTAATTCTGACATGAAAGCCTTGGATATAATTGTTTTACCTCCCAACTCTCCTCCATGATTTATTAATCTTCCTATTTTCCCAAAATCCCTTGCTGTAGCATACATACAACAAAATGCTTTCTCATCGCCTCCTTCTTTATCTAAACTCCAAAAAGCTTCATTTTCAGCACCAATTTTACTCCAAAGTTTTTCTTGTGCATATTCATTTAGACTTTTTCCAGTTGCTTTTTCTATAATATAACCTAACAACTGTGAATTACCACTTTGATATAAAAATTTTTTTCCGGGTTCAGTAATTAATTCTTGAGTTGTAACCAAATTATATAAATCTTCGCCATAGTATGAAGCTGCATTATCAGATAATGGGTTTTTACCACTTTCTTTCCAATCTAAACCAGAAGCCATCATTAATAAATGTCTTATAGTGATTTTATTCTTGTCATCATTGTTAAAAACCTCTAAATAATTTCCTATTGGCTCATCTAAACTTTTAATCTTCCCTTCATCTAAAGCACAACCTATTAATAAACTAACAATAGTCTTCGCTGCTGAAAAAGAATTTGAAACTGTAGTAGGAGTATGACCATCGTAGTAATGTTCAAATAAAATTTGATCACCTTTAAAAACCAAAATAGCTTTTGTCCTGAGACTTGAAAAATATTTAGCATGTTCATTTGTAAGAAAATATTTATTGAATGATTTCGCTTGTTTCCATGTAAAAGCTTTCTTTGAAGGAAGAATACTACTTCTTTCAAATTTATCTAAATCATAAATTGTTGGTCCTGTCTTTCCTGAAAGGTATGTATATCCAATTCCTTTATACAAGTAAAATCTACCAGATACTAGAATAAAAACATTAATTAGTAGAAAAATAGCTAAGATAAAAATACCTATTCGCTTCAATATTTTTTTTAATGCATACATTTGGGAACTGTTTATACAATTAGAAAACTTTAGAAAGAATTTAAGCGTAATCGAACTTAAATAAGTTAGCTAATTTTGATTTAAGAACCAAACCGACTTCATGAACATCTAATTTTTCACCCAATTCTTTTTCCATCGATGTGACAGCTTTATCGTCAATTCCACATGGAACAATGTGAGAAAAATAATTCAAATCAGAATTAACATTAAATCCAATACCATGCATCGTAACCCATCGAGAACTTTTTACTCCAATAGCACATATTTTTCTTGCTCTGGGTGTATCCCCTTCAATCCATACGCCTGTCAAACCTTCAACACGATCACTTTGAATTCCAAACTCTTTCAAGGTATCTATAACCGCTTGCTCAAGAAAACGTAAATATTTATGTATGTCTGAAAAAAAATGATCTAAATCAAAAATGGGATATGCTACTAGTTGACCAGGTCCATGATAAGTAATATCACCTCCCCTATTTATTTTGTAGAAATTAGCATTATTGTCTGTTAAGCCTTCTTGATTTAATAATAAATGAGACTCATCTCCACTTTTTCCTAATGTAAATACATGAGGATGCTCACAAAACAAAAGGTAATTCTTAGTTTCTAAATTTAGTTGACCGTTTCTAATCTTTATTTTATCTTCAACAGTTGCTTTAAATAAAGTTTCTTGATAATCCCAAGCTTCTTTATAATCAATTAAGCCAAGATCTTTAAAAATAACTTGAGGCATATTCGGATTATGCTAATTTTTCTAGTTCGTTTTTAAGATAATCAATTGCTCTGATATCAACAGCATCAACATTTTTCAAATTTGCTAAAAATAAAGATGTCCAATCAATCAAATGCATTAAAAACATAGATCGTTGAACCATATTATCTCCCTTAGCTTTAACAACCATTACTTGTTTTGTCCAACGTTTTGCTTCTTCAATCGTAACTTCAAAGCGTTTAACATTACGATCATTTAAATCTTGTGGATCTAAAAATAAAGCTGCGTGGTTATTGTTACCTCCAGTCCAACCAACCAGTTCGTTATGATTCATTTCTGGTATTACATTACCAATACATAACTCTTTTGAATTTTCATTTAACTGCTGTCTCGCTCTTAAAACGATACTTTCATAAGCTACAGAAGAATAGATAATAGCTGTATGATTGTGTAAAAAGTCAGCTATCTCTGTTGCATTATTTTTTATTTCCTCAACATGATTAGTTAGAAATTCCTCACAAACCAATACCTTATTAAGTACACTTTGAGAAATTAATTCAAACTTGTTTAAAATATTTAGAATATGTACAATTGAAAAAGCAGTCGTTGTTCTTGGTGGATTTCCTCCAGGAACAAGCACGCAATCTAACTTATTCGTTGTACAAAATTGTTCAATTTTACCACCAGAACATAATCCCACAACTGTTGCACCAGCTTGAAATGCCTTCTCAGCTGAAATTACGGTCTCCTCTGTATTTCCTGAATAAGAGCATGCGATAACAAGCGTATTTTTTCCAATAAAAGCAGGAATATCGTAGTCTTGAGATAATAGAATTGGAACTTTAATCTCATCCTGAACCCATTTTGAAACAATTTTCGCTCCAATACCAGACCCTCCCATTCCTAATAAAACAACATTACTTATTTCATTTGTTTTTATTTTAAAACTTATAGTCTTAGTACTACGATACGCTTGTCCAATATTTGAAGGAAAAGCAGCTATTAATTCTTCCATTTCTATTAAAAAGAGTTTTTTACACTTTAATTATTATACAAATATAAAATTTCATAAGCAAAAAAGAAGAATACTAAACAGAAAGAAGCAAGAATATTTTTTGAAAGTATCAAATCTTGTTTTATTTGTATTTTTGTATTCATTAAAATTAATTGCTCACTAAAATTTTTATTATGAAAGCAAGAAAAGCATCTGAAACATTATCTGTAACCACAAAAGTCGTATTACCAAATGATACAAATACATTAGATAAACTTTTTGGTGGTCAATTAATGGCATGGATGGATGAAATTGCATCAGTTTCAGCTCATAGACACTCTAGGAGAGTTGTTGTTACTGCTGCGGTAAATAATATTGTTTTCAAAGAGCCAATTAATAATGCTGCTATTGTTACCTTAGAAGCTAAAGTTTCTAGAGCTTTTGGTTCATCAATGGAAGTTTTTATTGATGTATATGTAGAAGATCAAGTTTCTGGAAAAAGGCGTAAAGTAAATGAAGCAATCTATACATTTGTGGCAGTTGATCAAAATGGTGGTCCCATACATGTTCCTGACCTTATTCCGGAAACTGATGAAGAAATTAAACGTTATGATGGAGCACTGAGACGTCGTCAATTAAGCTTAATTTTAGCTGGTAAAATGAAAGCAGAAGAAGCTAGTGAATTAAAGGCGTTGTTTAATCAAATTTAAAAGTATGACACATAACCAAAGTGGACTCTTCCATTACTAAAAAGTATAGGGTTTTCATACGCTTTCCCCAAAGCATATGACAAAGAAAACACGCCTAAATTGGTTCCAAAAGTCATTCCTGCTCCAAATCCTATAGGAGTATCCCGATAATAATCATAGCTATTATTTTCATACCAAGTTTGATCAAAAAACAAAAACAGCCTCGAATCTTTATCCAGCAAATACCTATATTCAAAGACATTTGTCACACGAGATGTTGCAAAAAGATTCTGTTCATTAAACCCTCTTTGTGTTGTTTGACCTCCGAAACGTTCGACTTCATTCTGATAGATAACCGGAGCATAATAGGACATTGTAACGTTTGAATAATAAAATATATTCCTACTGTTTAAGGGTATTACCCATTCGAATGAAAAAGAAGATTGATAAGTTGTAGATAAATTCAATTCTGAAGTATCTGATGATCTTGATTTCCTTTCTCCAACAGCTGCATTAAAATTCAGAGCAATCCCCGATCTTGGGTTTGGGACGTAATCAAAATTTAATTTTGAGTAATTTACACCATAGTTATTCGTTTGAACAAAACCTAAATTTGACGCATTCGAAATGTTTTTCAATAAAATATTTGAAGAATTTCTTCCATAAAAAACTTGTATTAATGCCCCTTTTTTTAATTGATATTGAACTCCTACAGAAGATTTTAATTCCAAAAATGTAGTATCCATTTTATACAAGTTAAAACTTCCATCAACTCCAAAATTTGATTTTAAAAGAAAAGGTAAATTCAAACTTGTATTTAAAGATTGTGTCTGTTCTTGAATGCTTTTCCAATTTAGTCGCAATTTTTCACCCCGATTTATTGTATTTATAAGCTTTAAATCAATATCACCTGTTAAGCTTAACTTATTTGTGGTTGGATTTGGTTGAAAACCGATAACACCATTAGCAGAACTTACAGGATCATTGGCTAAATATAAAAACAACTCAACACCTTCAGGTGTAAACAAAAGTTCAAAAGGTTTAACTTCTTTCAAATAGGTAATCTGCTTAATTTTAGATGAGATTATATCTACCAATGACTGCTCATAAATATCCCCTTCTTTAAACCCTATTAAGTTGCAAATAAATAATGTATTTAAATTTTTTTCACCTTTCACGTGAATCTTAGACCATTTTATTTGTTTTCTCGTATTTATAATTATTTCGGCATCTAATTCATTTTGATCAATTTGAATGTTATCCAGGCTAACCTCTGCGAAAGGATAACCATTATCTTCAAGAGCTTGTTGAATCCCTCTTAATAAATCAGCAATCTCATTTGGTTTAAATGGAAAATTCAATAAAAGATTTTCTTTAATGTTATAAATACGTCTCAAAAAGGATTTGTTTTCTGCTGATAAAGTTAAATGTGCTTTCGTAAACTTTGCACCTAAGAAAAAATCAACATAAGCTGTGTCTTTTCTAAAATTCACTTTTTCTAATGATGCTAAAAAAAAACCCTTTTCAATTGCTAATAAACTTAAATCTTTTAAATAACGCTTAAGTTGAATCGAGTCTTTAAAGCTTTTTGGAATATATTTTTTGAGTTTAAAAACAGTCTCATCGTTAAATCTTAAAACTAACTCCTCTTGACAGTAACTGAAAAAAGAGCAGCAAAAAAAAAGAAGAAATAAAAAGACTCTAATCATATTGAATGTTGATTTACAAAAAATTAATATGCATTAATCAGACATTTTTTTGGGGTTTATATTTTTTGTTATAATTTTGCCTTATAAAACACTATTAGAAAAATGAAAAAAATTTTAACTTTTACAATTTTAGGGGCTATTTTAACATTAACTATTGTTGCATGTAGTACTTCAACTGCAGGACACTGTGATGCCTACGGTAATATCCACCAAGCTCCAAAAAGTGATCTAGCTTCTAAATAATCTATTTACTTCTTCTTATTTTCCTGTTCTTTCATATACTGAAGGTGCTTTTCCATGCGTTTCATCATATACCTTCTCAAAAAGTATATCGCAATTGTATAAACAGCTAGAATATAATACCCCCCATACTCTTTGAACCCATGTTTGTATACTTGATAAGTAACGACGATAGGTATAACTATAGAAGCTACTAACCAAAGTTTCAACATAAACTTATTGTATTTTTCCATATCTATTTTTCTTTTAAATCTATTTTTCCTGTTGGCTTTTTAAAAACATAGGCAGAAAAGTCTTGTTTAGACTCCAAACCTTCACCGAATAATATACCCTTTTTCGTATAGACAATGACAGGTTTTTCAGTAATTACAGCACTGTCTTTTTGATACCAATAAAGTTCTTCTGTCTCTAATCGCTGATCAAGTTCATAGTTATATAAACTCACAGAGTCTTTAGCATAAAATGTCCCAGCTTCAGAATCTATTTCTCCATATAATGCAGTCAGACATGAAACAACATTCCCTTTAGCATCAAAAAAGTTTATTTTCAAACCATCTTTTAGTTTTGTCAGAGCTTTCGGTTCAATATAAGTTTCTGCTAATTTAGCAAATAGTTGAAATTTAGCATAACCAGAATCAGTGTACATAATCTCTAACTCTTCTGACACATCTTCAGGAGCGTTTGACCTTGTAGCTACTTTTTTTATTGTTTCTAAATCATTGACACAAGCTGCAGAAATTAATAGCACAACAAACAATAAAAGCGTGTAAAAAAACTTAACTATGTTTGATTTATTAATCATACTTTCGCTTTACAAACCATTTTTCAAAATTTGCAGGAGCGATTATAATACCCGCATTTATTGAAAAATAGTGTTCACTAAAACTAGCTGGATTATTTGATTTTCTGACTCCATATCCAAAACTTAAATTGAAAGAGGTGAGTGATTTTTGAATTTTTATCGGTATTCCAAAACCAGCTGTTACACCTAAATCATTCAATGTATTTGAATTCAATTGAATAGGTAAGGCTCCAAAATAACCACCAACTCTATAACGCATACGCTGCATCATAGTTGTATTCATTGCAGCAGATAAAAATTGAACTTCTGGAGTATATTGGACCCCTAAAGCAATTTTTTGCGTATTAACATAAGATGTTAAATCACTATAATTATCTGTTGTTAAACTGTAATTTGAATAATCAACAAAGTTAAATGACCCATTCAAGGCTATTTCAGATTTCTTTAAATAACCATCTTTCTTGTTTGCATCGTTAAATCTAAATTTATAACTCCCCGCAATTGTCATTCTTATTGGAGAATTCATTTCTCCCTGAATACTTCCAGTTGAATCTAAACGATAAAAATAATTCACATCTGTTATGTCAACAGATTGATATAGATCTAAAGTTGAAAACGCATTCATTTTCTGAGATGGGTCAATTATGTAAGCTAAAGAAAAGGAATTTCCTTTTGCAAAAGTCTCTTCGAAATAAAGTCCAAAATTAGAATGGATCCCTTTTAATTCAAGAGAAGATTCTTCAATTCCTCCACTTAGTGTAGAGGACAGTCGACTTGATCTTGTGTCTATTACTTTTCCAAAAAGATATGAACCATTTAGGCCAACACTCAATTTCCTATTCGTTTGATTTAAAATTGCAACCGAAAAACCTAGAAAAGATTCATTTATCGATCCTGAACCATAATACCTATTTATAATTGTATCCGTTGAAAATGTATTTTCATCAATAAAGTCATACCCTTTTTTTGCATAAGGTTTGATTCCCATCACTAATCCAAATCTTTTTCCAAATGGAACACCCAAAGCAAAATGAGTCATCTGAGTCACACTTGATAAAGAAGAGTTACCATTTTCTTGGTAATTTGAAATTCTAGTCCCTAAACCCGTTGAAAATAAAGGTTGCCCCTTAGCTAAAAAAGCATAGCTTGCTGGATTATAAATGTTTAAGAAGGTTGAATCAACATAAGCTTCAGAAGCATTTCCTAAACCACCTAATACTGAATGACTAACTCGTTGGTATTCTCCAATGCCGTAATATGACATTGGGTTTGAAGTTAGGCTCTGCGCAACTATTGATATGATTGTAAAACAAACAAAACATACCAAGATTAATGTTTTTTTTATACTAAGTTTATACATTTAATAAGAATATTTGGAATAATCCTTTCAGCGTTAAATTTTCTTCCACAAAGGTGTCTTTTTTTCCATTAAAATCAAAGTATTTAGTATCACCTCCGGTAATAATTATTTTCAAATCATCGAATTCACATCTATAACGTTTAATCGTTTGAATTATTTCAGCGTAAATGCCATTTATTACTCCAGAGTGAATTGATTCATAAGTAGATTTCCCGAGAAGTTCAACCTCAGTCTTAGCTTCTATTAAAGGTAAGTTATCAGTATACTCATTTAATGATTTATACCTTAAATTTATGCCTGGGGAAATAGCTCCACCTTCATAAATTCCTTTATGAGAAACAAAATCATATTTAACACATGTTCCTATATCAATTGAAAGCGTATTATTATATGGAAAAAGGGAATAGGCTGCAACAGCATTACAGATTCGATCTCTACCTAATGTTTGTGTTGTTTTATAATTTAATTTTACAGGTAGCTTTGTTTTATCATCAAAAAATAAGAGGTTTGGAAAAATAGATTTCAATTCTTGATTTCTCACTTCATTTAAAACAGATGATCCAAATCTAAATTTTTCATTTTGATTCAAATAAGAATCTTCTTTTAATAAATCTACATATTTTAACCTTTTAACTTCAACAGGTTTATTTTCTTCAAACAAAGCAACCTTTATAGCAGTGTTTCCAGCATCGATAACATAAACTTTTTCATTAAACCCCATAAAACAAAGATAGCAGAAGATTTTTTAAATTTTATTTATTTTTTGTTGCTTAATTAAATTTAGTTGCTATCTTTGTGGCCACAAATAAGGCTGGTGCCTTAGCTCAGTTGGTAGAGCAAAGGACTGAAAATCCTTGTGTCCCTGGTTCGATTCCTGGAGGCACCACAAAAGGGAAGCAAAAGCTTCCCTTTTTTTATTTCAAAAACACTGCAAATAAACCTATACAAATTCCTATTTTTTGCTTTCAATAAATTTTGAAGGAGAAACTCCGACATGAGATTTAAAAAAAGAGCTGAAGTTAGCTGGTTCAGAAAACCCTAATTCAAAACCAATCTCTTTTGTCGTCATTTCAGTAAAATAAAGCAACCGTTTAGCTTCAACAATAATTCTACTTTGAATGTGTTCTTTTGCTGTTTTCCCTGTTTGAGCTTTAACTATTCGATTCAAATAGTCTGATGAGATGCTTAATTCATTAGCATACTCAGTTGTTGAGTGCCATTTTTTGAAAAATTCATTAATCAAGATTTTAAAATTTGATAGGATTGAATTTTTATTATTCTTTTCTCGTTTAGGCAGACTGCAAATATTGTTACAAGAAATTAACATCAACTTTAATAATGCTCCTAGCGCCTCATCTTTATACTCCATTTCGGTATGATGAAATATTTGAAAGGTTTCTTCAAAATATCGGTTTAGGTTTGATAACTCATGTTCATTTAAATGCAAAGGGGGATTTTTTTCGAAAATATTAAACAAACGTAAATTTTCAATAAAATCAATAGGAATATTATTCTTTACTAAAAAGTCGACTGAAAAAACAATCACATATCCAAAAGACTGTTCATTTTCTATAATCTGGTGTACTTGACCAGGAGCAATAAAATACAATTGATTTCCTGAAAATTCGTATTCTTGAAAATCAATAAAATGCTTTCCGTTGGCTTTCCGAGTTAAAATAACAGTGTAATAATCATGCCTATGAGGTAAATCTGGCACTCCCTTTCGTTGTTCAAAAATGGTTTCAATCTTAGAAATTCCAAAAGTTAATGATGGATTGTTTCGATTAACTTTTGAATATGTTTTGACCTGATCCATTATTTGAGTTTTTTCAAACGATCCTCAATTTTTTTAGTCATGAACTTAAACAACTGTTGAGTATCTTTTTCTTCTAATTTACGACCAACACGAATTAATTTATTTTGATAATCAAATTCTATACGTTCTCCACCTTGAATCCAAGGAGATGATTCCCATGCTGCTTGAAATGAATTTGGTTTAGGTTGATGAACACGAATTTTTTCAATGTTCTCAATGAAAAAATTGTTCGCTTTTCCGTAATTTTTAATTGACTTTTTATAAATAAATGAAGAATCGTTGATTTTAATCAACTCTTTTCCCCACATTAACCAAAAAAAAGATTTAATAACTTTCCATGCATAATAAGCCCAAAAAACTAAAAAGACAAACAAAATAATATTTTCTTGATCCGTAAATTTATACGTTGAAAAAGACCACAAAGTAATAACCCCAATAACAAGCCACATTGCAAGCCAAGCACCCATTAATCCATTAACAATAACTTGACGCTTTGGGTATATTACAATCGTGCAAACCTCTTTATCATCAACAAAACTAATTCTTTCTCCAATCCATTTCATATGGTAAAATTAGTGATTTTAAGCTCATGTTTTAATTATTTTTACTCAAGATATGACTAAAAAACTATCTTAACTTTCTAAAAAGTATCAAGCCAAAAACCATTAAGATTGAAGCTATTCCATATACCAATCCTTGATTATAAGTATAAATCATTGCAGCTCCTAAGGGAACAATCACACGATAAAGAGCTTGTAAGCTATGGTTTACACCTTGAAGTACACCTTGTTGATTGTCTTCAACAGAAACAGATAATTTTGCATTATAAGATGGATCAAATAACCCTTCTCCCAAAACAATACATGCCACTGCTCCAGCTATAAAAAAGATTGATTGGATGTATGAACTTAAAAAAAGTAAGGCTAAACCTATAATTAGCCCAAAAAGTCCTATAATACCTACCTTTTTTTCATTCCATCGTTTTAACAATACAGGTAAAAGAATGACTCTAGAGAGAATATCACATAAACCAACCAAAACAAATACACCTCCAATCAATTTTGGCCCCCATTCAAACACATCTTTTAAAAAAATACTTGTATTAAATTGCCAAATCCCTAACCCTAAATAGAAAAAAGCACCCATAATCATTAATGAACGAGCTTTTTGAATCACAAATACATCTTTGAAGTGAATAAAAGTGTTCATTTTTTTGAACGAAATGTGGCTGCTTTGTTTTTCTTCTTTCAATGATTCTGGCAGAAATAAATAGGTAAATAACATCGAAGTGAGCATTAAACTACCGGTAGCATAAAAAGGTAAAGTAATTGAAAAACTACCTAAATATCCACCAACTGCAGGTCCTAACATAAAACCAACACCTATAGCTCCTCCAAGGTAACCAAACCATTTACCTCTCTCTTCAGCTGTTGTTGTATCTGAAACATATGCAAATAATGTGCTTTGATTCCCTGCAGTTAAACCATCAATAACACGACCTAAAAACAATACCCATAACGCACCACCAATTCCTAGAAGAAAATACCCAATTGAAGAACCTAGGATGCTGAATATTAAAATTGGTTTTCGACCATACCGATCACTTAGAGCCCCAAAAATTGGAGCTGAAAAGAATTGGCTTATTGCGAAAATTGAAACCAATACACTCATGGCTCCAGCTATTTCATTATCAGCTACATACTCATTCAACAAAAATGGAAACAAAGGCAAAACAATGGTCATACCTAATGCATTTAAAATCGTTATAAAAACGATTAACCAAAGGTGTTTTTTAGTATTTGAATTCATTTTAAAGGTGAATAATGAAATTTTCTTGAAGTTAGTTTAAAAAATAGAAATGGTGTAATAAACTATACAAAAAAGCCCTACATTTCTGTAAGGCTTTGATTTTAATGTGGTCCCACCTGGGCTCGAACCAGGGACCACCTGATTATGAGTCAGGTGCTCTAACCAACTGAGCTATAGGACCGGCGATGCTTTGCATCTATTAAATTAAAAAGAAAACGATATTTCTTTATTTTGGGTTGCAAATATAATAAAGAAAATTTAAGTTTCAACGGAATATGATTTTTTTAATCAAATAAACTAGTTCTCTCTCGGGCTCAATCTTAAAACCCCCATTGATAATATCCCAAATAATATGGTTGCGAAAATTAAGTGACTTGTTTGAACTAATCCTGGCATATTAGCATAAGCTAAAAGAACTCCTGATAATAATTCAATGGCTAAAATTATGTAAGACCAGCGAATTAATTTTAATTTATACAAAGATTCATTTTTCCAAGTCACGAATGTCATAAGTATAAGGACCATCCATGAAAAACTCCTGTGTATGAAAAATGATAAACCTAGCATTTCAGTCCAACTTTCACGACCGTATCCTTGCTTAGTTAATTCATCTATGTATTCCCTAACTTGAGTCCCAAGAAACATTTGGAAAAATGTAACAATAAAACAAATAGCTAATACCAATTTTAAAGTTGAACTAATTTTTAAATTTTTGTTCTGACTTGGGCTAACTTTTCGAATAATTAAAAGTTGAACAAAAATAATTACCAAAGCAAAGAATAAGTGAATCGTAATTGTCCATGGAACCAAATTAGTCGCAACGACGATTGAGCCAAACCATGCTTGAAAACCAATAAAAATCAAATTTAAAAAGGAAAGTAAGACTAACGTCTTTTTTCTGTAAAACAATAAAATCCAAATAAATACAATCAACACAGCATTACCCGCTAAAAAACCTACTAAACGATTCCCGTATTCAGTCCATGTTTTACGAGCATTGAATGTTTCTTCAATTAAAATCGTTTCATCATTTCTTATTTGCTCACTGACTTTATTCATTCCAAGAGCATCCAATAATTTTGTAAAGTTGTCTGTTTTTTTGGCTCTTTTTTGAGAATAAACTTCTTTATAATCAATAGGTAATTGACTTTTTTCAGTTGGAGGAACCCACTGACCAAAACATTTTGGCCAATCAGGACAGCCCATTCCACTGCCTGTTATACGTACAAAACTTCCTGCAATTACAACAAGATAAATTAAGACCAATGTAATCCAATTAAATCGGATAAATCGCTTTGAATATTTTTCCATTTCTAATACCTAAGTTCCATTTATCGAACTTAAAGTACAAATTTAAGTTATTTTGAATTTATACTTTACAAAATCACTAACTTTGCGAATATAAATTTGAGATTTAACACATTACAAATGAAAGAAGAAGTAAAAAAAATTGTTGACGCTATGAGTCAACGTTTTGTATCTCACCCATGGCATGGTGTAGAAGTTGGAGAAAAAAGTCCAGCTGTTGTGAATGCATATATTGAAATTATACCTGCAGACGCAATTAAATATGAAATTGATAAATCGTCAGGACATATTATGGTAGATAGACCTCAAAAGTTGTCTAATCATATGCCTTGTTTATATGGATTTGTTCCTAAAACTTATTGTGATGAGCAGGTTGCTGCATTTTCAAGAGAGAAAACTGGAAGAAATGACATTACTGGAGATGGAGATCCACTTGATATTTGTGTGTTAAGTGAAAGAGGTTTCAATCATGGAAATATCTTGTGTGAAGCCAAAGTTCTTGGAGGATTCAGAATGCTAGACGGAGGAGAAGCAGACGATAAGATTGTAGCTGTTTTAAAAGGAGATCAAGCATATGGAGATATCAATGACATTTCGGAATTACCAAAAATGGTAGTTGATAGAGTTCGTCATTTCTTCTTAACATATAAAGATTTAGATGGAGCTGCCAAAAATGTTGAAATAACTCACGTTTACGGTAAAGAAGAAGCTTATGAGGTTATTAATCGTTCTAGAGCTGATTATGATGCTTTATATGGTAATGTAAATGAGAATTTAGTAAATGAATTATTAGCAGCATTAAAATAAGAAGCGTAAAAATAAGTCAACAAAAAAAGGGGATGAAATTCATCCCCTTTTTTAATGTATCATAATTTATCAATTATTTGATCTCGTATGAATCCATAAAAGCTGTAGTGAAGTCACCTTCTTTGAATTTTTCATTATCCATTAATTTGTAATGAAATGGAATTGTTGTTTTAACTCCTTCAATGATGTATTCATCCAATGCTCTTTTCATTTTTAAAATAGCTTCATCACGTGTTTGTGCTACTGTAATCAATTTTCCAATCATTGAATCATAGAATGGAGGGATTGAATATCCAGCATGCGCATGAGAATCAACTCTAACACCATGACCACCAGGAGAATGATAACTTGTTATTTTTCCTGGAGAAGGTCTGAAATCATGATAAGGATCTTCTGCATTTATACGACATTGAATCGCATGCATGTTTGGATAATGGTTTTTACCAGATAACTTTTCTCCCGCAGCTAATTTGATTTGTTCTTTGATTAAGTCAAAATCAATAACCTCCTCAGTAATTGTATGCTCAACTTGAATACGTGTATTCATTTCCATAAAATAGAAATCTCTATTTTTATCAACTAGAAATTCAACAGTACCTACACCTTCGTATTTCACAGCTTTAGCAGCTTTAATAGCAGCCTCACCCATTCTTTCTCTTAATTCATCAGTCATGAAAGGAGAAGGAGTTTCTTCAACTAACTTTTGATGTCTTCTTTGAATAGAGCAATCTCTTTCAGATAAGTGACATGCATTTCCAAATTGGTCACCTGCGATTTGAATTTCGATATGTCTTGGTTCTTCAATGAATTTCTCCATGTACAAACCATCATTTCCGAAAGAAGTAGCAGCTTCTTTTTTCGCTGAATCCCAAGCACCCTCAAGATCTTCCTCTTTCCATATGATACGCATACCTTTACCACCTCCTCCGGCAGTAGCTTTCATCATCACAGGATATTTGATTTTTTTAGCTTGCTTTTTAGCGTCATCTAAATCTTTCAATAAACCCTCTGAACCAGGAACACATGGAACACCAGCTTTTATCATAGTTGCTTTAGCAGTTGCCTTATCTCCCATTGCAGAAATTTGCTCTGGTAAAGCACCAATAAACTTGATGTTATGTTCTTGACATACTCTTGAAAACTTTTCATTTTCAGACAAGAAACCGTATCCTGGATGAATTGCGTCTGCATTTGTAATTTCAGCAGCAGCAATTATATTTGAAATTGATAAATAAGATTTAGAACTTTCTGCAGGACCGATACAAACGGCTTCATCAGCAAAACGAACTGGTAAGCTTTCTTTATCAGCAGTTGAATAAACAGCTACTGTCTTAACCCCCATTTCTTTACAAGTTCTAATTACTCTTAAGGCAATTTCCCCTCTATTTGCAATTAATATTTTTTTAAACATTCTTTCAATTTTGGTTGATGAATCTTTATGATTAATCCTCACTTAGCATTAAGCTGGATCAACTAAGAATAATGGTTGATCGTATTCAACCGGTGAAGCATCGTCAACTAAAACTTTAACAATTTTACCAGAAACTTCTGATTCAATTTCGTTAAATAACTTCATTGCTTCAATGATACATACAACATCTCCTTTACCGATAGATTGACCAACAGAAACAAAAGGATCTTTATCTGGACCTGAAGCTCTGTAAAAAGTTCCAATCATTGGAGATTTAACTGTAATGTACTTTGAATCATCAGCAGCTGGTTTTTCAGCAGCAGGTGCAGCAGGTGCTGGTGCTGGTGCAGCAGGTGCTGGTGCAGCTTGAACAGCTGGTTGTACAGGTGCACTGGCTACTGGAGCCTGTACAATATATTGTTGTTCAACTTTTTTAGATTCTGATTTGATAGTAATTTTAAAATCTTTCTTTTCGATTTCAACTTCTGTAACACCAGATTTTGAAACAAATTTTATAAGATCTTGAATTTCATTAATATTCATAACTTTTAAATTTTATACGTTAAATATTTTAAGAATTGTAAGCCCATTTTAAATAAACTGCTCCCCATGTAAATCCACCTCCAAAAGCAGATAAAATTAAATTATCTCCCTTTTTCAATTGTTTTTCATAGTCCCACAAACACAAAGGTAGTGTCCCTGCAGTCGTATTTCCATACTTTTCAATGTTAATCATTACTTTATCACGCGATAAACCCATTCTTTCTGCAGTTGCATCAATAATTCTCAAATTTGCTTGATGAGGAACTAACCAGTTAACATCATCGCTTGATAAATTATTTTTCTCCATGATCTCTGCTGAAACTTCAGCCATATTTGTTACCGCAAATTTGAAAACTGATTTCCCCTCTTGTTTCACGTAATGACCTCTCTCTTCAACTGTTTGAAAAGATGCAGGACTGGCACTTCCACCAGCTGGTTGAATTAAAAATTGTCTTCCAGATCCATCAGCTCTCAAAATAAAATCTTGAACTCCTAAGCCTTCTTCATTTGGTTCTAACAATACAGCTCCACAACCATCGCCAAAAATAATACATGTCGTTCTATCTTCGTAATCAATAATTGAAGACATCTTATCAACACCAACAACGATTACTTTTTTATACTTTCCTGTTTCAATGAATTGAGCTCCGGTTGAAAGACCGTATATAAAACCCGAGCAAGCAGCTATTAAGTCAAAACCCCATGCATTTTTCATCCCAACTTTATCACATACAACATTTGATGTACTTGGGAATGGATAATCAGGAGTTACTGTAGCAACCACTACTAAGTCAATATCCATTGGATCGACCCCTGTTTTTTTCAATAAGCCTTTAACAGCTTCTGTTGCCATGTCAGATGAAGCTCCATCTTTCATGATTCTTCTTTCTTTAATTCCTGTACGAGTAGTTATCCATTCATCGTTTGTGTCAACAATTTTAGATAATTCTTCGTTATTCAAAATATATTCAGGAACATAGCCTTGAACACCAGTAATTGCTGCTGTAATTTTTCCCATATTATTAATTGAAAAATTCGTTTATTTTATTTGACAAACCTGACTTTGCAACTTCATAAGAGTGTAAAATCATGTTCTTAACTGCAATATCATTTGAAATCCCATGACCTATTATGACATTACCTTGTACTCCTAAAATTGCAGTACCTCCATAATTTTCATAATTAAATCGATCAAAATAAGCATCAACTATACCTCTCTTTTTCATTAAAGTATAGATTCCTTCCGCTTCTTTCAAAACAATATTCCCTGTAAATCCATCACAAACTATAACATCTGCTTTACCTGAAAAGATATCTCTACCTTCAATATTTCCAACAAAGTCAACTTCATCAGATTCCGCAAGTAATTTGTATGTAGCGATTGTCAATAAATTTCCTTTTGATTCTTCCTCTCCAATGTTCAATAAACCTACTTTTGGTTTTTCATTTCCATATACATTTTTAGAATATATCGATCCCAATAATGCAAACTGATACAACACATCTGATTTACAATCAGCATTAGAGCCAACATCCAATAAAATAGATTCGCTTCCATCTATAGTTGGAATTGTAGAAGTAATACATGGTCTAATAATTCCTGGTATAGTATGTATCTTGTACATAGAACCAACCAACATAGCTCCTGTATTACCTGTACTAGCAAAAGCATTTATTTCCTTAGAGGCTAACAGGTCGAAACCTACCGAAATGGAACTATTTGGTTTTTGGGGAATCGCTCGAGTAGGATGATCATGCATCGTAATAACATCCGGCGCATGTACGATTTCAAAATCCTCAGGTCTTCCTTCATGCTTCAATAGGCAACTCAAGATTTGCTCTTGGTCGCCTATCAAAACTTGTTTAATTTCCTTAGGAAGTTCTTTTTGCGCTAATATTGCACCCTGAATATTTGCATCAGGAGCAAAATCTCCACCAAAAATATCTATTCCTATCTTCATCAAGAAGAGTTTTTCAAACAGTTATTTAAACTGCTACTTCTTTCTCAGCAACTACTTTACCTTTGTAGTAAAGTTTTCCTTCATGCCAGTGAGCATGGTGGAATAAATGTGGCTGACCTGTAGTAGGACAAGTAGCAATATTTTTTGCTTCTGCCTTGAAATGTGTTCTTCTTTTGTCTCTTCTCGTAGTAGAGATTCTTCTCTTTGGATGTGCCATCTTTTTTTATTTATAAAAAGTTAAAATTATTTTAAATTCTTTAACATTGCCCAAATTTCGTCTGTGTCATCTTCATCGTCATCTTCAGTTGGTTCAACCTCATCTTCAGAAGAATTCACAACCATTTTTTTATATAATGCTAGCATCTCCGGATCACAAGCACCTTCTTCATGAACTGTTCTTAATGGTAAAGAAACAGCTATAAACTCATAGATACTGTCTTTAACATCCAACTCATAGGCATTTGTGTCTAACACTACTAACATCTCATCGTCTGAAACCTCATCTCCAAATTTATAGATCAACTGGTAATTACCATTTATTGAAACATTCATTGGTTCATTACACCTTGCACAATTAGTTTCTACCTCTCCTTCGATTTGAAACTTCCCAATCATCATTGTCTCTTTTTTCTCTAAATTCAAGAGAACTTTGACGTTTCCATTGTGCACGATTCCATACTCTATCCCTTCAAAAAACGATGATGTTATATCGTACTCAAATACATGATTCCCAATCTTTAAACCAACAAAAGGGATAACATATTCTTTACTTGACATAACTTTACAAACTAAAATCGAACTGCGAAGATAGTGATTTTAAACGTAAAAGTGTTAATATCTATCTTTTTTTTACTTTAACGTTAATTCTTTTCATTTTTATATGACCTCCTTTTATCTGTCAATTGGGGCTTTAAAGGGTTTTTCAATGCCTCTTTTCTGTTCGACTGAACCTTGAAAATATCCATTGCTAAATAAATAGCACTTCGCATAGACTGCTCAGAAGCAACTCCTTTACCTGCAATATCAAAACCAGTTCCGTGGTCTGGAGAAGTTCTTATAATAGGTAATCCTGCAGTATAATTTACCCCCTCATCAAAAGCTAAAGCTTTAAATGCTGTCAAACCTTGATCATGATACATTGCTAAAATAGCATCATATTTACCCAAAGCATTTGACCCAAAAAATCCATCTGCTGGGAAAGGTCCATATGCAAGTAATGAATCATTTTCTCTTAATGAATTAATTGCAGGGATTATTATTTCTTGTTCTTCTTGACCTAATTTGCCATTTTCACCAGCATGAGGGTTCAAGCCTAAAACTGCAATTTTTGGTTTTGCTATTCCAAAATCAGATATTAGAGACTTTTGAAGCAATTTCACCTTATTAATAACCAATTCTTTAGTTAGACTTGAACTAACATCCTTCAAAGGCATATGAGTGGTTGCTAAAGCAACTCGTAAATTTCCATTTACCATCATCATTACTACCTCATCTGTACCTGCTTTGTCGGCTAGATACTCAGTATGTCCAGGAAATGGGAAGTCAGCTTTTTGGATCGCTTCCTTAGAAATAGGTGCTGTTACTAAAACATCTATTTTCCCTGATGCCAAATCTTGTGTTGCAGCTTCTAAAGATTTAAATGCATATTTTCCACTTACTTCAGTTCCTTGTCCTAATTCAAATTTTAATTCTTCATTCCACACATTAACAATGTTCACCTTTCTATTAATCGCATCGTTAACTGATTTACAAGTTTGATAAGAAAATTGGTGTTGGCGAACAGCTTTTTTGTGATACGAAATTGTTTTCGAAGAAGCATAAATTATAGGTGTACAATCTAATAACAACCTATTGTCGGCAAGTGATTTGATAACTACCTCAGGTCCTATTCCATTTACATCTCCTATTGAAATTCCTACTCTTACAGGTACAGCTCTTCCAACCTCTTTTTCTACCTGTTTATCCATTATTTATAATTTTTAATAAATTGATATAATAATCTAACACCGTAACCAGTACCTCCTTTACCCTTATAATTCTGAGGGTTATCTAACCAAGAGGGACCTGCAATATCTATATGAACATAAGGAGCTTCAACAAAATGTTCTAAAAATTTTCCTGCAGTAATCATTCCTGCATCAGCCCCTCCAATATTTTTTAGATCTGCTATTGAAGATTTCATCGTTTCCAAATACTCATCCCAAAATGGAAATTTCACTACTCTCTCGTGAGTTTCATTACCGCTCTTTTCTAATTTTTCGAATACTTTAGCTTCAGCATTTCCCATGATTATTGATGCGTTTGAACCAATAGCCCTTAAAGCAGCACCTGTTAATGTAGCCATATCCATAACTAATTCAGGTTTAAACTTCTTTGAATATGCTAAAGCATCTGCTAAAATCATTCTTCCTTCTGCATCAGTATTTAAAACTTCAACGGTTGTTCCATCAAACATAGTAACAACATCTCCTGGTGTGTAAGCCATTTGACCAGGGCGATTGTCTGTAGCAGGAATCAATCCTATAATGTGTTTATCTTCTTTGTTAATTGCAGTGGCATAAATTGCCCCAACTACTCCTGCAGCCCCAGCCATATCACTTTTCATACAATCCATAGAACCAGGAGTTGGCTTTAAACTCAAGCCTCCCGTATCATAAACAACACCTTTACCAACTAAAACAATTGGTTGCTTATTTGTTGCTTTTTTCGGTTTGTATTCTAATATTGTAAATGTTGGTGGGTCAATTGAACCTTTATTAACAGCTAATAAACCTCCCATTTTAAGTGCTTCAATTTTTGCTTTTTCTAAAACTTCTACCTTGACACCTACTGGTTCACATAAGTTTTTAATCTCTTCAGCAAATTTTACAGCAGTTAGATACGAAAGTGGTTCATTTACCATATCTCTTGTCCAATAAACTGCATCGATGATATTGTTGACCTCTTGAATCTGCTTTTTTGAAACTTCAGACGGTAAATAAATAGCATTTAATTTATTTGTTTCTTTTAAGTTATCCTTGAAATATTTAACAAACTTATAATTAGATAATGCTATTCCTTCAGCTATTAAAATTGATGCTGATGAATCACCAATAAGCTCAACAGATTCAATTGTTTTATCCAAATGTTGACGAATTGTAAATCCAGCAACTCTCAATTTTTCATCAGATAAATCAGACTTAACAAAAAACACAGTTCCCTCCATGTTTTTTACAAAATCTACTTCTTTATCACTTTTCAAAAAAAATTTAAAATCAGACTTCAACGCAGCATTTACACCTCCGTTGAACTTAGATTTATCATCTCCTATAATTACTTTGTTGGCTACTTGTATAGCTTCATCTTTTATTTTTAATATCATCTTATTCACATTTTACACAAAGATACAATCTTAAATCAATTTTATTAAACTAACATAGGGATTAACTCGCAATACCAAAATCCTTTTGTAGGGCTAGCTTCTTCTAAAAGTTCTTTATCTAATGGTTTATATTCTTTTTCCCCTTTTTTAAAATGAATAGCCCTTTCGAATAATGGTCCGTCAAAACAAAAAGAGTGGAACTCACCATATTCACCGCATGGATCTACATTTTTCGGTAAACGAGTAACAAAAGATTCATCAATAATTTCTCCAACGAATGACTCGTCAAAAAAACCATCATTAATACAACAAGTTATCGTTTTAAATTTTAAATCAATAAACTCTTGAATCAATACATGTGTGTCTTTTTTCCAAAGCGGAAAATAAGCTTTCATATTGACTTTCTTTAAGTTATTCTCCCTATATTCTCTTAAGTCTTCTAAAAAAATATCACCAAAAATGACAGTTGTCACACCTTGAGCTTTTGCTTCTAACAAAGCTGTTTCCATCTGTTTTTCATAATGGGTATAACTTGCTTCATCTATCCAAACTTTCAATAATGGAATCCCTATCGTTTTTGCTTGTTCCTCTAATAAATGTTGTCTTACACCATGCATTGATATTCTTTTCAATTCACGATTTAATGTTGTCAATAAAGCAACAATTTCATATTTACCTTCCTGTAATGTTTTATATAATGCTAATGAAGAGTCTTTTCCACCACTCCAAGCAAAAATCGCTTTTTCTTTTCCCATTGATTATATTTCCAAAGCTAAATACTTTGCAGTAAATGACTTTTTAGTGTGTTTTTTTACTAATTCTTCAGGTTTACCCGAGCAAATGATTTCTCCACCATTTTTACCTCCCTCTGGTCCAACATCGATGATATAATCTGCAACTTTTATGATATCCAAATTATGTTCGATTACTAAAACTGTATTGCCATCTTCTACTAATCTTTGAAGAACTTCAAGCAACATTCGTATGTCTTCAAAATGTAAACCTGTTGAAGGCTCATCTAAAATATAGATAGTATTTCCTGTACTTCGCTTGCACAACTCAGTTGCTAATTTTATACGTTGTGCTTCACCTCCGGACAAAGTTGTTGATGATTGACCTAATTTAATGTAGCCTAATCCAACTGAAAGAAGCGTTTCTAGCACACGCGAAATTTTTGGTATGTGTTGAAAAAATGAAACCGCATCCTCAATCGTCATATCTAAAACATCACTAATTGATTTACCTTTATAACGAACTTCAAGTGTTTCCTGATTATAACGTTTACCATTACATGTTTCACATTCAACATACACATCTGGTAAAAGATTCATTTCGATGACCTTCAATCCACCTCCACCACATGCTTCACATCGACCTCCTTTCACATTAAATGAAAATCGACCAGGTTTATACCCTCTAATTTGTGCTTCTGGTAAAGCAGCAAAAAGACTCCTTATTTCAGTAAATAAATTGGTATAAGTCGCAGGGTTAGATCTTGGTGTTCTTCCAATAGGGTTTTGATCAATTTCTATCACTTTATCCAGGTGTTCTAAACCAACTATTTTCTTGTAAGGTAATGGCTTTTTTACTCCATTATAAATGTGATTCAATAAGATTGGATACAAGGTTTGATTAACCAACGACGATTTGCCGCTTCCGGAAACACCTGTTACACAACTTAAAGTACCTAGCGGAATCTTTAAATTCACATTTTTTAGATTATGACCATGAGCTCCTTTCAACTCTAACCAATTACCATTTCCTTTACGACGCTTTTTAGGAACTTCAATTATCATTGTTCCGTCTAAATATTTTGTCGTAAATGAATTACTTTCCTCAATAGAATTAAAAGGTGCTGCATTTACAATTTGTCCTCCATGAACTCCAGCACCAGGACCAATATCAATTAAAAAGTCTGCCGCTTCAATCATTTCTTTGTCATGTTCAACAACTATTACAGAGTTTCCTGTATCACGAAGCTTTTTCAATGAATTAATCAATCGTGTATTATCTCTTTGATGCAAACCAATACTTGGCTCGTCTAAAATGTATAATACATTCATTAATTCAGAACCAATTTGAGTTGCTAAACGAATTCTTTGTGCTTCTCCACCAGACAATGTTTTTGCTGAACGATTTAATGTCAAATAATTTAAACCAACATCTAATATAAAAGATAAGCGATTATTAATCTCTTTTAGTATTTCCGTTCCAATTATCGTTTGCTCTTTACTTAATTTATGAGGTAATTGATCAAACCAAGACTTCAATTCATCTAAATCCATAGAAGATAAATCTCCAATATGCTTTGCATCAATTTTAAAAAAATGAGCTTCTTTTCTTAAGCGTGTGCCGTTACATTCAGGACATTGAATTTTATTCATGAAACTTTCCGCCCAACGTTTTGTTCCTGCAGAACTTTCACTTGCGTGTCTTGTAATGAAAGGTATTACACCTTCAAAAGAAACTTGACCTTTACCTAACTCAACTCCTTCATTTCCATTTAAAACTATTTTTATTAGGTCCTCAGGTATATCCTCAACAGGAAAATTAATACGGTATCCACTTGAAGTCAAAAGAGCTTCAATTTTATCGTAAATCCAACCCCCTTTAAAATCTCCTAAAGGTGCAATAGCTCCTTTTTTAATCGATTTTTTGAGATCTGGAATAATTTTATCAATATTTGCTTCTAACACTTCTCCTAAACCACTACAATTTGGACATGCACCATACGGTGAGTTAAATGAAAACAAGTTAGGTTCAGGATCTGGATAACTTATCCCAGTTGAAGGGCACATTAATGAACGACTAAAATGAACTACACTATTTGATCCGAATTCCATCAAAAGCATTGACTTTTCACCATGACGCATTGCAGTAACAACGGCATCATAAACTCTTTTTCTGTCATTTTTTTGAATTGCTATACGATCTATAACAATATCAATATCGTGAATTTTATAACGGTCCAAGCGCATTCCAGGAGTAATGTCTACAATAACACTATCAACTCGAGCCTTTGTGTAACCCATTTTTAAAATTTGTTCGAATAACTCTCTGTAATGCCCTTTACGCCCCTTTATTTTTGGAGCAAGAATAACTACTTTTTTTCCTTCGTATTTTTCAATAATCAAATCCGTAATTTGGTCATCAGAATACTTGACCATTGTCTCTCCGGTATTAAAAGAAACAGCAGTCCCAATTCGAGCATACAACAAACGAAGAAAATCATAAACTTCTGTAATTGTACCAACAGTTGATCTTGGACTCTTTGAAACCGTTTTTTGTTCAATTGATATAACAGGTGTTAATCCTTCAATTTTATCTACATCAGGTCGTTCAAGATTTCCTAAAAATTGACGTGCATATGATGAAAAAGTTTCAATATACCTTCTTTGTCCTTCAGCAAAAATCGTGTCAAAAGCCAAGGATGATTTACCACTTCCACTCAAACCAGTAAAAACAACTAATTTATTACGAGGAATTTTAATATCAACATTTTGAAGATTATGAACTCTTGCACCATAAACTTCAATTGCTCCTTCTTTAAAGATTTCTTCTGACATATCTAAATTAAGATTTGAAATTTAAAGATACAGAAATTAAATCACGGAAAAATTCAGAAAACTATTTTTGTTCAGGTTGTTTATACTTAATTGTGTTTTTGTATAAAATGATAAACACAATAAGAAAATAGATAATTGAAAAAGCTATGGGTATAATTGCATTATGCTTTAAAAATTCAATCATTGATAGTGATAAAATTGTAGACATCAATCCAATTAAACTAAAAATATACCATACTTTTTTGTCAGTAAAACCAGCATAGACTAAATGATGTGTCGTATGATCTTTTCCTCCAACCATAGGAGACTGACCTCTCTTTAATCTATTAATTACTACTGTTAAAGTATCAGATGCTGCTGCTGTAAAGGCTATTAAAGTAATCACAAAACCTGTCCATGAGGCATTTTCAGTTTGACTTCCAGTGTTCCATAAAAACATAATTGAAAAGAAAGCAACAAACAACCCTATAAATTGACTTCCTGCATCTCCCATAAATAGTTTAGAGGGGTTGATATTGTATCGTAGAAAGCCAATTAATCCTCCAACCATTGCAGTCAAGGTTAACGACCAAATATCGATTACAAAACCACTCATAATCCAATATGCAATAACACATGTAATTAGTATAAATAAAACCGTTGTACCAGTAATACCATCCATGTTATCTAACATATTCAAGGAGTTCATTAGACCAACAACCCAAATTACAGTTATTAATCCATCTAAAATAGGTTGATGAAACAGATCTAAGGTAACATCAGTAAGAACTAAAGTTAACCCGCAAAGAATTTGCACCAATAATTTACCAAATGGTTTTGTGTTGTAGGCATCATCAGCTAAACCCATTGCAAAGGCCATTGAACCTGAGACCATTAAACCAACAAAATTTATATCGTGGAAAATATTTTCTTGAAAATAAAAAATTGAATAAAGAATTGAAGAAAATAAAAAAACAATAAAAAAGCTTACACCTCCCAGTGATGGTTTAGATTCATTATTCCATCGAATAACAACATCATTTTTATTTCTTATTCCTAATGATTGTGAAAAACGTAGCAATACAACATTACAAACCATTGAGAATATGACACCTCCAATAAAAAATCCAAATAATTGTAGTAAATCTAAAATCAATTTCTAAGGTTAAATTTAAAAATCAGTCACAAAAGTAGCAAAATCTTGCCCTTTTTTATCTTTTTCTGAAATTAATGGTTCTTTTATTTTCCAATCAATATCCAAATCAATATCATCCCACTGAATTGTTCTTTCAGATTCAGGTGAATAATAGTTTGTACATTTATAATTGAAAATAGTATTCTCTTCCAAGGCAACAAAACCATGAGCAAAACCTTCAGGTATCCAAAGTTGTTTTTTATTTTCAGCGGATAATTCTATTGTAAAATGCTGCCCATATGTTGCTTCCCCTTTTCTAAGATCAACAGCAACATCTAATACACTACCTTGAACAACTCTTATCAATTTACCTTGAGCATGAGGAGGCTTTTGAAAATGTAACCCTCTTAAAACATTTTTTTTTGAAATTGATTCATTATCTTGATAAAATTTCAATCTTTCTATTCCTGTAGCTTCTATGAATTTTTTTTCGTTAAATGTCTCGTAAAAGACACCTCTTTCATCTGCAAATACTTTTGGCTCAATAACTAATAAGCCTGGTATTTCACATTTTGTTAAAACCATTTACGAATTATCTTTAAAATTCCTAATTTATGTATTACTCTTCTTAATAATCCTTTTGTTGGAGCATCTTCAAAATAACTATCTCCCTCCCCATATGAACCATAGCCATAACCATAACCATAACCATAGCCATAGCCATAACCATAGCCATAACCATAACCTCTTTTATTCGATTTAACACCATTTAAAATAATATTCAAAGATTTTAATTGCTGCATTTCAAATAACTCTTTGATTTTATTTATGAAAGTACGTTTTGAATAATGAGATTTGAAAACGTAAATTGGAATATCAGCATCTGTTAAATTTTTAACTCCATCTGATACTAATCCAACAGGAGGATTATCAATGATTATGATATCATAAATATCCTTAAGTTGAGATAAGATGTTTCTGAAGCTTTCACTGATAATCAATTCTGATGGATTAGGAGGTATTGGACCTGCAGTAATAAAATCTAATGTACCAATCACAGACTTTTGAACACAATCATCTATACCATACTGATTAATTATAAGACCACTCATACCTTTTTCATTGCTTGTGTTAAATCCTAAATGAATCTTTGGTTTTCTTAAATCCAGGTCAATAACTATTGTCTTTTTACCAGACATTGCAATAATACCAGCTAAATTCAAAGCTACAAATGTCTTTCCTTCTCCCGATATTGATGATGTTATGGCAATAGTTTGATAATTTGAATTAATGTAGTTTAGATTTGTTCGAATATTTCTAAAAGCTTCGGCTAATTGTGATTTTGGATAATCATAAGCTAATAATTGGGAATACTGCATATCATTATTTACTAATGGAACAGAACCTAATGTAGTTGCCTTCTCAGGTAATAAATTTTTTAAATCATCAATAAGATTAATCTCATTAAACATTAAATATTTTAAAACCATTAAAGCAAGACCAATGACAAAACCAATAGAAATAAATGAAATATATATTAAATTTCTACTAGGTGAAACTGGAAGTTCACTCATTACTGGCATACTCAAAATTTGTTTATTTGATGTATAACCTGCATCAGAAATTGAGTATAAAAATTTATTTTCAGTTAATAAGTTAAAATACTTTTCGTTTAACTCTTGAATCCTGCTCAAACGACCAAATTCTATTTTATTTTCTGGTAAATGACCAATTTTTGACTCTAACTCGTAAATCTTGTTTTTTAAAGTTTGCACATCATTTTTTAGACGTTCACTGATAACATTCAAACTTTTGATTATTGATTGTGACTTTAATTGAATTCGTTTATCTATTGACTGAACTCCAGTATGTTCCTCAGTTACTTGAAATAATAAATTTTCTTTTTGTTCCAATAAAGAAAGTAACTCATTAATTTTATCAGTAACAAGTATCTGGTAGCTTTTGCCTAACATTTCAGGCAATAAACGATAGACCTCTAAACGATTAGGCTCGAATTGCAATTTAGAAATCACATGTTCAATTACTCTCCGCTCTTCTTCAATTATTACTAATTCTTCTTGTAATTGACTAACCTTATCATATATAGAGTTTTCAAATTGTTCAGGCATCATAAATCCTGTTTTGCTCTGAATCATCATTATACTATCCTTAGATCTCGATAGCTGTAAGGAAAGACTCTCTAATTGCTCATCTATGAAACTTATAATATTCTCATCACTTTTACGTCGTTTTTCATCATCAAAATTGATAAATGTATTAGCCAATGCAATACATATATCATGGCATAATTGGGCATTTTGACCTGTATAAACCAGTTGAATTGTTTTTGCCGCAAGATTAAGTGGAACAACTTTCAGACCTGACATCAGTCTTTGACTCAAACTATTAATACTATTAAATTTAAAGTAAAGTTGATTTGTTCGAAGAGCTTCTTGAAGTATTTCTTCACTTGAAGATCTAATAATAATATCAAAATGCTCATTCTTTAGATGTTGGTTTATCTTTCCTTTTAATCCAAATTTTTGATCTCTTAAATGATAATCCAAAAATATGTCTCCGTTATCATTCATTGTTAGGATAATTGGCACATCTACTAAAGACGAGTCTCTTAATTCAAAAGGTTGTACATTGAAAACACTCGACTTGTACTTTTCTTCAGTTAATACTGCTCCTTTCGAATATAAACTAATGTGTAAATTCAAAGTCTTTAGAGCCTTATTAAAAAGTAATTGAGATTTTAATAACTCTATTTCATAAGAAAGGTCATTAGGATCTTTTTGGATACCTTGAATATCCATTACTTCCTTTGCTTTGTCTTTACTTTCTAACTGAATTATTATGTTTGATTGATAAGTTGGCTTAGTATACCTTAAATAAAAGAAAGCTAAAGTCCAAAAAAATGCCGCTAACAAAACTGGTATCCACCAATTACGTCTTAAAACGGTAAAAATGATTTGAATATCAAACTCCTTATTGACTATTTTAAATCTATCTTTCACTTTAGTTTGTAAATGTAATTAATGTAAATATTAATGATACTGATGAAACCAAACTTGCTACTGTTGTCCATTCTTGCATTGCTCCTCGGATAATTTCAGCCCTTGGTTCAACATAAATATAATCATTGCCTTGAATAATCATATCTGCATGTTCCAAACCTTCAATTGTTGAAACGTCAATGTGGTATATCTCTCTTTTCTCACCAACTTTTCTCATAACTTTAACAACTTTAGACTTTCCTCTAGGAGAAATCCCTCCTGAAAGTGCTAAAACTTCCAATAAAGTTGTATTTAAATTTGATAATGTTATAATTTTAGCTGCACTTCCATCTCCTGAAAAAACAACACACCTCCTATTTGTAACTCTTAATTGAACATATGGATCTTGATATTGACTTTCAAAGAGCCTTTCTAAAGTGTCTTCACATTGTTTAATTGTCATACCTGTAATATGGACATCTCCTAAAACTGGAAATTCTACATAACCATCAGATCTAACAACATACTCTGAATTATTTCCCATATTTGAGCCTGCTAAACCTGAAGAAGAATTAATATTATCAAATTTTGTGATAGTACCACTTAAACCCTCGATCAAACTTTTACCATCGTTTGTTCTTAAAGTAAATGTCAATTTATCATCTACGGCAATTTTGTAATCCTCTAGAGGTCTTAACGGTATCGAATCATAAACAAAAGAACCATCTTTAGGAGTCTTGAACATCATGTTTGAATTGATTCCACAACTACTGACTAAAACAACTAATGTTAATAAGGTAAATACAATTATTCCTTTAATGTACTTCATTTGATTTTTTTATCTAATAAATCCTGGTAATATTCGTTCATACTTTTAACCAGTGTTTTATAATGAAACTTATTTCTTACAAAATTCCAGCCATTTTTTGAAAATTTGTTTCTTAACTCATTATCTTCAATCAAAAGTAGTAATTTTTCAGCAAATTGTTCAACATTATTTTTCTGAACAATATAGCCCGTTTCTTTGTCTTTCATTATATCTCGAACTCCTCCAACATCTGTTGTTACAATAGGTAAATTACCTGCCTGAGCTTCAATTAAACTGACAGGTGTGCCTTCATTTTTTGAAGTCAAGCACATTATATCCATACCTGCATTAAATGTTCCAATATTTTTTATCCAAGAAGTCATTTCAATTGAATTTGGGTATTTTGAATC
>CAZOLZ010000009.1:47604-53795 GCA_964580965.1 uncultured Flavobacteriales bacterium | reverse complement strand
TACAAAACTTCAATAAAAAAGAGGGAAGTAGTGTTCAGATGGTAAACGGTAAAGTGTTCGATGTCTCCATTCGAAATAAGTCGGTTTTGTATAAAAGATTGATTGGAGAAAATAAATAATCGAGGGTAGGTTAACTCTATTAAATACATCATAAAAAAAAGGCGAACAAACGTTCGCCTTTTCAACTATCTAATAGTTTCTAATATCTAAAATCGATATTAATATCTGTAATGCTCAGGTTTGAATGGACCTTCAACTTTAACACCGATATATTTAGCTTGATCTTCAGATAAAGTTTCTAACTCAACACCAATTTTCATTAAGTGTAATTGAGCAACTTTTTCATCTAAGTGTTTTGGTAACATGTACACATCATTTTCATAATTAGCACTGTTTTCCCATAACTCGATTTGAGCTAAAACTTGGTTTGTGAATGAGTTAGACATCACAAATGATGGGTGACCAGTAGCACAACCTAAGTTTACTAAACGTCCTTCAGCTAAAATGATAATATCGTTTCCATTTACGTTGTAAATATCAACTTGTGGCTTAACTGTGTTTTTAGTATTACCATGGTTCGAAATTAACCACTCCATGTCAATCTCATTATCGAAGTGACCGATGTTACAAACGATCGTTTTATCTTTCATGTTTTCGAAGTGACGACCAACAACGATATCTTTATTACCAGTAGTAGTAACCACGATATCAGCTTTAGAAACAACTGAATCTAATTTTTTCACTTCAAAACCATCCATTGCAGCTTGTAAAGCACAAATTGGATCGATTTCAGTTACGATAACTCTTGCTCCAGCACCTCTTAATGAAGCAGCAGAACCTTTACCAACGTCTCCGTATCCACAAACAACAGCTACTTTACCAGCCATCATCGTGTCTGTTGCTCTTCTAATTGCATCAACTAATGATTCTTTACATCCGTACTTGTTATCAAATTTAGATTTTGTAACTGAATCATTAACATTAATTGCAGGCATAACTAAAGTTCCATTTTTTACTCTTTCGTATAAACGGTGAACTCCTGTTGTAGTTTCTTCAGATAAACCTTTGATGTTCTTTGTTAATTCAGGGAAACGATCAAACACCATGTTTGTCAAATCACCTCCGTCATCTAAAATCATGTTTAAAGGCTTACCATCTTCGAAAGCAAATAAAGTTTGTTCGATACACCAATCGAATTCTTCTTCATTCATTCCTTTCCATGCAAATACTGGAACACCAGTAGCAGCAATTGCCGCAGCAGCTTGATCTTGCGTAGAGAAAATGTTACATGATGACCATGAAACTTCAGCTCCTAAAGCAGTTAACGTTTCAATCAAAACAGCAGTTTGAATTGTCATGTGTAAACACCCAGCAATACGAGCTCCAGCAAGTGGTTTTGAATCACCGAATTCTTCGCGTAAAGCCATTAATCCTGGCATTTCAGCCTCAGCCAACACGATTTCTTTTCTTCCCCATTCAGCTAAGCTGATGTCTTTTACTTTGTAGCTCATTTTTTCTGTAACTGTCATTCTATTAATTTTTAGTTACACAAATTTACAAAAGTCTTATTGAAAAAACCAAAGAAATTTTCTTTAGAAAGAATTAATTTAACATTACTTTTAAATTGTTCAACCTTCTGTGAATCATTTCGTTTTTAAATGAACAAAAACAAAACAGCAAAATCTATAATTTGCCAATCAGCAATCTGCCAATCCGAAATGTAATCCACTAAAAACTTTTAATAACTAATTTGTTTAATCGCTAAAACGAACGATACTTAATTTATTTTTGATAATCAATTGGAAAATTTAAGACCATATAAAAGCATTTTCTTTTTGCTGTTGGTATTTGCTTTGCTCTTACCAATAGCTTTCTTATTGCCTGAAGGAGAATTAGATCTTGGTTTCACAAAGTTGAATTTTATCACTACGGAAGAAATCCTCCATCCCAAAATACAAGAGAAGAAAGACATTTCAAAAATTGTTGCTTATGTCGATACCTCAGGAATTGATGAGGGTATAGCTGTTAGTTCTGATGACAAGATTGATTGGAAATTAGAAAATCACAGAAGACTATTGAGAAATAGGTTAAAAGCTCGGAGCAAACCCAACCTAAAGTCAAAATACACTTCAAACAAAAGGAAGACTAGTTTAGAAGATTTAGATGCGGTTTTATATTTAAGCAGTATTGCACGTAAAAAACTGTATTCATTTTTTGAAAAATTAGAAAAAGTATCTGAAGAGAAAAAGAAACTCCATATTCTGCACTATGGAGATTCTCAAATAGAAGGAGACCGAATGACAGCTTTTATTCGTCAGCGCATTCAAAATCAATTTGGGGGTAATGGTCCAGGTTTAATTCCTTCCATGAACGTATATGCGACCAAAACGTATGTGCAAAATTATTCATCTAATTTTTACCGATATACTTGTTTCAGGGGGGAGAAGTTAAGCTCTAAAAAATATGGTGTAATGGGAGCTGTGTCAAAGTTTAAGACAGATACTATAACTAATTCAAATCAAGCTTGGGTCGAAATCAAACCATCAAACAAGGCTCAAAGTCGATCAAGGTATTACAATCAAGTTAAATTGTATTACACCGAATGTTACACTTCTTGTAAAGTAAAAGTTTACCATAACGATCAATTGATTTTGGATGATTTCTTAAAGTCAGACGGTCAATTTCATATCCTTCCTTTACAATTTACGGATAGAGTTGGAAAGTTGAAGTATTATTTTGAAAGTGAAAATAGTCCTACTTTTTGTGGTTTTTCTCTAGAGGGTGAATATGGTGTTCAAGTAGATAATATTGGAATGAGGGGGTCTAGTGGTACCTTTTTCAGAAAGCTTGAAAAATCAACATTTAAAGGCATGATGAATGATTTAAATGCTGAATTGATTCTTTTACAATTTGGAGGTAATTCTGTTCCTTATTTCAAAGATAGTTCATCGGTAAGGAGGTACGCTAGAGTTTTTAAATCTCAAATCAAAACGATTAAACAATTGAATCCGAGTGCAGCGATTATTGTAATTGGCCCAAGCGACATGTCTAAATTAAGCGATGGAATTTATGAAACGTATGAATATTTACCATACTGTGTTAGTCAGATGAAAAAAGCAGTAGCCACAGAGGGTGCAGGTTACTGGGATTTATTCAGAGCAATGGGGGGTAAAAACTCAATGCCGTCATGGGTGGAAAATGGTTTGGCTGGAAGAGATTATATACACTTTACCAATAAAGGAGCGAGCATTGCATCTCAATTATTTTACGATGCATTGGAATTAGAATTGTCGAATTGGCAAAAGAAAAAATAAAAAGATTATGAAAAATTTATATGTTTTATTGTTACTGTTTCCCTTACTATTAAGTGGTCAGTTAACGCCAAGAAGAGGGGATTCATTGAATGAATATGAATTTCCATATACACTAGAGATTGATTCAGCTCAAATCGAAGCGTATCCATTTGTTCATCACGAAAAAAATACTTTTCAATTTTACACACCAGAAAGTCCAAATTGGGATTTATTGTATCGTAACATTCAAAAAATGAGAAAAGCGAAGGATCGTAAGTTGAACTTTTATCACATTGGAGGGTCCCATTTACAAGCTGATATTTATACACATGATGTTAGAACAAACTTAGAAACACGTTGGGAAGAATTACCCGGAGAAAGAGGTTTTTTATTCCCTTTTGATTTAGCAAAGACAAATAACCCAGGGAACTATGAATTTTCATCTTCTAATTCATGGAAATATCACATGAGTGTACGTCATGATGTTTGTGAATTAGGTTATGGATTATTAGGGGCGATTGTTTCATGTAAAGATTCAGTTTTAGATTTACATTTTAAGCACGATAGAACAAAAGTGAAACAAGTTTTCAATCAAATTCGAATTTATCACAATAAAGGAGAATTCCCCTTTTCGTTTGACTTAGGTGAAAATCATGGCTTAATTCGTAAGTTAAGACACAATCAAAAACTAGGTTACACAGATATATTTCTAAAGAAAAATATTGATTCCTTTGATTTGATTTTACAAAAGCAAAACAATGAAGACTATGAAGTTCGACTGTCTGGCATTCAATTAAAAAATAATGAACCTGGAATAGCTTATACTTCAATCGGTGTGAATGGAGCTGCTTTATTTACATACTTAGAATGTGAGAATTTTGAAGAGCAATTAAAACAAGCTTCACCAGATTTTTTCGCATTTTCGGTAGGAACTAACGATGGAAATGTGCCGTATGATTCGTTCAAACCTGAGGTATACAAGGAGAACTTAGAAAAAATGATGAAAATCGTATTGCGGGCAAATCCTAAATGTGCTATTTTACTGACTGTTCCTAATGATGCCTACTACAAGAGGAGGTATGCGAATAAGAACACAGAACGGATGCGAGATGTCATTATTGAGCTAGCTATTCAATATCAATTTCCTGTGTGGGATTTATATGGCTTGATGGGTGAATTGAATTCTTCAGCAACATGGAGGGACGCAGGTTTAATGAAAAAAGATTTAGTTCATTTTACACCAAAAGGTTATCATTTTAAAGGAGATTTATACTTCGATGCTTTTTTGAAATGGATGGATCAAATGGAAAGCTATAACAAGCACAAAAAGTAATAATTGATGTTAGAGAAAATATTTTCATTACAAAGTGGTCAAGGATTTGGTTTGAGTTTTTCGAAACTTGATTTTTGGCTATTCTTTTTGTTGGTGATGATTTTATTCTCTTTGTTGGAGAAGAAAAAAACGATGCGTATCGTCTTCTTAACTTTTATCAGTATTTTCTTTTATTACAAAACTTCAGGCGCATCAGTTTTAATATTATTAAGCTCTATTTCGTTCAATTATTTTGCAGCCAAAATCAATTTCAAATGGGCTAACCCTATTGCTAAAAAGACTTTACTGGTTGGTTCAGTCACATTGAATTTACTTGTTCTAGCCTATTTTAAATATGCTTTTTTCTTCACAGAGTCGTTCAATGCTATGTTTCATACTGACATTCAAGCATTGAATTATTTAGCCCATTGGACAAGTGGAATTACGGGTGAAGGTTCATTAATGGATAAGATTATCGTTCCGGCAGGTGTTTCATTCTTTACCTTTCAAAGTATAAGTTACCTCGTTGATACTTATAAAAAAGAAGTAAATCCGGTGCATCAATTTCATGAATATGCCTTTTTTATTACGTTCTTTCCGCATGTTCTTCTTGGCCCAATTGCTCGCGCAAAAGATTTTTTACCACAGATTAATCAACCGTTTCAATTAACAAAAGATGAATTCAGTTGGGCAGTTATTCAAATTGTAAAAGGGCTAATCAAAAAGATTGTTTTCGCAGATTACATTGCTGCTCATTTTGTAGATAAAGTTATTGATAGTCCTACAACTTATCCTGGTTTTGTTGGGGTTTTAGCAATGTGGGCTTATTCTTTACAGATTTACAGTGATTTTTCAGGTTACACGGATATGGCAACAGGTATTGCTCGTTTAATGGGGTTTAAGTTGTATCAAAACTTTAATTCACCTTACAAAGCGATCAATGTTGTAGATTTTTGGAGAAGATGGCACCGATCATTAGGAGCTTGGTTAAAGAATTACTTATACATTCCACTTGGAGGGAACAAAACTGGAGGTTGGGGAACGTACATAAGTACAGTGGTCATTTTCTTATTTTTGATTTTTATTACCCAATGGTATGGATTGGTATACATCTACATTGGAATTACGATTTTCTTTATTGTTGGAATACTAATTTTCCCAGGTTTCAAAAGATATATTCATCGAGATTTAAACTTGTTGATTACGCTTGTTGTTGGTGGTTTATGGCACGGACCTACAGCTAGTTTTGTGGTTTGGGGTGCAATGAATGGAGTTGCTTTAATTGTATATAATCACTGGAAAAAAATTAGTCCTTATGAAAACAGTAAACACATTGCAGCGACCATTTGGAAAGTGTTTATAACGTTTAACTTCATTACGTTTACACGAATTTGGTTCGTTTTACAAAAAGAAGAAGCACCATTCCAATTTTTAAAACATATTTGGAACGATTTTTCTTTAGATTTTGCAACATTTGCTAAAGTTTTTGAAACGTTCCAATCGGTATTTATTCTGACTATTCTAGGGATGATGCTTCACTGGTTGCCCAATAAATACAAAAACCAAGTGAATCAGCAGTTTTACAA
>CAZOLZ010000009.1:7849-47504 GCA_964580965.1 uncultured Flavobacteriales bacterium | reverse complement strand
AACAAGCGTTTTAAATGCTTCAATTTGAGCTAATGGATAATTTGTGTAAGTAGCTTGAATTCCGTTTTTTTCAAAGTATTCACTAAAAAATGATTTTGAAAAGGAATGTTTTAATGTTTTCCCAATTAACCCAAATTGCTTCATTATTTTTTCTTGAATTTGTTACGAATAATTTCAATAATCATTGGTAAAATGGAAAGTCCTATAATTCCAAAAATTACGGTTTCAAAATTCTTCTGAACAAATTCTAGATTGCCAAAGAAATAACCGAGTAATGTTAGGCCAACAACCCATGTAATACCGCCAATAATGTTGAAACGAATGAATTTTCCGTAACTCATTTCGCCAATACCTGCAACGAAAGGAGCAAAAGTTCTAACGATTGGAACAAAACGAGCAATGATAATAGTTTTTGGTCCGTGTTTTTCGTAAAACTCGTGTGTTTGATCAATGTATTTTTGCTTTACAATTTGCTTACCTCCAATTTTCCAAGAAAGTACTTTTAATCCGATGTTTTTTCCAAAAAAGTAATTTAATCCATCTCCTATAATTGCTGCAACGATTAATAGTCCTAAAACTAAAACTAAACTTAATTTTGCTTCTTCTCCTGCTTCATTGACAACACCTGCACAAAATGTTCCTGCTGCAAATAATAAGGAGTCTCCCGGTAATAAGGGCATCACAACTAATCCTGTTTCAACAAAAATAATTAAGAAAAGAATGGCGTATATCCATATACCATAATCCATAATCATTTGAAATAAGTGATTGTCTAGGTGTAAGATAAAGTCGAAAAGACCTTTGATGATTTCCATGTTAGTAATTTTCTAGTTGATTGTCAATTTGTTCGATCCAAGCTGATATTCCACCTTCAAGTACATAAATCAATTCTATGTCGAGGGACTTATCTATAAAATTTGCTGTAGGTTCTGCTCTCTTTCCTGATTTACAGATAATTACTGGTATTTTTGTGCTTGATTTTACTTGTTCAATTATGTTTTCAATAGCATCCATGGGGATTGATACTGAATCTTTTAATTGACAAATATCTTTTTCATATTGCTCACGAATATCGATTAATAAAACTTCATTTGCTTCGATTTTCGTTTTTAATTGAGTGGGTGTAATAAATTTAATCATGAATAAATGTTGCTTTTAAACTCATATCTAAACTTTTGAAGCTGTGTGTTAAAGCTCCAACAGAAATATAATCTACTCCTGTTTCTGCATAAGATCGAATCGTTTCCATAGTAATACCACCCGATGCTTCAACCTCAAACATAGGAGGTATTTTAGGTAAAACTTTCGTAATTTGTTCAGGCGTGAAATTGTCTAGCATGATTCGATTTACTTGTCCAATTGAAAGAACTTCATCCAATTCTTTTTCATTGCGTACTTCAACCTCAATCTTGAGTTTTTTACCTGTTTTTTCTAAATAATTGTGTGTGTTTTCAATAGCGTTTTTAATTCCACCTGCATAATCAATGTGGTTATCTTTCAACATGATCATGTCATACAGCGCAAATCGATGGTTGTAACCACCACCTATTCTTACAGCCCATTTTTCCATATATCGAATTCCGGGTGTTGTTTTTCGTGTATCTAATAAATGCGTTTTACAGCCTTTGAGTAATTGAACAATTTTATTGGTTTGTGTAGCAATCCCACTCATTCGTTGCATGAAGTTTAAGACCAAGCGTTCTGTCGCTAAAATGGAATGAGAACTTCCTTCAACCTCCAACGCAATTTGACCATGACTGACATGCTCACCGTCTTTAATGTGTGTGATTACATTTAAATTAGGGTCATGTGTTTTAAAAATCATTTCAGCTAATTCAACACCTGCAAGAATACCTTCATCTTTAATTATGAGTTGGGCTTTTCCAACAGCATTAGCTGGCACACAAGCTAATGAAGAGTGGTCACCATCTCCAATATCTTCTATCAGTGCATTTTTAATAATATCTTCAATCATCCTGTAAAAGTAAATAAATATGCCAAATCAAATTCAAAGAACTCAGATTTAATCTTTAATTGTTTAAAAAAAATATTATATTCAATTTGTGAATTATTTCATTAAAATATTTGTAACAGCAAGTATTTTCTTTGTTGGTATAATCAATGATTTGTTTGCTCAATGTGATTTTCAACCTGGAAACCCTTCAGGAGGAACGGAAACGGTATGCTTTTATGATTCAAGTGATGTTTTACTTGGATGTAGTTATAATTGTCAAGTAACAGGGCAACAAATCAAATGTGGATATAAAGCTGGAAGTGAACCATGGCCCAATTATTATAAAGTAACTTTTTCTTCACAAATTTGTTATAGTCCATCAGCACTACCTGTAAGGTTATTAAGTTTTAGCTTAAGTATTGCTGAAACAGGAATTGATATTAATTGGATAACGGGATCTGAAAAAAACTCATCCCATTTCGAAATTCAAAAAAGTGAAAATGGTTATAATTTTCATACCATAGCATCAATTAAAGCAGCAGGGAATAGTTTATCAGAAATTAAATATAAGTATTTGGATAATAATATCAGATCAAACTTAAACTACTACCGATTGATACAATTTGATTTAGATGGGCAGTATGAAACGTTTAAAATATTATCTATAAACTATTTTCCAAATGATGGATTAAAGTTGGTAAATTACAATGATGATTTTTATCAAATTTTAACCCAAAAAGCAATTGATAAAGTAATTTCCATAGCTTTGGATGGTAAAGAAAAGATTATTTCATTAGACGAAAATCTATTAATTAAAAAGTCTAATGTAAATCAAAATATAATTATTTTAAAGGTCATATATCAAGATAAAACTTCTGATTTTAAAAGATTTATTTTTGTAAATGAATAATTTGTGTAAACTATGAATGTTTTAATTACTGGAGCAACAGGTATGCTCGGAAAAGCAATTTTAATTGAATGTATATTAGATTCATCTATTGAAAGAATATACCTGTTATCTCGTCGTTCAGTTGAAGAAACGAATGAAAAGGTTCATGAAATTATTGTCCCCGATTTTCAAACAATTTCTAAGAGTCATTTTGAAGGGTTAGAAATTGATGCTTGCTTTCATTGTATGGGAATATCTTCTGTTGGACTATCTGAAGATTCATTTTCAAAAGTGACATTTGATGTTACTAAAAGATTAGTAGATGCATTGTATCATTTAAACTCAAAAATGGTCTTCAACTATGTTTCTGGAGCAGGTTGTGATTCTTCTGAGAAAGGCAAGGTTATGTGGGCTAGAGTGAAAGGTAAAACCGAGAATTACATTCTAAAAAAAGGGTTTGCTAAAGCTTACATGTTTCGTCCAGGAATGATTTTACCAGAAAAAGGAGTGCGATCAAGAACAAGACTCTATCAATTTTTGTATGACATTTTAAGACCGTTTTTTCCACTTTTTAGATTAAGTAAAAATGTAACAACTTCAACTAATGTTGGACTTGCAATGATTCATTCTATCACAAATAATTATGATCATTTATTTTTAGAAAATAAAGAAATTAATGAAATAGCTAAGCGGGATAATAATTGAGAATTTTGATTGCAAATTTACAATTTATACGATTTCCCATTCTAAGTTAGTATCGTACTTGTATCTCACTTTTCCTTCTTCATCGATTGCAAATAAGAAAATCCATTCATTTTCAACTAATTGTTTGATATGTTCATGTTTTTCAAGAATTTCATTGATTGCGCTTAGTGGAGCAGCAATCATGACATTCAAACGTTGTGGTAAATGTTGGTATTCTTTTCCATCATGAATTGATTGAATGGGTAATCCAACCTTTAAGTCACCAGAAAAACCCTCTAATACACCAAATCCTCCAACAACATTGTGGAGCACTTTGTTCCCTGCTCCCGCTTTTATAGGGTCTACTGTTGATGCATAATATTGTAAGTTAATCCAATTTGTAACTACCATTGGAGCTGTGATGATAAGTTCCAATGTTTTGAAACCTTGATCTTTTTCCCAATTGTAATCGTGTAAAAATGATTTTCCACATAGATTACTGTTTTTCGATACTTCTCTTGGAGCAACTATAAAAGCATTACAACCCGCTAAGCCAAGTTCAGGTCTAGTTTGCGACCAATCTCGACTTCTTTGAAAGACACTTTGTTCATCTAGCTTTTTAGTTGAGTTATCCATTCGTTCTAAACGCTCAATACGAGAACTTAAAGATGCTTTATCCAAGTATGTTTTTAATTCGCTTATTTTTTCTTTTTTTGAATGTTTTATGTATTCATCCGGATACAATGTTATTTCATCTGTTGTAGTGTCATGAAGTGCAGCTATAAAAACTGTTGTAACAGGTATCGACACTCCTTTTCTTATAAGAGCTGTTCTGACTTCTTTGTTGTTTAAAATATTGGCAAGGATTTTAGCATTAACTTCACCTGTATGACCACCGCAAGCTCCACAATCTAATCCAGTTGCATGAGGATTGTTAGTTGTATTAGACCCATGTCCAGTAATTAAGATGATTTCACCAAAATTTTCGATAATCCCCATGTTTCTGAGATTTCCTAAAGCTAAATCAATTTGTTCTTGGAACGTGAAATTATGTTCTAATTTTAAACTTTTAATTTGTTTATGAGATAATCCTCTATTTTCTGGTCTATTTATCGGACGAGTCAAATGAAAAGCATCGCTTAAAATTTTTGGAAGGAATGTCAATCCAAGTGGACTAACGAAACTAAAACATGAGATAGCACCATATTTAAAGCTTTTCCATACCTTTTCCAATTGGAGTGTATTTGTTCTTCTTCCATGTGCCTCTTTAAACAACGTATCATTTTCTATATTTTCAGTAATCGTTTTTCCAGAGGGAAGAAGTACAGGACATAAATTTTGTTTTTCAGTATGTGCAATTGGTTGGTATTTGACAGCAAGACCAAAGAATCCAGCGTATCCATGTGTCTTAATTTTTTCAGATTGTATTTCTAAATTTCTTCTGTAAACTTCTGATCGTACATCAATACAAAAAACTGCCTGAAAATCAGGTTGAATTACCTCGGCTTTTGATGTTGTTTGATTGTTATTTATTTTTTCAATAGTTATTCTTTGGTTTGCTTTGTCATAAGCGTTTTGAAGAATAATATTTATTTCGTGTGAAGGATTTCTTTCAATGATATTTGAGTAGCTAAAATCGCTATTCAAATCAATTTGATTCCAAATAATTTGATTTTTAAATGTTTGATAAAGTGCAAATTCCCAAGTTAAAAGAATAGCCATCAAATCGTTTAATTCATGAATAGATTCGTTGTATAAATTATCATCCCAATCAATTCCTCGGATGTAAGAACTCCACCCATTTACTTTTAAACAGATTGCATGGAGGTAGTTTTCCAATGCTTCATCGTTCAAGTTAAACTCTTGTTGAAAATAAGCAATCGTTTCAATAGCATTTAACTCTCCTAATAATGAAATAGTCTCTTTGTATTGCTTGATTCCCATAATCGTAGGACTTAAGTCATGTTGAGCTTCAAGTTTCCAAGAATCTAATGGAAAGATTGTCGGGTTATTTGTTTTCCATATGGTTGAACTTTTGTCATAATATGATGAAGCCCAATTTGTAACACGATTGATAATGAATTTTGTCCAATCTGTATTTGTTTTTTGTGCTATTATTTCATGAATTAATTGTATTGAATTTTCTGTTTTAACAGAAGATTTTGCCATCTCGATAAGGGTTTCAGCTGATTCAAAACCATTATTTACTTTGATGACTTGTTCAATATCATCTTTAATTATAATTCCTTTTTCGTATGCTTCAATATAAAATGAATTATCCATTGTAAGCCTTTGATCACTTATCTTTCTAAAGTATGCACTTGTATTTTCAAATGTTTCTTGTTTGAAACCCCAAAATGGGTTCACAGCAACATAGTTTTCAAGCGACCATAAAGGGGCAATTTTATTATTAACCTTTTCAAGAACTGCTTGAATTTGATTCAGCTGTGCAGAGTTGTTGAGACGAATGTTTTTTTGATTATTCATAACTATTCATTTAAAGGTTTATAACTTATAACTTCCAATGAGTTTATCGAAATAGGTATTTAAGTAAAGACCATTTTTAAAGTGAATCCCAAGTTTGTTTCCCAATGAAGATTCTTTAATTCTTTTCAAGTAAAATTGAGCAAATATGGTTAGGACATAAAGTGATATAATCACAATGGTTATAACTTTACTTGTGTATGGCATTTCTGTAAGTTCGGGAATAGAACTTTTAATTAGTAAGCTTGCTCCAGATTCTAAGAAGATAAAAGATGTTCCAATTAATGCTGTATAAAGTACGCTGTTAAATACAACTTTAAAATTAGAATTACTATCAAGCGATAAGACAAGTAGAATTGAACTTCCTGACATGATTACAATACTTGTGATCATGAGCGGAAAGTTTTCTAAAATATGAACAGTATAAAGTTCTGTTAACCCTATAAAAATTACAATTGCTAAACCGAATGAAAGAATGACTTTTAGGCTACTAAATTTTCTTTCTGCTGGATTAATTTTTGCTGCTTTTACTGATTCAATTATACTTCCAGAACTTAAGAACGCATGTGCTTTATAGAAAGAGTGAGCTACAAGGTGCAAAAGTGCTGCAGGATATAGCCCTAATCCACATAAAGTTAAACTGAACCCCATATGAGCAACGCTGGAATATACTAACATGGTCTTAACTGCTGGTTGTGTCATAAAGATAATCGATGCAATGAGAGCTGTAAGTCCACCAATAATAATTATAAGTTGTTGAGCCCTTTCCGAAATGTCAATTAAATACGCCATTCTAATCATTAAAAATGGTCCTGCGTTCAATATCCCTGCATGCAAAAGCGCTGAAACAGGAGTAGGAGCTTCCATTACTTCAATTAACCATCCGTGTGTTGGTATTTGAGCTGATTTAAAAATAGCGGTTAGGACTAAGAAAATACCAGCTAATTGTAAATTGAATGTTAAGTTTTCAATTTCACTGATTTTAGAGAATATTAAGCTTAAATCAAAAGTATTAAGCTCTTTGTAAATCAAACTGATTGCTAGGATGAAAAAAGCATCACCAATTCGTGAAATAATATTTTTTTTCTTTGCAGCAATGAGTGAATTTTTTCGATTTTGATAAAATTTAATGAGTTGATTTAATGTTAAACTTGTCGTTACCCAAAAGGCAAATAGTGAAATCAAATTACCTGATGAAACCATCAATTGTACTGAAATAATCGTCAATATCATTCGCTTCAGGAAGGTGTGTCTGTTAGGATCACCTTCAAGATAGGTATTGCTGTACATCAATACGATATAACTAATTATCTGAATCATGATAAACATGATAATACTCAAAACATCAAATTTGAATAAATGTCCTACACCTTGAATTGTTATGAAATCAGTTTCATTACTCGAAAGATTTAAAAATGAAACACCAACAATCGAGCTTGTAAGTCCAACAAGGTTAAACCAATGTATCATTCGCTTGTTTTGAGCTGTTGAATTTGTTTTTTGATTCAAAAAGAAACTAAGTATTATAAATAAAAGCGACGAAACTAATAACCAGTATGCGTAATTTTCTGTCATTTACTTTACATTTTTTCAGTTTACATTACAAATAAAGGAATAATAATTCATTTATTTTTATTTATGTTTTTGATATTAAGTATTAATTATTTTTATATTTATCAGGTGTTTCTTAATTTAAAAGCTAACTGATTAGATATTAAATTATAGCAGTTAAATGACAAACAAGATTAGAACTTAAGATTACGGAAAGAGTTAAAACGATGAAAAAAGTAGATTAATTAATCTGAATTTTGACTGTTAATTTTTTTGAAATTCTGCAAACTAAATGCTCATCAACGATTGATTTTCAACTTTTTTATTTAAGTTTGAATTAATGAAAAAGCTAATTGCAATATTCGTTTCTGTGTTTGTGGGACTTTTGTTTCTATCAAATATTGGGATTTTATTCAATAAGCATTTTTGCCAAAAAGATGGTGTTTCAATAAGTTTATATTATAAAGTAGATCATGATTGTAAACATATCGATAAAAAAAACAAGTGTTGTAAATCTAAAGAAAAAGATACTGATTGTTGTCGTGATGAAATGATTTATCATCAGGTTAAATTAGACTTTTCGAATACTGCTTTTAAGTTTAAATGCGATCAACCAATTATTACCTCTTTAGTCCCAATTTATATTGAAACAAATAAGGTTAACAATCACTCAAATAGTTTATCAAATTATCCCAATCCTCCACCAGAAATAGGTAGGTTTTTGTTGTTGAAAAAACAGGTCTTACGTCTATAATTTTATAATTAAACTCAGGTATTAATTATAAAGAATAGTTTATGAAAATTTTATATTGGACTTTATTAAGTCTATTTCCATCTCTGGTTTTCGGACAATTAAAGGGAATTGTTTTGGGTTCGGACAATCAAACAAAAGAACCAATTTTTGGCGCTTCACTACAATTATTGAATAACTCAGTAGGTACTCGAACAAATGATGAGGGAAGGTTTGAATTAATCTTACCTAAAAAATTACCCGATACACTTGTAATATCAGCTTTTGGTTATGTTTCTGATTCTGTTTTAATTACTAAAAGTGATCGCTTCATTGGAATAGAAATTACACTTTACTCAAGTAATTTATTGGGAGAAGTTGTTATTGCTGCCAAAAAAGCAAGTCATTCTATTTCGAAAATGAAAACTTTACATGTTGAGTCACTGAGTTCGGATGAATTACGTAAAGCTGCCTGTTGCAATCTCTCCGAATCTTTTGAAACAAATGCAAGTGTAGATGTGAATTTAACAGATGCGGTTTCAGGGGCTAAGAAAATCCAAATGTTAGGTTTAGATGGTATTTATACACAGATACAGCTAGAGAATATTCCTTATTTAAGAGGTTTAGAAAGTTCTTTGGGTTTAAATAGTATTCCTGGTACATGGGTAGAATCAATCCAAATATCGAAAGGTTCAGGAACAGTAGTAAATGGCTACGAGTCAATGGCAGGTTTAGTGAATTTAGAACTGAAAAAACCGTTGAGTATGGAAAAAGTTTACTTGAATGCTTATGTCAATCGCATGGGAAGAAATGAGTTAAATTTTAATACTGGATATGAATTAGGGAAAAAAGAGAAATGGTCATCAGGTTTATTTGCTCATGCAAGTTCATTTCCCATTGAAATGGATTTAAATAAAGATGGTTTTAGAGATATTCCTTTGGGTTCAAACTTTTCTTTATTGAATAGATATAATTATGAAGGAGAAAAAATGGAGGCTCAATTTGGATTTAATATCTACCAAGATCAAAAAGATGGGGGTCAGGTTAACAGATTGAGAAATCAAGACTACTTTGATGTTCTACTTCTATCTCAACACATTGATGTATTTGCTAAAACAGGTTTTTTCTTGAAGAAACCAGGTCATTCTATTGGAGTTCTATATGATCTAAAATATCACATCAATGAATCTAAATTTGGGTTAAAAGAATTTAATGGAGAAGAAAAGAGAGGATACATCAATGCTATTTATGATGGAATAATTGGAACGACAGATCATAAATATAAGATTGGTGTTTCGTCCTTATATCTTGATTTGAAACAACAGATGAACAATTTAAATGATGATCGATTGGAGTTTGTTCCAGGAGTATTTAGTGAATATACATATACGGGCAGTCGATTATCAGCAGTTTTAGGCGCAAGGTTTGATTATCACAATTTATTTAAAGAACAATTTTCTCCTCGAATTCACTTAAAATATGTTTTGACAGAATATACTGATTTAAGGTTTACAGCAGGTAAAGGATGGAGAGTTCCGAATTATATGATCGATAACTTATCTCTCATGGCGACATCAAGAAATTGGGTTGCACCAATTCAAACTTTACCAGAAGTATCATGGAATATGGGAGGGAGTTTTGTTCAGCAATTTAAATTTAGAAAAAGATTAAGTACTTTAACTCTGGATTATTATTATACCTTTTTCCAAAATCAGTTAATTATAGATCGTGATGAAAATGTGAATCAAATCGTATTTAAAAACCTAGAATCAAATTCATTTTCACATAGTTTTCAGTCTGAATTAACCATACCTTTTAATGATCAATTTGAAGTTAGAACGGCTTATAAGTTTCTAGAAGTGAAAGCATTATTTAATGGAATGCTACAGCAAAATGTAATGGTCCCAAAACATAGGATATTATCAAATGTTTCCTATAAAACAAGAAATAAAAAGTGGGAATATGATTTAACATTAAATTTTGTCGGAAAACAGCGATTGCCAGTTAATTTACTTTCGAATGGAAATTTGACAACATTGAATGAAAGTCAGAATTATAGTTTGTTAAGTGGACAAATTACATATGTACATAAGAAATGGGACTTTTACCTAGGAGGAGAGAATTTATTGAATTACACACAGGAAAATCCAATTATAGAAGCTCAAAATCCATTTAGTTCTTCTTTCGATGCAACAAGAGTTTGGGCACCAATATATGGAGCGAATGTATATTTTGGGGTCAGATATGCAATTCCTCAAGCAAAATCAAAAATTAAATAATTTAAAATTAAAGAGTCATGAAAAATATATTAGTTATTGTGTTTTTAACGTTAGGTTTTACAACATTTAGTCAAGAAAAATCAAAAAATGAAGTTGTAGTTATTCAAACCTCTGCTGAATGTGGTCAATGTAAAGAAAGGTTAGAAACTGAATTAAATTACACGAAAGGAATTAAGTATGCTGAATTAAACCTTGAGGATATGAAGCTTTCGGTAAAATACAATTCTTCTAAGCTTACTTTAGATGAATTAAAAAATCAAATTTCAAAATTGGGATATGATGCTGATGATGTGAAAGCTGAAAAACAAGCGTATCAAAAATTACCGAAATGCTGTCAAATAAATGGCATGAGTGAGTAATTGAACTTAGCTTATGAATAAAAAAACCGCGACTTCGAGAGCCTCAGTCAGCGGTTTTTATTGATATATGATATTGTGTTGACTGAGGCTCTCGAAGTCAACACTCCATTTCCTCCCAAAACCCCGGATAACTTTTCTTCACAGCACCAGCATCGTTAATAGTTATAGGTGTTTCACTAAAATAACCTGCAATGCCCAAACACATCGCAATACGATGGTCGTTGTTAGAATCACAAAGACCTCCATTTAATTTCCCTTTACCGTGAACAGTCATTTTATCTCCTTCTAAATCTATTTGTAGTCCTAATTTTCCAAATTCTTTCTGAAGTACAATTCCACGATCACTTTCTTTATTTTTCAAGCGAGAAACACCATAAAAGATTGATTCACCAACGCAATAAGCTGCAAGCGTAACCAATGCAGGAAATAAGTCTGGACAATGCGTTGCATCAAATTCAAATGCTTGACGGTAAGTACCGTCTATTTTTAAACCATTTTCAGAGCGAATAATGCGACATTTAGCAGACATTAATCCATCTAATAAGGCTTTGTCTGCTTGTAAACTACTCATTTTTAAGCCTGTGGTTTCAATTTTCATTCCTAAAGCAGCAGCAACTAACCAATAACTAGCCGAACTCCAATCACTTTCAATGGTATAGTTTATTGGTTGATAGCTTTGATTTCCTTTTATTTTGAAGGTTTTAAAATCAATATTTTCAATTTCAATCCCAAATTGTTTCAATGTATCCAATGTCATTGAAACATAAGGAATACTTTTCAAATCATTTACTTTTATGGTTGTTTCACCATCAATCAATGGTAAAGCCATTAGTAAACCCGAAAGATATTGAGAGCTCAAAGAACCATCAACTTCAATCGTTTGGTCTCCATGCATTGGACCTTCGACTTCAATCGGTAAAAAATTAGCTTGAGTAGAAACCATAACACCTAATTGAGGTAATGTTTCAGGGAAAAAGTTCATCGGTCGTGAGCATAAAGAACCTTTTCCTAATATAGTAAATTTACCTTTTTGAGAGGCTAAAACAGAGGTAATCAAACGAATACCTAAACCACTTTCTCCAATATTGATTGTAGCTTCATTTGGAAAGTTATCGATTCCTGTAATTTCAGCAACGTTTTCTTGTGTGAAGTTAACTTGAGCTCCCAATTGCTCAATGGTCGCTAGCATCGCCAATTCATCAGCACTTTTTCCGATATTAAATAGTGTGCTTTTACCTTTCGCCAGTCCTGCAGCAAGTATCGCTCGCTGACTATCACTTTTTGAAGGGGGTATCAATACAACCCCAGCTTTTTCTTTTTTCTCTATTGTTTTGATCAACATTTTCCTTATTATTTCTAACAACTAATAGCTAGTAATCCTTTCCATTCATTACTTTCGTTTGATGTCTAATCGACTCCTGATGTATAGCGTCCATTAACTGTCGAATAAATCGTTCACTTAATTGGTAGTCACTTGCTTTAGATAATCTTTTTTGAATGCTTTTTTCCCAATGTTCTTGTTGTAAAATGGTGATATTATGTTCTCTTTTAAAATCACCAACTACTTCAGCTAAGTTCATTCGTTCTGTTAAAATTTCAAATAATTCGTTATCCAATTGACCAATTTTAGTGCGTACATGGTCCAATTGAGAACTATCTAGTTCTGACATTTGGTTTGTTCTAAGAATTAAGTTTTGAAACAACTCAAATAACTTTTCAGGAGTTAATTGTTGAGCAGCATCAGATAAAGCTTTATCAGGAGTTGGATGTGTTTCAATCATCAAACCATCAAAATTCAAATCCATCGCCTTTTGAGAAACTTCCAATAATAAATCACGATTACCTGTAATGTGACTAGGATCACAAATTATTGGAATTTCTGGTAAACGTTCTCTTAATGCAATTGGAATTTCCCAATTGGGTACATTTCGATATTTTGGATGTTTATATACTGAAAACCCACGATGAATAGCACCTAAATCAGTAATCCCAACATTCGCTAAACGTTCAAAGGCACCAATCCATAATTCTAAATCCGGATTTACAGGGTTTTTAATTAAAACTGGAATGTCAACACCTCTTAGTACATCAGCAATTTCTTGAACTGCAAATGGGTTTACTGTTGTTCGCGCTCCAATCCAAAGAACATCGACTCCCGCCTTCAATGCTAATTCAGTATGTTGACGATTTGCAACTTCTATTGTAACACCTAATCCTGTTTCTTTTTTAACATCAATCAACCATGGCAAGGCAATATCTCCCATACCCTCAAATGAATTTGGACGAGTACGAGGTTTCCAAATCCCTGCCCTAAATAAATTCGTTGATCCATTTGCCTTTAATTCTTGAGCCACCTTTAATAATTGTTCTGGTGATTCAGCGCTACATGGACCAGCAATTACATAAGGTCTCTGTGAATTTTTAATGTCGTTTCCAAGTTGCATATCTATTATTATAAAATTAAAAAAGCTCGTTTCGAAGTACGAAACGAGCTATTAATATAGTTATAGTTATAGTAGTAGCTGAACGTACTTACGGACGTTTAAAATACCACTTAAAAAATCGTCTAGTTGTAACCATTTTCCTGTTTAACTTCACCAAATATAAAAATAAAAAAACAAAAATGTTTGTTTTTGTTAAAAAAAATAGAATCTTTGTAGCATCAATGAGAATCAGAATTACAAATACAAATTTATGGTGGCAGTCGCAACGATGGTGTGATTGGCTTTAGTTGTATTTTATCCTAATAATATTTCAGAGGCTTGTCACATTTGACAAGCCTTTTTTGTTTCATTCAATTTTAATTTATGTTATTTTCAAAAGTCACCCCTTTTAATGCGGATGTTTACACTCCAATCGAATTGTATCTTTCGTTAAGAAATCGTTATCGAAAAACTTGTTTATTGGAGAGTAATGATTATCATTCTCGTAGTAATAGTAAAACCTTTTTAGGATTAAATCCAATCATTGAAATAACTGTTGAAAATTTAAAAGTTTCCATTCGATACAAAGAAAAAATTCAAACGCTTCAATTGATTCCAGGTTCAACTATCGGAGACCAAATTCAAAAAGTTATTAGCCAATTCAAATTTGAAAACCCAAACATTCAAGGGAATGGATTCATTGGACGTATAGGTTTTGAGTTTTCATATTTAACAGAAAAGCATATCACTAAGTTACAATCAAGTCATTCTTTACCAGATATTCATTTGTTCTTGTTTGAATCAATTATTGTTATTGATCATTTTACTGACAATGGTTATGTGATTTCAAATGGGTTTGACAAACAGGAAGTGAATAATTCTTCGATTAAAGAGTTCTTCAAAAAGGAAAACTATACAGAATTACCGTTTGAATTGATCGAAGAGGAATCAGCTGACTTTACGGATACTGAATTTGCAGCAATTGTTTCAAAAGGAATTGAACATTGTAAACGTGGTGATGTTTTTCAATTGGTTGTTTCGAATGAATTCAAGCAATCTTTTTTTGGAGATGATTTTCAAGTCTATCGTCAGTTAAGAAGGTTAAATCCTTCTCCCTATTTATTCTATTTTGATTTTGAATCGTATCGTTTAATGGGCTCAAGTCCTGAAGCGCAATTGATTGTTAAGAATGGAGAAGCTGAGATTCATCCTATTGCGGGGACCGTTCCAAGAACAGGAGATGAAAATAAAGATGCTTTGAGTTTAGATTTCCTATTGAAAAGTGAGAAAGAAAATGCGGAACATACCATGCTTGTTGATTTAGCACGAAATGACTTGAGTAAAAATTGTTCTCCAGTGAAAGTAGATGTTTATAAAGAAATTCAGCATTTCAGTCACGTAACACACCTTGTTTCAAAAGTTATAGGGAAACTAAAGGAAGATAAAGCCTTTGAAGTGTTTAATAATTCCTTTCCTGCTGGGACTTTATCAGGAACACCAAAACCAAAAGCACTAGAATTGATTTCAAAATATGAGAAAACAACACGTGATTTTTATGGAGGAGCTGTAGGGTTAATAGGTACAAATGGAGATTTGAATTTGGCTATTGTTATTAGAAGTATGTTGAGTATGAACAATAATCTTTTTTACAGAGCTGGGGCAGGTGTCTTAGTGGATTCGGAAGTAGAGAGTGAAGTGAACGAAGTGCATCATAAATTAAGAGCAGTTCGAACAGCAATTCAAAAAGCTTCTAAACAAACAGAATTAGAACATTCAATAATTTAGAAAATGGGACAAAGAAAAATTACAGTGATTGATAATTACGATTCGTTTGTTTACAACTTAGTAAGGTATCTTGAAGAAGAGTTACATTGTGAAATTCATGTAATGCGAAATGATTCAATTGATTATGAAATTTTAGATCAATCCGAGCGTATCTTATTATCTCCCGGTCCAGGTATTCCGTCAGAGGCGGGCGAATTAATGAATGTAATTCAAAAATATGTGAACTCAAAAAAGATATTAGGTATCTGCCTGGGGCATCAAGCTATAGGAGAACATTTCCAAATGAAATTAAAGCAAAGTCCAGAGATAATGCATGGAAAAGTTTCTAAGATCAATTTGGATAACAATAATCAATTATTCAATGGCTTACCTTCTGAAATAGAAGTTGGTCGCTATCACAGTTGGGAATTTGAACAATCAAGTGAGTCTCAAATGAAAGTAATAGCAAAAACTGATAAAGGGGAGATAATGGCCATTCAACATGAAACTTTACCAATATACGGAATGCAATATCATCCAGAATCAATTTTAACACCAACAGGAAGAAAACAAATACAAAACTTTTTAAAGCTATAAAAATGAATTTTTTAAAGAAAATATTAAGACAAGAACAGTTGAATATCAATGAATCGGAAGCATTTATTCATGCAATAGCGAACGATGAATTTTCAGAAGTGGAATTGGGAGGGATATTAACAGCTATTCAAATGAGAGGTTTGACACTTGATGAATTCAAAGGATTTCGAAATGCACTTGAATCTTATGCAGATAGGGTTAGTTTATACACCAATGAAGCGATTGATGTATGTGGTACAGGAGGGGACGGAAAAGATACATTTAACATTTCTACAACAACTGCTTTTATTCTTTCTGCAATGGGATATAAAGTAATCAAACACGGAAATTATGGTGTTAGTTCAATTTGTGGTTCATCAAATGTTTTGGAGTATTTAGGTTTTAACTTTACGAAGGATGAACAAGTATTAAATCAACAATTAGAAAAGCAAAACATCTGTTTCATTCACGCTCCATTATTTCATCCAGTTTTAAAGAAAGTAGCTCCGGTTCGAAAACAATTAGGAGTAGGTACTTTTTTTAATGCGATGGGACCATTGTTAAATCCTATTCAACCAAAATTTCAATTGACAGGGACTTACAGTTTAGAATTAGCTAAAATTTATCAAGTTCTATTAAGAGATAAAAGACAATCATTTAAAGTTGTATATGCTTTGGATAGGTACGACGAATTAACTTTAACAGCAGATGCACGAGTACTTGGAAATAATTCAGATGAAATTTTAAATGCCAATTCATTTGGTGTTGAAGTTACTTCTCCAGAAAATTTGAAAGGAGGTAGCATCGAACAATCCGCGAATATGTTACGATCAATTTTAGGAGGACATGCATCTGAAGAATTGATTAATGTGGTAGCTTCGAATACAGCATTAGGAATGAGTTGTTTTCATCCTGAAAAACAGTACAAAATTCTTTTTGAGGAGGCGAAAGCATTTATTTCATCAGGTCAAGCAATCAAGTTTCATAAACAATTCAATACAGTTGAAGCAGCAATTTAAAAGTAAAAATATGAATACAATCTTAGACGATATAATAGCAAATAAAAGAGTTGAAATCAAGCAAAAGAAGTCAGTTTACACTTATAAATATTTCGAAAATGAACCATTTTTCAAGCGAGATACAATTTCCTTATCCAAGAGTTTACGGTTGAAAGATTTTGGGGTGATAGCAGAATTGAAACGGAAATCACCAAGTGCAGGAGAGATACAACTCGATTTAAATTTAACAGAAAAGGTAAAAGCTTATGAATTATTCCAAGCAGCAGGGATTTCAGTTTTAACAGACAACAAATTCTTTGGAGGTTCGAAAGAAGATTTGAAAACAGTCCGTTCGTTAACGAAATTACCTTTATTGTACAAAGAGTTTGTGATTGATGAATTTCAATTATTTGAAGCAAAAGCAATCGGAGCGGATGCTGTTTTGTTAATTTCAGAGGCGTTAGATAAACAGCAAATTTTGCATTTTTCAATAATTGCTAAAAGTTTAGGTTTGGAAGTTTTATTAGAACTTCACAGTAAAGATCAATTAAATAAAATTAACGATGAGGTTGATATTATAGGAATTAATAATCGTAATTTGAAAATTCAACAAACAAACCTACAAACATCATTCGATCTAATTGATTTTTTACCTAAAAATAAAGTATTGATAGCTGAATCAGGTATTAAAACACAATTGGAAATAGAGCAATTACAAGCAGTTGGTTTTCAAGGTGCTTTAATAGGAGAAAGCTTATTAAAATCACAATTGGATTTATCATTTCAAATGATTTAAGAATGAAAGATTTAAAAGTAAAAGTTTGTGGAATGAAGTCTTCAGAGGAAATCCAAGAGTTAATTGATTCTAGTTTGATTGATTATATTGGTTTCATTTTCTATCCTAAGTCTTTGAGATATATAACAGAAGTTCCGAAGCTTGATGGTAAATTCAAAAGGGTAGGGGTATTTGTAAACGAAGAATTAGAAACGATTCAAGCTAAAATTAATAGCTATACTTTAGATGTTCTTCAATTGCACGGAAACGAATCAGTATCAGAAGTAAAGCAACTAAAAGAAGTAATTCAAAAGCCAATATTCAAAGCGTTTGGAATTGATGAAAGATTTGATTTTAAAATTTGTACTTCCTACGAACCTTATGTAGATGCGTTTTTGTTTGATACAAAAACCGAAAAATATGGAGGTTCAGGAAAACAATTTGATTGGTCTATTTTACAAAATTACAAAGGTGAAAAGCCATTTGTATTGAGTGGAGGATTAGATGAAAAAGCTTTAAATGAATTAAAAAACTATTCATTTCGTAAGATGGTAGGAGTTGATTTAAATAGCAAATTTGAGTTATCTCCCGGACAAAAAGATACAAAACGAATTATTCAAACAATTAAACAGATTAAAAATGCAAATTAAAATACAACCAGATGATTTAGGTTTTTATGGTGATTTTGGAGGTGCTTTTGTTCCTGAATTGTTAAGAGAAAATTTAAACGAATTGGAACAAGCATTTCAATTCTACCAAAATGATTGCACATTTCAAGAAGAATTTGTCGCTTTATTGAAGGATTATGTAGGGAGACCCTCCCCATTATATTTTTCGAAAAAATTATCAGAAGAATACAGGTGTTCAATTTATTTGAAACGTGAAGATTTGAATCATACAGGTTCGCATAAAATCAATAATGCTATTGGTCAGATTTTACTCGCGAAGCGAATGGGGAAATCCACTATTATTGCTGAAACAGGGGCAGGGCAACATGGTGTAGCAACAGCAACTGTTTGTGCGTTGTTGGATATGCAATGCATCGTTTTTATGGGTGAAAAAGATATTGAGCGACAAGCACCAAACGTGAAAAGAATGCAGTATCTTGGAGCAGAAGTAATGCCTGCTACTAGTGGAAGTAAAACATTGAAAGATGCTACCAATGAAGCTATTCGTTATTGGATTAATCATTCGGATGCTTATTATTTAATAGGTAGTGTTGTTGGTCCGCATCCATATCCTCAGTTGGTAACCTATTTTCAAGCAATTATTTCAAGGGAGATTAAAGATCAATTGAAATCAAAAACGGGTAAAGAATTACCAACGAAAGTAATCGCTTGTGTCGGTGGAGGTAGTAATGCAGCTGGTGCATTTTATGAATTTTATTCAGAAGAGGTTGATTTAATTGCTGTTGAAGCAGGAGGAAAAGGTATAGATACTTCATTTTCGGCAGCTACAGCTCACTTGGGTAAAAAAGGTGTTTTGCATGGAAGTATGACGTTATTGATGCAAGATGAATATGGTCAAGTTATAGAACCTCATTCTATTTCAGCTGGATTGGATTATCCTGGAATTGGACCACTGCATGCATTTACTATTTCTGAGGAAAGAACAAAAGTAGTTGCAGTTACAGATGAGGAAGCCTTGAAAGCAGCTAAAAAATTATCGGTAAAAGAAGGGATTATTCCTGCTTTAGAAACTGCACACGCATTGGCAGCATTAGATAATATAGAACTAAAAGTAGATGATGTTGTAGTAATCAATTTATCGGGTAGAGGAGATAAGGATATGGAAACGTATTTGAATTCTTAATTTTTAAAATTGAATTTTGAGATGAATAAATTTAAAAAAGATAAAAAGCAGTTGAGCATTTTTATAACTGCAGGGTTTCCAGAGTTAAACAGTACTGGAAAACAAATTTTAGAATTACAATCAAAAGGAGTGGATTTTATTGAGGTTGGAATACCATTTTCTGATCCAATGGCAGATGGACCAACGATTCAACAATCAAGTGAAGTTGCTTTAAAAAATGGAATGACTTTAGAATTGTTGTTTGAACAGTTAAAAGCAATTAAAGAAGAGGTTGAAATACCGTTAGTTTTAATGGGGTATCTCAATCCGGTTTTAGCCTTTGGATTGGAGCATTTTTTAGATGCTTGCCAACAAGTAAATGTTTCGACGGTTATCATTCCTGATTTGAGTTTTGAAATTTACCAACGTTTTTACCAAACAACTTTTGAAAAACATGGTGTTTCATTGGTTTTTTTGGTAACACCAGATACTTCAGAAGAACGAATCAGTCAAATAGAGGAGGTTAGTCAAAATAGTTTTGTGTATTTGGTTTCAAGTAAAAAAATAACAGGCGGTAAATTTGAGGTAACAGAAACTTTAGGAAAGAAATATAAAAGAATAAGAGGTCTATTAAAAAATACACCTTTAATGATGGGATTTGGAATTTCAAGCTTAACAGATGCTAATAAAGCCCAAGCATATTGTGACGGAGCAATTATAGGGTCTGCGTATATAAAATCTATTATAAATCAAGAAGATTTATTTCTTACCAGCAACGAAGTCCTTTAAATAAAAAGGTTCGAAGTAAGCAACATCTTCAAATTGTTTTTTTTGAAACTTTTCAAAGGCAGGTTTGATTTGACCTTTTGCAGAAGAGAAAATAGTTAAATCTGCTTTACAGTTTTTGTTCGACCAGATTTCTTGTAGTTTTTTTGCACCATCGCCCAGATAAACAAAAGGTTCAAATTCTGCGTAGGAATGTTCATCGATAATGTCTGCACTTATCGGTTTTAGTAATACTTCTTTTTCAGAATAAATAGTATTGTAAACTTCCATTCTTCTTGCATCAATCAATGGACAAATGGTTTGATTTGGATATTTTTCAAAACCTAATTGTGCAAGTGCTTGAAGTGAATCAATAGCGATTAGAGGAATAGATAAAGCATAGCAAATTCCTTTGGCAGTTGAAACGCCAATCCTTAAACCGGTGTATGATCCGGGACCAGAAGAAACAGAAACAGCATTCAAATCTTTCATTTCTATTCCTGCTTTTTCAATTGCTTTTTGAATCAATAAGGTAATATTTTCAGCATGTGAATACTCTCCATCGTTTATTTCTTCCAAAGCGATTAGATTTCCATTTTTAGATAAAGCAACAGAACAAGCTTTGGTAGCAGTTTCTATATGTAAAATATTACTCATTTGTATAAGTCTAATTTAAACTTAAGCCAATTATACTATGTCATGGATTTACAGATTAAATGTTTGAGTTGTGAAATCCATGCTAGACCTGTAAAATTAAGAATTATCATTTAATTGCAATATTTATACTTTCTTTAATGTTAAGAGAATGTTAAGAGTTTAGAGAAAGTATTATCTTTGTGTTAGTTACAAAATCAAAGAAAATGTTGAATGTACTCGTAATTGATGATGAAGAAGATATCAGAAGTATATTAAAATATGCTCTTGAAAAAGAAGGATATCACGTTGAAGAAGCATCGTCCGGTAAAGAAGGATTAGAGAAAGTTAATTCCTTACGTCCAGAGTTGATTGTACTGGATGTTATGATGCCTGATATGGATGGAATAGAAGTTTGTGAGCAAATTAGAAGAAGTCCTAATAACGATGATATTATCATATGTATGCTAACTGCACGAAATGAGGATTATAGTCAAATTGCAGGATTAGAGTCAGGTGCAGATGATTATATTTCAAAGCCGATCAAACCAAAAGTTTTCGTGTCAAAAATAAAAGCCTTACTTAGAAGAAAAGATATTTCATTTAACGAGTCTTTAAACAGAAAAGCTTCACTAATTGTAAACAGGGAGAAATATGTTGTAGAGAGAGATGGTGAAACAATTCATTTACCTCGCAAAGAGTTTGAATTATTAGCATTATTGACATCTAAACCTGACAGTGTTTTTGAACGTGAAGTTATCTTAGAAACAGTATGGGGAAAAGACATTGTTGTAGGTGACAGAACGATTGATGTTCATATTAGAAAACTAAGAGAAAAGTTAGGGGAGAATCACTTTGTAACGGTGAAAGGAATCGGTTACAAATTTGTGGATTTATAAAATATTAAACTAAAAAAAAAGGGAATCATTAATGATTCCCTTTTTTATGTTTTTAACAACTAGTATTAAAAATTATAGCTGAATTTCAAGCTGTAATTTTGTCCAACAGTTAATCTTGAGAAGTATTGATCTTCTGTATCGTAAGATATAAATACAGCTTCTTTTTTATCATTTAAAATGTTAGTGACTTTAAAGTTAAGTTGCATTCTATCATCTTTACCGAAAGTTTTTGAAACGTTAAGGTTCAAACTGTGAAATTCTTTTGTGTAGATATCAGGTCTATCAACCATACCAACATAAAGTAACGTTTGTCCTTGTACATTGTAGAACAAGTTTGCTTCAAATTTTCTCCAGAATCCTTTGTCAATTCCTCTATATGAAAAACCAGCATTAATCAAGTAAGGAGACTGACCAGCCATATCTCTGTATGTTTTTATTTTTTGACCAGTTCGAGCATTTGCTATTCTACTTTCATATTCTGTTTTTGAAAATTCAATTTTTGAAAACGTATATGTATAGTTAAATACAAAACTTAAAGGATATAATTTATCACTAATAAAATCTAAGTTCTGCTTAAGTTCTATTTCTCCTCCTACAACTTCACCATTTCCAACATTTCGCGGTTGAAATGCACCAGCTTGAGTCGCAAATTGAATAATTTCTATTGGACGAATAAACTTTTTGTAGTAAGCACTCAAAGATATAATTCGAGCGGGTAATGGAGAAAACTCCCATCTTAAATCAAAGTTATGGATGGTTGTACTTGTCAAATTTCCATCCCAATAAGAAATTCCTGTTGAAGGATTTTCATCTTTAAACAAACCTCCGATAAAAGTTCTACCAGTTAAAGGGTCAACAATTTCAGCATAAGATAATTCTTTAAATGAAGGTCTAGCAACAGTGTTTCCATATGAAAATCTGAAATTTTGCATTTCATTTAAAGAGTAAATTAAGTTTAAACTAGGGAAAATATTAAAAGTTTCTAATACAGTTGCATTATTTAAAACATTCACACCCAATTGATCTTGACCTGTATATTTATGTCTGTAGTATTCAACTCTTGCTCCAATATTTGATTTTAATTTAACAGAAGGAGAAAACTCTGTTGAAACATAAGAACCGATATTTTGGATACTTGAATTAAATTGGTTAGGGTTATTAGGGACAAATGAAGCTTCATAAGTTGTTCCATGGTTTAGGTTTCCATTAGCAGGCCATAAGTTAATAGGAGTGAATAATTCATCAGGGTTTCCGTTTAAATCTAAACCTCTAATATTTAAGGCATATTTCATGATATCAAAATCTCTCTCCTTATATGTGTAACTTGATCCAAACTTTAGGCTTGCATCTCTATCAAATGCTTTATATGTTCTTTTGATATCTGTTTTTCCTGAAATATTACGCTCGGATAAATCCCTCCAAATCCTTTCTGGGAAACCAGCTTCTGTTGATATGATGAATTTATCATCTCTAATTTCATATCTTGTGAAACGAATATCAGGATCTTTAATTAAAGATAATGTGGTTGCTAATTTCCAATCGATGTCCCAATTTGAATTATGAATTAAGTGTTTACCGTGGGCGTTAATATTGGTAATTGATTTTTGACTATACTCAAGGTTATGTTGGAAACCGTAGAAGATTGCACCCTGATCTGCATTGTAGTAATCAAAAATACCAGCTTTAGATTCTCCATTTTGAATATGAAGAGCATTAATGCTGTATTTAGAATTTAAAGTTTTAACTGAAAATCCTAATAACCCAGTCAACAAAACATTATTTACACCATATTCACCAGTTTGCAACTCACGAACATCCATGGATGTGATATCTGCATTTCCAGACAACCCATATCTTCCGTATTCAACATTTTGATAGAATTGTGTTTTATTTGAGTATGATAATACAGCGTTGTAACCATAGGTGAATTTTTCCTTTTTAAATTGATTACCAAAAACAGAAGAAAGGCTATAGTCCAAACCACTTGTTCCTTGAAGTGCTGCCATATTTGGATTAAATTTATTTAAGATATCAGTATATCTTTTACCTTTAACCCCATTTGCGTCTCCTACTACCTCAGCAAAGAATGGAACATTTGATACAGCTGGGATAGCTCTAGTTCCGTCATCAAATCCTAAGAAGTCTGTACTACCTCCTTTATATTTTAGGTATTCATCGTTTAAATGAAAAAGAGGATTGAATGATGATGAGATAGATAAATTTCTAATTTGTTCTGAAGGCATTTCTTTTAAACCGATATCAACAATACCTCCCGTAAAATCAGCAGGTAATTCAGGAATAAAAGTCTTATTGACGATGATATTATCTATTATTGAAGTTGGAAAAATATCCATCTGAATCGTGTTTCTGTCTGGATCTAATCCAGGAACATCTAAACCATTTAATAATGTTTTATTGTAACGGTCTCCTAAACCTCTAACATAAACATATTTCCCACCAATTACTGAAACACCAGGAACCCTTTTCATGGCCGATGCTCCATCAGAATCACCGATTCGCTTAAATCCATCTGCAGAAATTCCATCAATCAGATTGGTAGTTTTCATTTTCATTGAAACAACTGCAGCTTCTGTGTTTTTTGTTCTTTCAGCAGTAATTATTACTTCTTGATCAAATTCATTGACTACTTGTTCTAAGTATATATCTTCAATTTTTGTAGTTTCATTACCTTTTACCACAACATCATATATAACTTGAGATTCAAGTTGGAAAGACTCTATTTTTATTGAATAAGTTCCGGGGTAAAGTTGAAACTTAAAAATACCATCAAAATCTGTTTTGGCTTTTTGATCTAATTCAATAATTGTGATTTCAGCAAAAGGAACAGATTCTCCAGTTGCTTTTTCATAAACCGTCCCGGTTAATAAACCCGGTGTCTGAGCAAATATTATACCTGTAAAAAACGTAAATAAAATTGTAAATGTAATGTTTACTCTTAGCATAATTTATATTATTTATTAAACGCAAGAAATCGTAGGCTTTTTAAAGCCTACGATTCATACTTTTATAATTAATTTTTATTTAAAAATTAAATATTAAAAATTTGTCAATAATCCTGCAGCAGAAGCATAAGACCACCCAGAGAAAACTGATTTGTCTGCTCCAACTGTTGGAGTAGTTACAGATGTTACGAATGCATCTGAACCATCTTTAAAGAAATCAGTTAATACTGAATTCGCCGGCAAAGTTGCCTCTAAATTTGCAAATACGCAAGTATAATCTGTAGGTAATTCATCAAAATCTTGTCCTGAAGTTAAATCAAAGAAGTATACATTACTCATATCTACGTGAGAATTAGCATCTAAATCAACTAAACCATCAGCTCCTTGAGCTTTTACAGATCCATTAATAATAGTGTGTTTTCCTTCTCTTGATCCTTCAGGTCCATCTAATTCAAAACACTCATCACCTGCAGCAATAACGATAAAGTTATCTAATGTACCTGACCATGCTTGATCTGTATCAATAGCATCATCTCCTGCTTTAACAACGATTGCATTTTTAACATTAACATTACCTCCGAACCATTCGATTCCATCATCCTGGTTAGAAACAACTTCAACGTTTTCAATCACTGTACCAGATCCAACACCACCCAAAGTAATACCGTTAATCTCGTTACCTTCTCCGATGTTTGCTCCACCGTGTCTTACAGAGATGTATTTGATAACACCTGAGTTATCGTCATCAATTGATCCACCATATAATCCGTTAGCATCTGATGCCGGGATACCTTCGATTTGAGCAGAAGCAGCGTCAGCTGAAATAGGCGCTTTACCTAATACGATTAAACCACCCCATAATCCATTTAAATCTTCTGATAAGTTTGGACTTACAATCTCTCCTGGCTGAATGTTGTCAGCTGTAGATGTAAAAATAATTGGTGAATTAGCAGTACCTTCAGCCATGATTTTACCACCTTGAGCAATAATTAAAGCTGTAGCGTTTGCTCCAGTTCCAACATCACCTTTGATGATTGTTCCTGGTTGGATAGTCAATGTTACACCATCAACAACAGCAACTCTTGATTTTAATACATAAACTTTACCAGTTTCCCAAGTTGTGTTAGCTGTAATATTAGAACTGATCTCAAGAACATTTCCACTTGTAGTATCATAAGTACAAGATCCATCATCTTTTTTAGCTTCAGAATTGTAATTTGTAGCTGTATCATCTGTACAACCTTCTTTTTTACATGATACCGCTCCTAATGTAAGAGCTGATAACATCAAAACACTCAACTTTAAATTTACGTTTTTCATTTTTTACATTTTTAATTTGATGCAAATCTACAACCAACATCTATTTTACCGAAATAAATTGCTTTACCGTTATATTATTGTTTCTTTACATTTTGTTAACATTGATTAATACGACGCATAAATAATTGTAAATCAAAACTATATGTAGGATTGTTTTTATTTTTTGATTGTTGATTAACGAAAAAAATATTAGATTTTTTTTGATGATTTATTTTTTAATGTTTAGAACTACTTCTAAAAATGGTGCTTTAATTTTATCAGTTTGATAAGCAGCAGGTTTTTTTGAGGTAAGAAGTTCTTGCCTAGATTTAAAGGTGTTTAAATCTTTATATTTAATATGATAGTTGATCAGGCTATGGTTGATTTGGAAAAAGGTGGTGAGGTATTTAAATTAGTGAAACAAAATTGTTTTATAATTTTAGATTTATGAATTTAATTCATTCCATGCTAAAATTCCCCCCTCTAAGTTATGCAAGTTAGTATAACCGTGTTGAGCCATTAAAAAATTAATCGCGTTTGCACTTCTAACCCCAGAACGACAATGAATAACAACTTTTTTGTCCTTAGCAATCTCATTAAACCTTTCTGGAATATCTCCCAATGGAATTAATAATCCATTGATGTTACCTGCATCAAATTCATTAGGTTCTCTTACATCAATCAATTGAAAATCTTCTTGATTATCAATCATCTGTTTTAATTCTTGAACGTTGATTGTATTCATATTGTTTATTTTGATTATTTCTATTTATAAATATAAGAATTATTCCAAGTTTCTTTTAGTTTGATTGTTGTATGTAATAATAGAATCTATAGGGAAAATGAATTCCAATTATTTCAATTTTGGATGGATTAACGACATTGGTTGCATTAAATCATATCATAATGATTGAACAAAAATCAACAAAGTTTATCTAACTCTAAATTATAATCATATTGTAAATCTTCATGCAATTTAGAAATCGTCTTTTTTATATTTTCTATTTGGCGATAGTATATGTTTTTTAATACATTATTGGTGTGAATGTTTGGTTTTAATTCATTCATTTTTTGACAGAAATAAATTAAAAGTTCAATTTCTGTTTCACTTTTTTGAGAGTATTTAATGTATTTTTTTAATGTTCTGAGAATTTTTCGAATGCTCTTCTTTATATAATAAAAACTACTGGTATTGACTTGACTGAATAAATCATCAACTTCAATTTTAATGTTTTCAATGTATTGAACTTCATTATTTGCTCCAAATAAAAGATAGTTTAAAAACTCTTTATTCTCTTTTTTGAACTTAGTTAGTCTTAAGCATAATTTGATTAGCTCTTCTTGAGAATAGTGTTCAAGTTCTTCTTTTAATTCTTTTAATGATGCTGTTTTCATTTATTTAAATAAGTTTCACTTCGAAAGGTTTCATTTTTCGAATTTTCAAATTAACATGTCATCCTCTTTAATCCTCTCTTGATGGAGGTAACTTACGCGCTTTGGGATTCAAATAGTTACTAACTTTTTTACGCTCTTTTATGGTTTTAAAAAAAAGCCCCAATCGGGGCTCTTTATCTAAATAGTCTTAAAATCTTGAATCTTGAATCTTGAGTGTTTACCTTTACCCTTCAATTTTCAATATATAATTCTTTTTCTTTCCCTTTCCAATCAAAACATATTTACCATTGATAAAGTCTTCTTTCGATAAGGTATAATCTTCTCCAACTTTAGCTTTATTGATTGAAACGGCATTGCTTTTTAACTCTCTTCTAGCTTCACTGTTTGATTTTAAGAAATTACTTTCTCCAACCAATGCTTCTACGATTGATAAACCGGATTCTACTTTTTCGATTGTCACAGATGCTTGTGGAACTCCATCAAAAATAGCGTAGAAATCTCTCTCTTCTAATGATTTTAAATCGTCAGCAGTAGACTTACCAAATAAAATATTTGAAGCGGTAATGGCAGTTTTTAAAGCTTCTTTGCCATGAACTCTTTCTGTAACTTCTTCTGCAATCGCTTTCTGAAGAATCCTTAAATGAGGAGCTTCGTTATGTTCTTTCTCTAATTTTTCAATCGTTTCTTTTGATAACAATGTAAAGAAACGAACTAATTTTTTCGCGTCCTCATCTGAAGCATTTAACCAGAATTGGTAAAAAGCATAAGCTGAAGTTTTTTCAGGGTCCAACCATACTGTACCGGCTTCAGTTTTACCGAACTTACCTCCATCAGCTTTTGTTAGTAGCGGACATGTAAAAGCAAATGCTTCACCACCTGATTTTCTACGGATCAATTCTGTACCTGTGGTAATATTTCCCCACTGGTCCGAACCACCAAATTGTAATTTACAATTATAATTCTTGTGTAAATGAACGAAATCATTTCCCTGCAGTAATTGGTATGAAAACTCAGTAAAAGAAATACCTGTTTCAATACGTTTTTTCACAGAATCTTTAGCGCTCATGTAATTTACTGTAATGTGTTTTCCGACATCACGAATAAAGTCTATAAACGACATGTTTTTCATCCAATCTAAATTATTGGTAAGGATAGCAGCATTTTCTCCATTTTCGAAGTCTAAAAACTTTCTCAGTTGCTTTTCAACTCCAGCGATATTTTTTTGTAAAGTTTCTTCATTTAATAAGTTACGCTCAGCAGATTTTCCAGATGGGTCACCAACCATACCTGTAGCACCACCTATTAAAGCAATCGGTCTGTGTCCTGCTAATTGCAAATGTTTCAATAACATAATTGGCAATAAACTACCAACGTGTAAGGAATCAGAAGTAGGGTCAAAACCAACATATCCTGTTGTCATTTCTTTTAATAATTGTTCTTCTGTTCCAGGAATGATATCTTGAATCATTCCCCTCCATTGTAATTCTTCTATTAAATTAATAGACATAGTTTGTTTATTTAAATTCGAATAATTCTACTTCAAAAACCAAAGGCATATCCGCTTTGATTGGTCCGTTACCTCTCATTGGAGGTCTTTTTCCATATGCTAAGTCAGCAGGAATGTAAAAAATGTATTTGGAACCTGGAGACATTAATTGTAAACCTTCTGTCCAGCCCGGAATTACTTGATTTAGTCCAAAAGAAATTGTTTCTCCTCTTTCAACAGAGCTATCAAAAACAGTTCCATCAGGTGTTGTACCATGATAATGAACTGTTACGTTTGAGGCTGCAGTAGGTTTTGGTCCTTCAGTTTGTTTGATAATTTTATATTGCAATCCTGAAGGAGTAACTACAACACCTTCATTCTTTTTATTTTTTTCTAAGAAATTAATTCCTTCTTGTTTGTAATCACGAGGCGTTTCGATTTTTAATAATTCAATTTCGAATACTAAGTCAGCATATGGAGGCATAGCATCTCCACGTCCCTTTGTACCATAGGCTAAATGATAAGGGATAAACAACTTAGCTTTTCCTTCTTTCCCAATTAAAGCTATTCCTTCTTCAAATCCAGGAATCATACGATTCGTCTTGTATGAAAAATCCATTGGAGTATTTCTATCATAAGAAGAGTCGAACTTTTTATCATTTTTAAAGAAGGTTCCTTTGTAATGCATCGATAAATTACTTCCTTCAGCAGCCCTTTTTTCATTTCCTTTTTCATCAATCACATAAACTAAACCACTTGCAGTTTGTTGAGCATCTGTAAATTTAGCTTTTACTAATTCATAGAAATAGGTATTGTATTCATCCGTTGACATACCTTTAATCTTTAATAGTTCTGCTGCTTCATCATCTTTTACTTTTTTGATGCTGTCGTAAACAAACTTAAAGGTTTCTGATGCATTGAATTTACGTGCTGATTTCCCAACTCTTTTAATTGTAATTGCAAATACAGAATCATCTTGAACAATTGTATTCACAACATCTTGTCCTTTTATTACTTTACCAAACACTGTATGTTTTCCATCTAAATGTGGAGTGGAAACATGAGTGATGAAAAACTGACTACCATTCGTGTTCGGTCCTGAGTTAGCCATTGATAAAATCCCTGGAACATCGTGTTTCAAGCCATTGTTAGCTTCATCAAAAAAACGGTAAGAAGGGCCACCTAAACCTGAACCTGTTGGGTCTCCTCCTTGAATCATGAAAGGGTTAATGACACGGTGAAATTTCATGTTTCTGTAAAATGGTTTTTTATACAGAGTGTCCATAACTTCAAATTTTCCTTCAGAAAGGCCAACAAAATTAGCAACAGTCATAGGTGCTTTTTCCGTTTCTAATTTACAGACGATTTCACCTTTTTGAGTATTGAAAAAAGCATAAATACCATTTTCTAATCTATCCTTTTTCCAGAATAAAAATTGAGCATTTAGCTGTGAAACAATTGCGATTAGTATAAGTGTTAAAATTGATTTTTTCATAGGTCTCTATTATTTAATTTCTTCGTAATCATCAAATTTGTCTTCTTTATCTTGATTGTTATTTTCAGAAGAATCTTGCGGGTTAAAACTATTTTGTTTGTTAGCGATTAATCCAAATGAACTAAACATTTTATAGAAAATATTCCATATAAAAAAGGCACCAATAATTTTAAAGATAAACCCAAAGAAGGGAGTCTTTTCAATAGATGTTATGTTTTCAAACATCCAAATTGAGAAATTATTTTCAGCTAAAAAAGGATAGGAAAAGAATAAAGCAAATGAAAGAATAGCAAATGAAATTATTCCAATTTCAGCTTTTAAGTTAAATTGAGTATTCATCAAAGGCATTCCGTTAGCAACAAATTTAAAAAGTTGTTTTTTCTGTTGTTGATTTTGTAATTTTCCTAAAAAATAAGTTAACAGGATTAATGCGGATATCGCTAATTGATTAATGTTGAAGTTTTTACTTTCATAACAGAATAAAAAAATCACATCGACCATAAAAAAGTATTTAAGCCCTTTTAGTAAATAAGTTTCACCGATGTTTTTATTTTGACCTCTAAGTAAAGAATAACCTATATTTAAAAAGCCCCAGATAAAACCAAAAATCGCTATGACAACTCCAAGACTAAAAATAAACTTTAAAAAATCCACTTGTTCTATTTCATTTTTTTACGCACGTAAAATTAATAATTAATTGGTGATTCTCCCTCTTTTTGATTGAGGAATACCTATATTTGAGACTCAAAATAAATACTATGAACACAAAAAAAATCTTCTTTTCATTTTTATTTAGTTTAATAAGCTTAGTTTCTGTAGCAGAGGAAGGAATGTTAATACCTTCTGTTGTTTCTGCATTTGAATCAGATATGAAAGCAATGGGAATGCATTTATCTGCTCAAGATATTTATGATGTAAACCATTCAAGTATAAAAGATGCAATAATTCATTTTGGTGGTGGTTGTACTGCTGAAATTGTTTCAGATAAAGGTTTGATCTTAACGAATCATCATTGTGGGTTTTCATATATTCAATCTCATTCGTCATTAGAAAAAGACTATTTAAAAAATGGTTTTTGGGCTAAAAATTTTGAAGAAGAATTACCAAATCCTGGTTTAGAAGCAGCAAGAGTTGTTCGAATTGAAGATGTTACAAAGAGTGTTTTATTTGGATTAGAATCAATTCAAGATGAAAAAGAGAAGGTTGCTGCTTTAAAGAAAAACATTCAAACCTTAATTCAAGACGCTCAAAAAAATAATCATTACTCTGCCAAAATAAAACCATTTAATTATGGAAATGAATATTACATGATTGTAAAAGAATCATTTGAAGATGTTCGATTAGTTGGAACACCTCCCAACGCAATTGGTAAGTTTGGTGGAGATACAGATAACTGGGTTTGGCCAAGACATACTGGTGATTTTTCAGTTTTTAGAATTTATGCCAATAATGATAATAAACCAGCGCCTTATTCAAAGGAGAATCAACCTTACAAACCTTTGCATGTTTTACCTGTTTCTATAAAAGATAGAAAAGTTGGTGATTTTACAATGGTATATGGTTTTCCTGGTACAACTGAACAACACTTATCTGCTGCTCAATTGAAATACATTGTTGATGTTGAAAGACCTGCTGTAATTGCAATGCGTGAAAAATCATTATCAGTTATTGATGCAGCTATGCGTGCTTCTGATGAGGTTAGAATTAAATATTCAGCAAAACAAGCTAGAATTGCAAATGCATACAAAAAGTGGATCGGACAGATTGGTGGATTAAAAGAATTAAATGCCATCGGGAAAAAATTAGATTTCGAAACAGAGTTCCAAAAAAGGGCAGCTTCAAAAACAGAATGGAATGAAAAATATGGAGCTGTTTTAGCGCTAATGAATCAATTGGTTTTAGATAAGTCAAAAGCTGATTTTGCATACAACATGGCCATTGAGTATTTATATGTTGGTCCTGAATTATTTGATATAGCTGGTGCTTTGTATGGTTTAGAAACTAAATTTCAAGAATTGTTAGATTCAAATCAACTAGATGCTAAGATTGCAGAGTTAAAAGAAGGAGCGGGGCATTTCTTTAAAAATTATGATGAAAAGGTGGATCGATCAATATTTGAATTGTTAACTATTGAATACTACGATCGTTTAGGTATTAATTTAGGAAAAGATATTAGAACTTTTTCCTCAGAGATATACACCTCTTCTGTAACCTCAAATAAAGAAAGATATTTTGAAATTCTTGATGAGATCAAAAAGAAAAAGAAAATTAAGGTACTAAAGAAAGATGTTGGTTATCAGCATTGGAAGAGTGTTAGGACGCAATTCATCAATGATTATTTAGGTGAGGCAAGAGCTTTCAGAAATCAAATGGATGCTTATTTAAAAACTTATGTAGCCGGTAAACGTGAAATGTTTCCTGAAATGAAACAATGGCCTGATGCTAATAGTACTTTAAGAATTACATATGGGAAATTAGAAGGGTCTTCTCCTAAAGATGGTATGAAATACATAGAGCATACGAATACAGATGGGATTTTACAAAAGCATATTTCAGGAAACCCTGACTTTGAATTGTTACCAGAGTTAGTTGATTTATATAAAAAGAAAGATTTTGGTCAATACGCACAAGGTGATGAAATGTGGGTTTGTTTCACAGGTTCTAATCATACAACAGGAGGAAACTCTGGCTCACCAGTATTGGACGCTGATGGAAATTTAATCGGTTTAAACTTTGATAGAAGTTGGGAAAGTACAATGAGTGACTTTATGTTTGACGCTTCAAGATGCAGAAACATTGTGGTAGATGCTCGATATGTCCTTTGGGTGATTGATAAATACGCCGGGGCGAAGTATCTTGTAGATGAAATGACTTTAGTGAAGTAGTTTGAAATAACAGGTATTTAAAAAGCGGGTTGTTACAAAAATACAACCCGCTTTTTTGTATCCGAATTTATTTAGTTGGACTAATTTTATTATATAGATTTTACCTCTAGATACCTTTTGCATACTCCTTAACTGACTTTAAAATCTTGAAAAGATTGATGAGAAACAATTAGATAGGTTCTATTGATTAATTATAAAATAACTGAATATTATCTTCCTTTATCGTAAATTGATGAAGTGAAATTTTCAAAATCTGATTATTAAAGTAAGCTTTAGTTTACCTTCTTTTTGATGTCAGATTTGATATTGTTTTATCAATTTTAGTAGAATAATCTTCGGTGTCTTCTATCATTTCATGCGTGTATTTTTTACTTACACTAATAGGCACGTATTCAACCTTTACATTTGTTTTATCTAATCCATAGTCTTCCGCAGCTGTTAGACCAGTTGATTTAATTGAGCGATAAACTTTGACAAAAATTGATTGGAATGTACTTAATAAGTTATCTGTTGCCACTCTTGAATTTAAAACAATAAATTTATAGTCAGGCTCATCGATTTTATCTTTTACAGATTCAAACACACTTTCACCATCCAGTTCTCCTTTTTCAACCATTTTATGATGAATTTTTCTCAAAAGAGCTTCTATTCTATGCTCTTCCTTAAATCCGAAGTTTAACGTAACATAGTAACAATGCTTTTCAATAATTTCATTTACAGAATAATGAATGCCCCAAGGCTCACTTTCAATATTAATATGAATGAACCAAATGACTTTTGCTTTTTTAGGTTTCTTTCTAAATAAAGAATAGAATACGGTAGAGTCAATTTTCTGAGGAGAATCACTTCTTGTTGGATAAACAATATGCGTAGCTTCGTAATTTAAATTATCATCAGCTAATACAGATTTGATTAAAGGTGTAACTTCGTTCATCGGAACATATTCTGTAATACTTTTCCTTAATTTTCTAGCTCTATAATAAAGGTAAAGTAATATAAAGAATGTTGTTGCTAGTAACAGAGTGAACCATGCTCCTTCCGATATTTTTCCGAGGTTAGACATCAAGAAACATCCTTCTAAAAACAAGAAGACTACAAAAATACCTATATAGAAAAGTTTAAATTTAGGACGCTTTAAAATCAGATGTAAGCTCAATAGTATGGATGTCATTACCATATCTATCGTAATAGCTAGCCCATAAGTTGCTTCCATGTGTTTTGCGGTTTGGAAAACAGCTATTACTAATAAACAACCAAACATTAGAAACCAATTAATAAATGGAATGTATATGTGGCCTAAATGATCTGTTGGGTATTTTACCTTCAAGTTTGTCCAAAGGTTTAGTTTTATAGCTTCATTCATCAAAGTAAATACTCCAGTGATTAAAGCTTGAGAGGCAATAATTGTTGCAGCTGTAGCAATAGCAATAGCTGCGGGTAGTATTTGATCAGGGACCATTGTATAAAAAACAGTTGTATTTGGCGCCAATTTAAATCCAGGCGTTAAACACATAGCCGCTTGACCTAAATAATTAATTACAAGCATAGTACTCATAACACCCCAACTGAATCGAATGTTCTTTTTACCACAATGACCTAAATCTGAATATAAAGCTTCTGCACCGGTTGTACATAAAAATACCGCTCCAAGTACCCAGAAACCACCTTTAACATTAACAATTAGATTGTATGCGTAATATGGGTTAAAAGCTTTAAGAACACTAGGGTTATCAGAAATGTGTAATAACCCCAAATAAGCGAGTAGACCAAACCAAAGGAGCATAATAGGACCAAAAACTTTACCTATTGAAGCTGTTCCAAATTGTTGAATTAAAAATAACGCAATTATAATTCCAGATACAATAGGAATAGTTGGTAGATTAGGATATATTGCATTTATTCCTTCAACAGCAGAGGAAATCGATATAGCTGGCGTGATAAACCCATCAGCTAATAATGTAGCACAACCAATTAAAGTTGGTATTATTATCCATCTTAGATTCTTATTCTTGAGCAATGCATAAAGTGAGAAAATACCTCCCTCACCTTTATTGTCTGCATTTAAAGCAAAATAAATATACTTTGTTGTCGCTAACAAGATTAATGTCCAAATTACTGCAGATAAACCACCTAGAACTAGATCTTCATTGAAGACACCTTTTGTTATTGCATCAAATACATATAAAGGTGATGTACCAATGTCTCCAAAGACAATTCCAATAGTAATTAAAAAACCTCCAGCACTTAATTTTTTAGCATTAAAAGAACCCATCTATTCGTTTTCTTAGTAGTTAAAAGTTGCTAAAATTACAAAAGGTATGTAATTAGACCTAACAAATTAATGATTTTTTAGCAAAAAAAAGAGACTTCTTAAAAGTCTCTTTCAATATAGCTAAAAGCTTGATTACTTAATTAAATCTTGATATTGTTCAGCTGACAATAAGCTATCTAATTCTGATGTATCAGAAATTTTAACTTTTATCATCCATCCTGTATCATATGGGCTTGAATTAACTAATTCTGGATTAGCATCTAAATCTTCATTAAATTCAATAATTTCACCTGTTAATGGCATAAACAAATCTGATACAGTTTTAACTGCTTCAACAGAACCAAAAACTTCTTCTGCATCAATTGTTTCATCTAAAGTTTCGACCTCAACGTAAACTATGTCTCCTAATTCTCCTTGAGCAAAATCAGTTATACCAATTGTTGCGATATCACCATCAACGCTTACCCATTCATGGTCCTTTGTGTACTTAAGATTTGTTGGAATATTCATATCTAATAAATTTTGATACAAATGTAGAATTATTTTCATATTTAATGAGTGGTTGATTAAAAAAATCGATTAGATTGTTAAGAAATCATGTTGTTTTTTAGTTAGATTTGTCTTCATGGTAAGACTAGAACAACTGAAAGAAATAGCTCAACGCATAGAAGCAATTGAGGGTTATCTGAAAATTAAGGAAAAGCGAATGCAACTTTCTGAAGAGGAGTTAAAGACGCAAGACCCCTCTTTTTGGGACGATGCAAAGAAAGCAGAGTCTCAAATGAAAGCTATTCGAGGTTTGAAATTTTGGATTGAAACATATGATCAATTAAAATCATCCTTTGATGATTTAGAAGTTTTAATGGATTTTTTTAAAGAAGGAGAGGTTGAGGAAAGTGAGGTTGATCAATCGTATGAAACCTTATTGAAAGAAGTAGAAGAATTAGAGTTGAAAAATATGCTCTCTGGTGAAGAGGATGGGCTTAGTGCCGTTCTTCAAATAACAGCTGGAGCAGGTGGAACGGAGAGTTGTGATTGGGCTTCAATGTTGTCACGAATGTATAAAATGTGGGGGCAGAAAAATGGACACAAAATTACTGAGTTGAATTTTCAAGAGGGTGATGTTGCAGGTATTAAAACTGTTACATTAGAGTTTGAAGGTGATTTTGCTTTCGGTTATTTAAAAGGAGAGAATGGAGTACATCGTTTAGTAAGGATTTCACCTTTTGATTCTAATGCAAAACGTCACACTTCTTTTGCTTCAGTTTATGTTTATCCATTAGTAAATGAAAATATTGATATTCATATTAATCCCGCAGATATTACTTTTGAAACCTTTCGATCTGGTGGAGCTGGTGGACAAAATGTAAATAAAGTCGAAACAGCTGTTCGTCTTCGCCATGAACCTTCAGGTATTATTATAGAAAACTCAGAGTCTAGATCTCAATTAGCGAACAAAGAAAAGGCAATGCAGTTATTAAAATCACAATTGTATGAACTTGAATTGCGAGCTAGAATGGAAAAAAGAAATGAAATTGAAGCTGGAAAAAAGAAAATTGAATGGGGTTCACAAATTAGAAATTATGTGCTGCACCCATATAAATTAATAAAAGACGTTAGAACGGGCTATGAATCAGGTAACGTTGATACAATCTTAGATGGTGATATTAACGAATTTCTGAAAGCATACTTAATGACTTTTGGGCATTAGATGCGTAGAAAAAACTAACCATTTACCTCAAAATAATAACGAAAAAGCTCAAAAAAACTCAGATAACAATCAATTTATATCTACTCGGAGTATTATATTTTATTTAGAGAATTCTATGGAATACTTTTGCATGTAGTAGTTATAGTTTATTTTATGTTTAGGTAACCGAGTTCATAATCGCTGTTTTAAAGCAGCGATTATTTCTCGGATTTTTTTTTATATAAACTTAACTTTTTGAAAATTAACAATTTGTTATTTATTTGTGCAATTTACTTCAATACTTAGTTATTTCGATGAATTTTCTTAGATTTGACTAAATTGCTAAAAAACCAAAAAATATTTTTACATTACCATTATGAAAAGTAAATCGTATATATCAACTATAGTCTTCATACTATTTGTTTTTACGCTGTCATCAGTTCTTGCAACAGACTATTATGTTAACGATAACTCGTTAACAGATGATGTTTATACTTCTGTTATTGGTGATAATTCCAATGACGGATTAACGACTTCAACTCCTTTTGCAACTTTGACTTATGCATTAACAGTTGTTGTTCCAGGTGATGTTATATATATTGACGCAGGAACGTATTTTGACAGAGAGATACAACTTAGTACAGATGATATTTCCATAATTGGAGCAGGTAGTGGTTTGGTTACATTTTCTGCTTCACTAGGAACTTCTTCATCTAACATATTTTTCATGAACATAACGGGTAACAATTCTTTTATAAGTGGTATTACTGCTGATGGTTATCAATATGAGACAGGAGGAAATGGAAAAGCTTTAACTGTTCAAAGTAATTTAACAGCTACAATTATTGATGTATCGTCAATTAATTCAGATGGTCAAGGAGGAGATGGTGCGTTTTATATCAAGTCTGGGGCTACAGTTACAGTCAAAAAATCATCTTCATCTTGTAACAGTGGTGTTAGTACTGTTACCTCGGGTGGTTTTACAGTTGATGGTAACGGAATTACATTAGATATAGATAGTTGTTTGATAGCAGATAATTACAGTGGAGTAACATCCAATGGAGCAGGAATTAAAATTATAAACGGAACAGATTTTTCTACAGTTGTTACCATTTCCAATACCAGCTTTGCAAACAATCAAGGAGGTCATGGTGGAGCAATATTTATTTCAGGGAGATCAACTTTAAACGTATCAAGATCATGTTTTAATGGAAATACCGCAAACAAGCCAAGTGGGATAGCACAAGGTGGAGCAATCGCAATAGGTCGTAACTCGGATGTAACAATTGATAATTGTGTTTTTGAGAATAATACTTCACTTGTTGGACTTGGTAGTGATGGTGGAGCAATTTCAATAGATACGGGTCTTTCAGGTTCAGGTTCTTCTACAACTGCTACCCTAACAATTACAAATAGTTCATTTACCAATAATTCGGCTGATGATGGAGGAAATCATATCTATGGGAATGAAAGCTTTTCAAGACAAGCTAGTGTTGTTATTGATGAGTGTACATTTGATGGAGTATCAAATGCAATTTCTCAAAGAACGGATGGTGAGGTTGATTTTTTGATTACAAATTCAGGTTCTCCGGCAATGGTTAATATATCGTCATCTTTAGATGCAGGTTCTAATACTGTAGCACCTTCTGTAATTCCAGATACCTACTGTCCAGTACAAGACGGTTGTTCAATATTAAATCCTTGTACAGATCCTGGTGCTCCTTCAGGAAGCGCTACTCAATCTTTTTGTTCCTCTGATTCACCTACAGTTGCTGATTTAGTAGCAGTAGGTTCAAATATCCAATGGTATGATGCAGCAACAGGAGGAAATTTATTATCTAGTAATGAGGTTTTAATAGATGGTAACCATTACTATGCAAGTCAAACAAGTGGAACTTGTGAAAGTTCAACAAGATTGGATGTAACTGTTGTAATAACTTTACCTCCTAATGCAGGAACAGCAAGTATTACAGATGCTAATATTTGTGAAGGTTCAACCACAACAGCAAGTTCAACAGAAGCAGGTGGGACATGGACAAGTTCAGATGTAACAGTAGCAACAGTAGATTTAAATACAGGTTTGGTTACAGGAATTGGAGCTGGAACAGCAACTTTAACATATACTGTATTAGGAGTGGCAGGGTGTCTAGGAACAGATGCTACATCGACAGTTGATGTAGCAGTAACAGCTGGACCAGACGCTGGAACAGCAAGCATAACAGATGCTAATATTTGTGAAGGTTCAACTACATCAGCAAGTTCAACAATAGCAGGAGGAACATGGACAAGTTCAGATGCATCAGTAGCAACTATCGATTTAAATACAGGTTTAGTAACAGGAATTGGAGCTGGAACAGCAACATTGACATATACTTTAGCAGGTTCAGGAGTATGTCTTGGAACAGATGCTACAGCGACAGTTGATGTAACAGTAACAGCTGCCCCAGATGCAGGAACAGCAAGTATAACAGATGGAAACATTTGTGCAGGTTCATCTACAACAGCAAGTTCAAATATAGCAGGAGGGACATGGACAAGTTCAGATTTAACAGTCGCAACAATAGATGTCAATTCAGGCCTAGTAACAGGAATTGGATCTGGAACAGCAACTTTTAC
>CAZOLZ010000009.1:0-7749 GCA_964580965.1 uncultured Flavobacteriales bacterium | reverse complement strand
TAGATGTCAATTCAGGCCTAGTAACAGGAATTGGATCTGGAACAGCAACTTTTACATATACCGTTGAAGGGACGGGTGTCTGTTTAGGAACAGATGCTACTTCGACAGTTGACGTAACAGTTTCTGAGACAACAGCCGGAACTATAACTCCTACTGGATCTAATTTATGTATAGGTGGAACAGCTACTTATTCTTCAACAGAAGCAGGAGGGACATGGACAAGTTCAGATGTAACAGTAGCAACAGTAGATTTAAATACTGGTTTAGTAACAGCAATAAGTAATGGTACAGCAACGATTACATATACAGTTTTAGGAACAGGTGTTTGTTTAGGGACAGATGCAACAGCGAATTTACCAGTTGTTGTAGCAGCAGCGCCAGACGCTGGAACAGCAAGTATAACGGACGCTATTATTTGTGAAGGTGCAACAACAACAGCAAGTTCTTCTCAACCTGGAGGGTTATGGACAAGTTCAGATGCAACAGTCGCAACAATAGATGTTAACACAGGTTTAGTAACTGGAATTGGAGCTGGTACAGCAACTTTAACATATACTGTTTATGGAACGGGTACATGTTTAGGAACTGATGCAACATCAACAGTAGATGTTACTGTAACAGCGTCACCCGATGCAGGATCAGCAAGTATAACAGATGCTAATATTTGTGCAGGTTCAACTACATCAGCAAGTTCAACAATAGCAGGAGGGACATGGACAAGTTCAGATGCATCAGTAGCAACAGTAGACTTAAATACAGGTTTGGTTACAGGAATTGGAGCTGGTACAGCAACTTTAACATATACTGTATCAGGAGTTGCAGGGTGTCTTGGAACTGATGCAACATCGACAGTTGATTTAACAGTAACAGCTGCTCCTGAAGCCGGAACAACTAGTATAACAGATGCTAATATTTGTGAAGGTTCAACAACAACAGCAAGTTCAACAATAGCAGGAGGGACATGGACAAGTTCAGATGCAACGGTTGCAACTATCGATTTAAACACAGGTTTAGTAACAGGAATTGGAGCTGGAACAGCAACATTGACTTATACTGTTGAAGGAACAGGGGTTTGTTTAGGAACAGATGCAACAGCGACAGTTGATGTAACAGTAACAGCTGCACCCGATGCCGGAACAGCAAGTATTACAGATGTGAACATTTGTGAAGGTTCAACAACAACGACAAGTTCGACAGTAGCAGGAGGAACATGGATAAGTTCAGATGTAACAGTAGCAACAGTAGATCTTAATACAGGTTTGGTTACAGGAGTAGCTGCGGGAACAGTAACGTTAACATATACTGTTGAAGGATCAGGGGTTTGTTTAGGAACAGATGCAACAGCGACAGTTGATGTAACAGTAACAGCTGCACCTGATGCTGGAACAGCTAGTATAACAGATGTGAACATTTGTGAAGGTTCAACTACAACGGCAAGTTCAACACAAGCAGGAGGGACATGGTCAAGTTCAGATCCAACAGTCGCAATTATCGATTTAAATACAGGTTTAGTGACAGGGATTGGAGCTGGAACAGCAACTTTAACATATACTGTTTTAGGAGTGGCAGGGTGTTTAGGAACTGATGCAACAGCTACAGTTGATTTAACAGTAACAGCAGCTCCAGACGCTGGAACAGCTAGTGTAATAGATATAAATATTTGTGCAGGTTCAACTACAACAGCAAGTTCAACAATAGCAGGAGGGACATGGACAAGTTCAGATGCAACGGTTGCAACTATCGATTTAAATACTGGTTTAGTAACAGGAGTAGGAGCTGGTACAGTAACATTGACATATACAGTTACTGGTTCAGGTCCTTGTTTAGGTGTTGATGCTACTGCTTCGGTGAATATTTCTGTAACTTCAGTAGCAGACCCTACAGGAGAACCAAATCAAGAGTTCTGCTTTTCAAATTCACCAACTATCAGTGATTTATCCGCAAACGGTTCATCTATAACATGGTTTGATGCACTAGCGAATGGAAATGCATATAATAACTCAGATAATTTAATAGATGGATTTACTTATTACGCTGAAAGCTCCAATGGCGCGTGTATTTCAGCAACAAGATTAGAGGTGACAGTTGCGATTAGTGACATGCAATTCACATTAACAGAGCAGCAAGAACCAAATTGTGGGAAAGATAATGGTAAAATAGAGCTTAATGTAACAGGTGGTATTGGTAATTATGATTTTGATTGGTCAAATGGTGTTACAACAAGTATTAATGAAAATATTTCTGGAGGGATGTATACTTTAACTGTAACAGATGATGCAGGTTGTCAAATAGATACCTTGATAAGATTGACTTGTATTCCAGGAATAATTCCAGAAATAATTACTCCAAATGGGAATGGTAAAAATGAAACTTGGGTGTTAAATTTAGATCCAGATGCTGAGGTCAAAATATTTAATAGATGGGGTAGTTTAGTATTTATTGCATCACCTTACAATGATGATTGGGATGGAAAAGCAAACAGCGGATCAACCATTGGAAATGATTACTTGCCAAGTGGAACTTATTTTTATGTGATAGATAAAAAAGATGGAAGTGATCCAATCTCAGGTTATGTTGAATTAGTTAGATAATAAAAGTATTATTCGAGAAATAATGAGAAATATTAAGATTATATTGTTACTCTTTATTGGATTGAGTTTTTCAATTCATGCTCAACAAGATGAGCAATCCAGTATGTATATGTTTAATCCATTACAGTTTAACCCTGCTTACGCTGGATCAAGAGGAGATCTAAGTGTGACTGGTGTTGTTAGAAGTCAATGGGTAGGTATTTCTGGAGCACCAAGAAGTCAATTCATTTCATTTAATTCTCCAATTAAGTTCAAAAATATGGCTGTTGGAGCTAATATATCTAACGATATGATTGGCGCAAGACAAAGAACTAGCTTTTATGCAGATTATGCTTACACACTAAATTTTTCAAAAGGTCAAAAATTAAATTTAGGATTATCATTTGGAGGAGAGCAATTTGTTTTAGATTTTCAAAAATTATTAGCTCAAGACCCAACAGAAGTTGATTATCTAGCCTCTTTTTCTCAAACAAATTTTAATACAGGAGTAGGAGCGTATTATTTTACAAATAAGTTTTATGTAGGTTTTAGTGTTCCAAGAGTTTTCGAATCCAAATTGGTTGAAAATGGGATAACGCTTTCAAATGCATTTACAAAAAGACATTACTTTTTAATGGCAGGTTATGTTCATCCAATAAATTCTGTGATAGATTTAAAGGTTAGTACTTTGATTAAAGCTTTACCAAATGCTCCAGTTACGGTTGATTTAAATGCAAATTTATTTATGTATAAAATGATATGGTTTGGTGCGATGTATCGTTTTAATGAATCATTAGGTATCAATGCAGCATATCAATTAGCAGAATCATTGATGTTTGGTTATGCATTTGATTATCCAATTAATGGTTTAAACAGTGTGAAAAATGCAGGTTCTCATGAATTAATGTTGAACTACACAATTAATCACAAGAAAAAAGCATTTGGTTCACCAAGATATTTCTAAGACAATAGATTTATGAAGATAAAGCAGAAAAAAATGAAATCGATTATATTAACATTAGCAACAATATTTTTTAGTGTTTGCTTATTTGGTCAGAATTTAAAAATACAGCAAGCGGAGAGCTATTTTAATACATATCGTTTCGCAGAGGCTACTCCTATCTATAAAGAGTTAGTTCAGAAAAATAATTTAGATGTTGACAAATATGATACTTTATTCAGGCATGCTTTAGTTTCTGCAGAGAAGAGTAAAGATTTTGATTTTAAATTTGATGTTTTGGAAAGGTTAAGTTTTTCATCGAAATACACTTTTGATGATGCTTTTGAGTTTTTTCAAACAAGTTTATTTTTAGGGAGGTATCAACGAGCAAAAGAAATTTTATCAAGTGAAATTGTTAAGAATTCATCTTCACCATCTAAAACGTTACTTGATAAATACAATAATGGATCAATTTGGGACGAGTTGACAAAAGATACTTCGATGTATTCTATTTCTTTTTTGTCCTTAAATTCAGAAAAAGCAGATTTTAATCCAATAATCCATCCAGATGGAATCGTTTTTACCTCAGCAAGAGAAAGAGCAATCAGGAAATCAACATATGATAATACTAGTTACTTGAATTTATACATGTTGGCTAAAAATGATTCAATTGTTAAAGAAGTAAAATTTCTTGAAACGAATAGACACGATGGTACAGCTTATTATGATAGTGTAAATCAGGTTTGGTATTATTCTAAGAACTTCGATTATGAGAAAGGAGCTAAGCTAACAAAAGCTGGTATTTTTATATATGATGAAAAAACTAAAACAGAAGTTCCTTTTGAATATAATTCTAATGAATACTTTACAGCTCAACCTTATTTGTCGCAAGATGGAAAAACATTGTGGTTTGCTTCTGACATGGCAGGAGGATATGGAAAAGCGGATATTTGGTTTAGTTTAAATGAAAATGGGAACTGGTCAGTACCAACAAATGCTGGAGAGATAGTTAATACACCTGAAAATGAAATGTTTCCTTTCTTTCAAGATGATGTAATTTACTTTTCGAGTAAAGGTCATGCAGGTTTAGGAGGTTTAGATATTTTTTCAGTAGATTTTCAAAATCAAAAAGCTACTAATCTTAAGAATATGGGAGCTAATTTGAATTCAAATGTAGATGATTTTGCTTTTATTTTAGACTCAACAAGAAAGGCAGGTTACTTTTCTTCAAATAGATTAAACTATGTAGACAACATATATGCTGTAACAATTCATCAATTAGACTTTGTTTTTGTAGGGGAATTAGTTGCTGATGTTAATGCTGATATTACAAAGGTTCCTGTAATTGTTAGGAAGAATGGAGAAGTCATTGATACATTGTACGCTGCATCAAATGGAAAATTTGAATTTAAAGGGGATAAAAATAGCGATTATGTTTTTGAAATTAATAATGAAGAATTTGCTCCAATAGCTGAAAATTATTCCACAGTTGGTAAAACAAAAAGTGATACAACACATAAAACATTTGATTTGTCAAGTAAATATGTAGATGTTGCAACAACTGTATTTGACGAAATTACTAAGAAACCTTTAGCAAATACTGAGGTTGAGTTTGTAAACAAAGCAACTGGAGAAATAACTAAAGCTTTTACTGATGAAAATGGTCAGATTCAAACAAAATTATTGCGTAATCAAGATTATGAAATAAAATCTACTCATGATGGTTATCATAATAATGTAACCGCTTTATCAACAAGAACAAGAGAGAAGGAAATGAAAGCTGATGTTTCTATGAAAGTTATTGAGTTAGCGAAACACCTAGAAATAGATAATAATAGCATGACTTTTGATTTTGATAAATGGAACCTTTCAAATTCATTTAAAAAAGAACTCGATAAAATAGCTGCTTACTTAAAAGAAAACCCTAATGTTAAAATTGAATTGAATTCTCATACAGATTCAAGGGGTTCGGAAGCTTACAATTTGATATTATCTGAAAGAAGGAATAAATCATGTTTGAAATATTTAGTTGCTAAAGGAGTTGATTCTGATAGGTTAATAGGTAAGTGGTATGGAGAAACTCAATTACTCAATGATTGTAAAGATGAAGTTTCGTGTACTAAAGAACAACACAAAGCAAATCGTAGAACTGAATTCGTAGTGATATATTAATCGTTATTAGATAGATATAGTTTTAAAAAAAACCGATGATTCATAAGTCATCGGTTTTTTTATTTTTAAATGTACTTTTAAATTATTGCATTGTTTTGTTAAAAATAGTTGCACTAGCTTGTGCAGTAGGCATAATTGTTAGATCATTTATTGTTACATGTTTAGCTCTTGAAGTTACAAAGTAAATTGTGTCAGCAACATCTTTAGCATAAAGTGGTGTAAATCCATCATAAACAGCATTTGCAATTTCTTGATCTCCTTTAAATCGAACTAAAGAGAATTCTGTATCAACAGCTCCAGGAGCAACATTTGTAACCTTGATATTGTAATTTACCAAATCAATTCGCATTCCTTTAGATAAAGCATCAACAGCATGCTTTGATGCACAATAGACATTACCACCAGGATAAACTTCTTTTCCGGCTATACTTGCTATGTTTATGATATGTCCAGATGTTTTTTCTTTTAAAAAAGGAATAATTTGTTTTGAAACATATAATAAACCTTTAAGATTGGTATCAATCATTCGTTCCCAATCATCTGTAAGGCTTTCTTCAATCGAACCTTTACCAACAGCAAGACCTGCATTATTAATCAGGATTTCAATTTTTGATTTAATTTTTTCTGGAATACTTTTAATGTTTTCAATAACTTCACCTTCATTTCTTACATCGAAGTTTAAAGTGATGACTTCAACTTTAAATTTCAAAAGTAATTCTGTTTTAAGTTTTTCTAAACGCTCTAATCTTCTTCCGGTTAATATCAAATTCCAACCATTTTGAGCATAAATAGTAGCACATGCTTCTCCAATACCTGAAGTTGCACCTGTGATTAAACAATAGTTTTCCATCGTTTTATTCTATTAAAGTCTATTAGTATTAAAGAAATAATTAAAACACCTAATTGAGCGGGAAATCTAAAACGAACCAACGCTCCAGTTATAGGAGTTATCCAACCGATCAATAAAAGTAGAGATAATGAAAATAAGGCAATACTAATAATTAATTGAAAAGAGACTGCTTTGTTTTGTTTTCTGAATATAATTGCAAGAATAAGGAAAAGTGTTAATCCCCAGACTTCAAACATTGTTGGATATTTTAGTTTACTTCCTGAGTCAAAAAAGAATGGTCTAAAATAAGCATTAATAATTGCTTCCGGGATGTTTAAAATAAGTCGAGTAAATGAATCATTGATCAACGTAGGTTTGAAATAACTATTAGTTCCCGGCATGATGATGTGTTTTTGCCAGGTATCTCCACCTTTTATTTCAGGACTTAAAAATATTTTTTTTGGTTTATTTTTAGGATGAATTACTGAAAGTTCAATTGCTGTAACAGAATCTAATAAATCGATCGTATAATCATTGACTTGAATGGCCTCGTATTGGTATGGCTTAAAGTAATAATAACAATAGTTCTCGACAGAAAATGCATGTACGCCTCCTTCACCAACATTATTTAAGTCAAATTGTTTTCTCGAAATTGAGCTAGCTACTTTATCTCGAACAAAACTAGAAGCAAGTGGTAATGAAATTAGAAGGATTAAAAACAGAGAGGTTCTGAGAAGTCTTCCTTTAAAGATATATTTATTAAAGCCAAAAAAGATTAAAGCAGGGATTAAGCTTGTTAAAATATAAGGTTTAAATAATATCAGTAGACAAACCCCAGCTATAATATATAAATGATTTCTTCTATTATTTCGATTATTTAAGACCCCTCTTAAAAACAATCCTAAACCTAAAATCATAAAAGGTTCTTTTAAAATACCAGAACTCCAAAGTAACAAATTGGGTAAAAGTAAAATTGTAAAGAATTGAATTTTTGAAGGAAGATTACTAAAAGGTTTAAAAGCTTTATAAATATTAAAAACCCCAACTAGGGATAAAATATTGATTAATATAAAAGGAACAAACTGATTACCTCCTGATACAAACCTTATAATTGTTAAAACTCGGATTGTATTTCGCGTATCATTGATTAATGTGAAATTCCCTGCATCCCATAAAAAGCTTTCTTTCATATGTGTATGGAGCATTCGAGCATTATCGCCAATACCTGTTAATAAGGC